>NZ_CAKLDI010000002.1:0-300000 GCF_921293875.1 Vibrio stylophorae
TTTATCAATCCTAGTCAGCTTATTTCAGAGCTTGGCGCAACTGCGCTCAATTCAGAACAAAGCATGGCCAAAGATCGACAAAAGAAATCCCGCGCACTTGCGCAAAGTCATGTCAATCAACAATTACTCAGTGCCCATGGTTTAGGTACCCCCCCAACCATGCCTGATGAAGCTGATCAGATTGTGGTTTCACCCGCCAGCTGGGCAGGGATCATTGACCAAGCACTGGCGCCACCGCGAACCCGCAAAAATTACCAAAAGGCAATGGTCGCAATTAGCGGCACCAAAGCCATTATCGAAACGCGATCATCAAAGTCGATCATGACGGTCGATGATTTAATGACCTTGTTTGCGCTCTTTACCATGACGGTGCAATACCATGAGCATCATATGGATGATTATGAATTGCAAAGCCGTGGCATGAGTAACAAAACTCCCGTATACATTACGGATATTTTGACGTTGCGCGGTAAAAAAGACAGTGGGCCAGCACGCGACAGCATTCGAGATAGTATCGATCGTATTGAATTTACCGATTTTCAATTGCATGAACTCACAGGGCGCTGGCTCAGTGAAAATATGCCTGAGGGTTTCAAAAGTGATCGTTTCCGGTTTTTAGCGCGAACCATTACCGCATCTGAAGAAGCGCCGACACAAAATAGTGACGGTGAAATTCGCATCAAACCTAATTTGTACATTTTGGTCTGGGAGCCTTCATTTTTTGAAGAGCTACTGACCCGTGATTATTTCTTCTTGTTCCCGCCAGAAATTCTGCGCCAACATACCTTGGTCTTTCAGCTCTATACCTTTTTCCGTAGCCGTATGGCTCGTCGGCAGGAGGACAGTATGTTACTGAGCGAGCTGAACCAAAAGATGGCGCGGCAAATCGAATGGCGCCGTTTTTCAGCAGACTTGATCCGTGAGTTGCGTAAGCTGGCCAAAGGAGACGGACAAGGCGATCTCTTTGCCGTTAATTTATGGGGATATCATCTCACCATCAGTACCCTTGAAGTGCAGGGCAAAGTGGATTATCAAATGGATATTCGCTCGGATGTCGATGAGGTGATCCGTTATTCGCGCGCGAAAACAACCAACCAAGGAAAGCGCAATATGGCGCCAACCTTACCCAATCCACTTCGCAACGAGATCCTTTCATCTCGCGAACTGGATCAGCTTGCCGAAATTATCGATGGTGAGTTTGAACCCATTGTACGCACGGGGCCTCGCCCTGGCGGTCGTTTAGGTCGTCGCGTGAAATTACGTAAGCATGTGGTTGAGATTAATGCGGATGAAATTACCATAGTGCTTACCAAATATACCTCGGAAGAGGCGATGCAACGCAGTATTCGCGCGCTTTCTGCCATTAGTGGGCATAGCGTCAATGCGATTAGCGAAGAGTGCCACGCATTGATGGAAAAACTAGAATGGCTCAAAGTTGGTGATGAAGTAGTGAGCTACGACACCCTCAGTCGTACCGTTGAGCTATACAACCAACAGCCGCACGATCGCCATCTATCTATTGAATCGTTAATCTCTGGTTTAGCTGTGCGCCGTAAGATCTGCCAGTCGATCCACCAAGGGGATCTCAATGGTCAAGTGATGAAAGCACTTGATGATATGAGTGCAGGTCAATAATCACTAATTGCAAAGGAGTGCAGCGTGCGATTTCGTCCCTATTCATGGTTTATTCTAAGTGTTATTGCGCTGTTTTCCACGCAAGCGACAGCACGCGAACACGTAGGGCTAGTGCTGAGTGGCGGCGGTGCCAAAGGCGCAGCCCACATTGGGGTATATGAAGTTTTAGAAGCGAACCGAATACCTGTTGATGTTGTCACCGGGACCTCTATGGGCGCTTATGTCGGCGGCATGATCGCCTTGGGCTATAGTGCAGAAGAGATCAAAGCACGTACATTTGCCATTGATTGGAACCGCGGTTATTCCGATCGCCCTTCACGAGAAGAACTCACCCTGCGTGATAAGCGCAGCCATGATGAATATCAAATCCAAACCGATATCGGCTTGTCTCCCAATGGCACCATGCGCGATCGCCCTGGTGCTGTGCTCGGCCAAACCATGGCAGTGTTGCTGCGTCAGGCTGTGGGGCTACAGCCTGCGGTGGTGAACTTTGATCAATTGGCCATTCCATATCGCGCAGTTGCAACCAATATTGAAACCGTTGAGCCGGTGATTTTAGATGGCGGCGATCTGGCGATCGCGATGCAAGCGTCGATGTCTGTACCGGGGGCGCTTAAGCCTGTGGTATGGCATGGGCAACGTTTGGTTGATGGCGGCATCGTCAACAATATGCCCGTGGATATAGCCAAAGAGCTGGGCGCAGATATCATTATCGCAGTGGATCTTCGAGACAGCTTACTTGGCTATGGCGAACTAAACTCTGCGATTAATGTGGTCACTCAGCTCACCACACATATGACCAATTCTGGTACTGATGTGCAGCGTCGTCTGTTAAAGCATGGGCATGATGTGTATTTAACGCCTGACGTGGATAACATCACGGCGCCTGAATTTAATAAGATGCAAACGGCTTATGAATCAGGGAAAAAAGCCGCCCAAGCCATGTTGCCAGCACTGCTTGCTTATCAGCTAAGCGAGCAAGATTACGCTGTATATCGTCAGCAGCTTAAAGCCAAACATCTGGCTTTGCTCACCCAGCAATCTTTGCATATCACCACAGTTAAATTTGATAACCAAACCAAACAAAGTGATGAAGCTTTGGTCCAGCTCTTTGGTTTTGATCAACAGCTGCCGCAAACCCAAGCAGAGATCGAAAAGCGGATTCGCAGCGTCTATGCGCTCAATGATTACGAAACGATCCGCTATCAAATTCGAAACGATGATCAAGGGAATAATCATCTTGAGGTGCAAGTGGTTGAGAAAAGTTGGGGGCCGGGTTATCTCAACTTTCGTTTGGCTTTTGAAGATGATTTTGATCAGCGCTCCAATCATGCCATTGGTGCTGAGTATGTGCTGCATGATATTACTCGCTATGGCGGCCAATGGTCAGTCGAGGCTTCCTTAGGGAGCTGGAAAAGTGTGGCCACCGATTTTTATTTGCCCTTTGATTATCAGCGTGAGTTTTATGCCGGTGTCGGCGCGTCGTTTCGTAATGAAAACCGCCAGTTCTATTTACCGCCGGATGAGCTGCTCGAGTTTCTCAATATCGATTACTCGCAAGCGCGCGCGTACAGCGAGCTGGGTTGGAATTGGCATCGCTCTGGCAGCATCGCCGTGGGCATTGAAGCGCTTGGCGGGCGAATTGATGTCGATGCGCTGAATCAAAGCCAAGATTACGATACCCATGGCGCTTACGTCACTTTCCGTTTTGATGATTTGGATAATGTCTTTTTCCCGTCAAAGGGGAGCGCCATCGATTTGACCTATGGTCATAGCCGTACGCACGCTGAAGCGCTGTCACAAAGTCAGCGAGAAAGCGTGGATTATTATCAAGTGGATCTGACACAGCCGCTCACCTATGAGCGGCATACCTTGCTGCTGAAAGGATCCTTTGGCGGCTCAGATTCAGCTGAGTTATTTCCCATCTATGTGCAAGATCTCGGCGGATTTTTAAACCTATCTGGATTTAACCGCTATGAGTTGAGCGGTCGCTATAAAGCATTTGTCAGCGCGAGTTATCGCTATCGCTGGTTTGACAACGATTTCGGTATGTTCTCATCGCCGGTTTATGTTGGCGCATCCATTGAGAAGGGCAATGTTTGGGCTGATGATAGTGACATTTCGTGGAGCAGCGCCCTTGCTGCTGGCAGTGTTTATGTTGGGATTGATACCTTCCTCGGGCCTGCTTATCTCGCCTTTGGTTATAACGAGCAAGAACGCAGCAGCCTCTATCTTCTGTTTGGTAACACCTTTTAGCTGAGTCGTCTGCGCCATCGCTTTTGATTTTATGCCACTTGCGGCCATACTTTTGAAAAGCGATGGAAAAGGGATGTTCATGAAAGGCGTGATTTTTACGGAATTTCTTGCGCTTGTGGAAGCGCAATTTGGCCTTGCGATCTGCGATCGTATGTTGGCGCAAGCCGATAGCGATGGGATCTACACCGCGGTGGGTAGCTATGATCATCGTGAATTGGTCAAGATGGTGGTGATTTTAGGCCGGATCACCGATACCCCAATTGAAGCGCTACAGCAGTTCTACGGCAAAGTGCTGTTTCAACAGTTAATCAAAAATTATCCCGAAATGGCTGGGGTCGCCAGCGACTGTTTTCAGTTTATTCAGCAGGTGGAAGCCACCATTCACCTTGAGGTGATGAAGCTATACCCAGATGCGCAGCCGCCGCGATTTACCTTTGATCATATTTCTGAGCAATCGATGATTTTGCGTTATCACTCTTCGCGCTGTTTGGGCCATGTCTGTTATGGCTTGATTGAGGGCTGCGCGGAACATTTTGATGAGCGCGTCTCCATTGTCATGACGCCAGTGACCTCGGATCTGAGTGAAGTGCGCTTTGAACTGACCAAAGTTGAGCATGCGCTGTGAGCGATAGCGAGCAAATTGCGCTGCTTGAGCGGGCGCTTGCGCGGCAAAAAGCATCGAGAATTCAAGCTGAGACCTTGCTTGAGCAAAAAAGTCGCGATCTTTTTGAGGCCAATAAAAAACTGGAAGCCTTGGCTGAGCAGCTGCGCTATCGCGTGGAAGAAGATGCAGCCGTACTGGCATTAAAAGCCAATATGGAAAGTTTGTTGCTACGCCAAGGTCAGCTGTTTATTCAGCAAGAGCTCAGTTGCCAGCATTTGCATCAATCCATGGAGCGTTTGGCGAAAAGTTTGCAGTTATCGGCCTGTTTATTGGTGCTAGAGGAGCCCTTAGGCCCCTATGCTGGCTACTATCAAAGTGGTCATATTCCACTTCATTGGCCATCACCGCCGCCATCCTTAAGCCAAGATCTCTGGCAACCCGAGCGCTCACTTTTTTGGCTACCGCTCTATTTTGATGAACAGCAAGTAGGCTGTTTGTGCGCCCGTATTGATGGCCCGCCAGATTGGATCAAAACCATTCGTCTGCAATTGTCGCTTTTTCGCGATATGGTCAACGGCGCATTGAGTCGCCAGCTGACATTGCAAAATGCGCAGCAAGCTAAGTTACGTGCAGAAGCCTCTGAGCGCTCCACGCGCGAATTTTTGGCGATGATCAACCATGAGCTGAGAAGTCCATTAAACGGCCTTCTTGGCGCCGCTGAGTTGCTCTATGACACGACATTAACCTCACACCAAACCAAACTATTGTCGACATGCCGTCAAGCGGGTGAATTGCTGCGCTCTGTGATTAATGATCTGCTCGATTACAGCAAAATGAATGCCGGTATGATGGAGCTTGTAGCGCGCTCATTTTCGATTCATCAGATGCTCGATAGTGTGAAGGCTATGTTTCAGCTTCGCGCCGATGAAAAGCAGCTTGAACTGTCGCTTTGTAGCCATGATCCCATGCCCGAAATGCTGATTGGCGATAGCGATCGAATCTTGCAAATTATGGTCAACTTAGTGGGCAATGCTTTGAAATTTACGGAGCAAGGCCGCGTACAGGTTGATTGCTATTGGAAAGACGGCCTCACATTTCAGGTAAAAGATACGGGCGCGGGGATTGCACTGAGTGAGCAGCACAAGTTGTTTCAGCCGTTTCAGCAGGTGGATAGCTCAACCACGCGGCAGCATGAAGGCACGGGCTTGGGCTTGGCAATTTGCCACCAGCTGAGCCAATTGATGGGCGGACAAATCACCTTGCAAAGCGAGCTGGGGCTAGGCGCTTGTTTTACTGTGCATTTACCCCTGCAAGCAGCGTGCAGCACTGGCTCTTTAGATGTGCATCAAGGCCGTTTAGATGACACTGAAACATCATTTGCCGAGCGTCATATTTTAGTGGTGGAAGATCTCACCACCAACCAATTGATCATCGATATGATGCTCAAAAAGATCAATGTGCCCCATGCAATCGCCAGCAATGGTGTGCAAGCTTTAGAAAAGCTCGATGCTGAGTCATTTGATTTGGTGCTGATGGATTGTCGTATGCCCGTGATGGACGGCTATGAAGCGACGCGTCAACTGCGTCAAAAGGGGATGATGCTGCCAGTACTCGCTTTAACTGCAGGAACCACCAAAGAGGAGCGGCAAGCCTGTTTTGATGCTGGCATGGACGATATTCTCACCAAACCCTACCAATTAGAGGAGCTTAAACGCATGCTCTGCCACTACTTAGGCTCTCCTGCCAAGCGCTGACGATATTGCTCTGGTGTACAGCCCGCTAAGCGTTTAAACATTTGAATAAATGGCGTTGATTGGTGGTATCCCAGCGTGAGTGCGATCTCTTTTACGGATTGGCCGCGGCGCAGCAGTTGTAGCGCATACAAAAATTTTCGTCGCTGACGCCATTGGACAAAGCTCAAGCCCAAGGATTGTTGAAAATGACGGGCCAGCGTACGCTCTGTGGTGTGCACGCGTTTTGCCCAGGTCGCGAGGCTGTCTGGGTGGGTCGGATCGCGTTCAATGGCGCGCAGAATGGGCGTGAGCAACTTATCATCGGACATGGGTAAGTATTGCGAAATGGACTCCGCTTCCATGAGCTGATCAAGCAGCACTGCGATTAAGCGCTCGGTTTGTGGATCTTGCGCATGGGTGATTTGTGATTCACGAAGATGGGCGATGATCGCTTCAGCAATGGCACTTAAGCTGAGTAAACAGGTGTCACTTGGCATTTGTAATGCCAAGGGCAGCGCAATATTGACTGAACAATATTGAATGGTGCGGCGAATATAGCTCTCATGGGGTACATTGGGGGGGACCCAGATGGCATATTGCGGCGGCGAGAGAAAACGTTTCCCCTGAGATTTGAGCTCAAGCACGCCACCGCGGATCAGCTGTAGCTGTCCCCACGGATGATGATGCGCCTGTGTGTAGGTATTAGGCTTAATTATTTCATAGTTAAAGAAGATCTCAGCATCTTCTCTGGATTTTGGATAGTTCAACTTGTCCGATCCCTAACAGGGGTTGTCCGATTAGCGATATATGTTGCAAAACATAGCTGTCAGACTAGATCAGGTCAACCGCAATGAGTCTGTTATGAATTTTCTTCTTCCCTTAATCACAGTGAGCCTTTGGGCTGGCAATGGTATTGTCAATAAACTAGCTGCGCCCATTATTGCGCCTGGCGCGATTGCATTTTATCGCTGGTTTGTCGCACTTGTGATTTTGTTGCCATTTTGCGCCTATGGTGTTTATCGTCAATGGGCGGTGATCAAACAATGGCTACCGAAATTGTTTTGCCTATCACTACTGGGTATGGTGTTTAACCAATCCTTTGGCTATTGGGCGGGGCATTACACATCGGCGACCAATATGGCGCTAATCACATCCATGGTGCCGCTTTTTAGCTTGTTTTTTAGTGTGTTTTTACTCAATCAAGCGATCACCATGCCTGCGCTACTTGGCACCCTCTGTTCGCTTTTTGGCGTCGGGGTGATGGTCAGTCAAGGCAACTGGAGTAATTTAATGGCGCAAGGGATGAATGTTGGCGATGGGTTGATGATCCTCGCGTCCCTTAGTTATGGCCTTTACTGCGTTCTTTTACGCCGCTGGCAAATGCCTTTTGGCAATTGGATGATGGTGTTTTTACAAGGGACTGCGGCGGTGGTGATGCTCTCACCTTTGTGGTGGCTAAGCGACGATACCATTCCATCACAACAAGCGATGCCACTGATTGCTTATGCGGCCATTGCTGCATCTGTGATTGCGCCATGGTGCTGGATGAAAGCGATCAATCAAGTGGGGGTGACCCAAGCTGCCATGTATATGAACCTAATGCCGATTATTACTGCGGTATTGGCCGCATATACCCTCAATGAGGAGTTGCAGCGTTACCATTATGTCGGTGGATTGCTGGTGATTGGCGGCGTGCTGATGTTGCAGCAACAAGAGCGTTTAATGCGTCGTATGGCGCGTATTTGGCTGGCGGGTAAAACCAAGATGGGACAAGAGGCTGAACCGCCACATGAGCCGCAGCAAGCGCCTGTGATGGCGGATGCATCTGTGGATAAACAAGCGGCTATGCCGACAGCGAAAACGGTGTGATCACAGCATGTTCCTTCATGTATATGCATCAAATTGATGCAACGCATATCCTTTATCATTTAAATAGCCCTGCATCGCAGGGCTTTTTTCATTGTCATGAGACGGCCACAAGACGAGCTTGTTAGCCTATCCAGCCAGCGCTGAGCAAGATATTGCGGGTCGTTTGCCAAAAGGGACCAATGGCGACAGCCACAAGCGCAGCAATACAAAAGAGGCCATGGCTGACTTCACGTACGCGAAGGTGATTGGCAAATAGCGCTTGCAATGCGCGATACACGACAGCGATAGCGCAAAATACAATGGCATAACCAATGTATTTGCCAGTACTGGAGCTACCAAAAACACCGTAGGGATAGAGTGCATTGGTGATGAAATAGCTGCCAACAACGTAGTATGTCCAGCGAATCAATGGGTCTTGAATATTGATGCTGTAGCCTGCCACACACAGCAGGAAGAAGCCTGAAAACAAGATCCCAAGTGGGGCCACAATATAAATACCGATCCCCAGATCTTGCTTGAGTAGCAATAAGGTGAGCCAATCAACCACTCGATATAAGCCATAACAAAGAATGGCGCCGCCCAATACGGTTCGGGTTAAAAAATTTGATAAGTCTTCGGCAGCAATCTCTTCTCCGGTGACGACGCGAACGCGTTGAGTCATCTGATCCTCATTTCGTATTTCTTATTGATATTGTTATTAAATAGTACGATTGTATGTAAGAGAGGACAAATTCATTCATGAAAAAACAGACGGTGCGCACATTTGGTCAAGGGAGTCGCTTTCAATAGATGAATCTTTTGTTGATTTGTGTTGTGTCGGTTTTCATCACATCTCAGTACCACGCAACGAATATCGAAACTAGCCTATATTCAATGGAGATGGACTGGGGCTGATTCTGAATAAAATGTATGAAAATCAATTGTCTTTGGAGATACGCCGCAATCTGTTGGAAAAAAATAACCAGCGAGAAAGGGGCTATCTATACTGAGCTCATTCTCTATCAGGAGTGAATCGATGAAAAAACTAATGATTGCCATGGCGAGTGTATTGGCTGCGAGCCACGCCTATGCCGCGGAAAATATTAAATATGTCTGCCAGTTTGATAATGCTGAGCGGATCATTGAAGTACGTTATACCAACAGCCCTGACGCTTTGCCTTGTGAAGTTAATTACAGCAAAAATGGTCAAGATGAAGTGCTGTGGCGCGCGTCAAATACACCGGGTTATTGCGAAAGCAAAGCGGCTGATTTAGTTGAAAAGCAAAAAGCATGGGGTTGGGATTGCACCAAGCTCTCTGAAACTGCCAGCGTCAATCTATCTGAAGGTGCCACTGAAGCGGTTGAAGCGGCGGTCGATGCTGAGCTTGCGGATCAGCAGCAAGCCTCACAAGGCAATTTAGACGCGCAGGTAGAAGAGGCCAAAGCAGCCGTTGATGCTGAAGCGCAAGTTTTGAATGAGTTATCTGAGCAGGGCAAAGCCGAACTCGATGCACAGAGCCAAGCGGTTGAAGTGCAAGCTGAAGAAGTTCAGGTCGATGGTCAAGCCGTTGAAGCGCAAGTAGAAGAAGTTGTGGAATCCACAGCAGACAGCGCTGCACAGTAAATCGATGACATTCATGAAAAAATAGGACGCCTAGCGTCCTATTTTTTTACTTCGCATCTTGGTCTTTTGAGTGTCCATGTTAGAGTGTGAACATCATTTCAAGGTGCTGTAATTTATGAAAAATATCCCATCTAATCCCTGTGATTACCCCGTTTGGTATGATCGCCATAAAATTCAGCACGCTTTGCTTTGGCTGGCACTTTTGGTGCCGCTCTTTTTCGTCAGTTACAACTTTACCAACCATTGGGCCGAAAGTTTGCCCGAAGTAGGGCATGTGGTTTTTGATTGGGAAACGCAGATCCCTTTATGGGCTTGGACCATTGTGCCCTATTGGTCCATTGACTTACTTTATTGTTTGGTGTTTTTACTGGCCAGTAATCGTCATGAGCTCAATCGTATGGGGTTGCGCTTACTGACGGCACAACTCATTTGTATCAGCTGTTTTATGCTTTGGCCGCTGCAATTTTCATGGCCAAGGCCAGAACTCAGTGGTTTTTTTGCTTCTTGGTTTGAGCTGTTAATGAGTTTTGACCGCCCCTTTAATCAAGCGCCCTCACTGCACATCACATTGCTGATGATCCTTTGGGTGAGTTTTGCTTCGCATGCGCGCGGCATTTGGCGTTGGTTGGTACATGTATGGTTTGCGCTGATTGGGTTGTCTGTTCTCACGACTTGGCAGCACCATTTTATTGATGTCCCCACAGGGATGCTCGCAGGGTTTCTGGCTGTGTGGTTGTGGCCCGTGTCTGGCTCATCCCCACTTTGTGCTTGGCGAAAGCCAACCATTGATCGTCGCCGTCGCTATCAGCTGGCTTTTAGCTATTTGATGGGGGCAATTTTGTTTGCCGGGATCGCCTATTCATTGGCACCAACTGGTCTTTGGTTGCTGTGGGCAAGCGCGGCATTGGTGCTTGTTAGCCTTGCTTATGCGGGTCTTTCGGTGGCGGTCTTTCAGAAGCATGATCAAGGCGTTCAAAGTATTGCTGCGCGCTGGCTATTGGCGCCATATTTGTTTGCCGCACGTATCAATCAGTGGTGCTGGACGAGACGTCTAGCGCCGCGAGATGAAATTGCACCCGGGGTTTGGCTCGGTCGTTTGCCTGCGCGTAATGACATGGATGCGCAGCAGCTGGCATGGCTTGATTTAACGGCTGAAATTTCAGCGCCACATCGGCCGAAACACTATCACTGCTTGCCCCATTTAGATCTAGTGGTGATGGACGCGGCGACGATTGCTGCTGCGGTTGAGCAGCTTGAACTGATGCGTCAGCAAGGCCCTGTATTGGTATGTTGCGCCCTTGGATTTTCGCGCAGCGCCGTGGTGGCATGCGCTTGGTTGCTGCTTTATGGTGAGGAGAAAAATTGTGCCAAGGTGATTTTTGATGTGAGGAATATTCGCCCTTGGGTTCATTTGTCTTATCACCAGCAACGCGAACTTGAATATTGGTGGCAGGCGCAGCAGGGCGGCGATGTGATGGCGCAAGCCGGTGAATATGATCAAGGCCCATCACAGGAGCAAAGGGAAAATGAAAACCATGTCCAGTAGCTATCGACCGCTCAGCGCTTTGTTGGCGCAATATCGGCTATGGTCACGCGTCGGCGATCTATTGATATTGGCGGCTTTATTTTCTCCCCTATGGATGGGGCTACATGCACTGGGATGTCTACTGATTACGTTAATGATCGTGTTTTGGCTATGGGGAAAATATTGCGCGACTCGCGTGGCTATTGATGCGGCGATGTTTACGCAGTTGGATGGGCAGAGCGCAGAACAAGCGATCTTCCTTTTTGATCAGCAGTTAACGCAGAGCTTTGGCAAAGCGCCATCATTGAAGCGAGATATGCCGTCTCGCGTGCAAGGCGCCATGCGCTGGTTTCGCCGCTTGCTATGGACCCAGATATTGATCGCAGCGCTGCTGTTATTACACTACGGCGTGCGATTTATGTGATCTTTTCGCATCGCGCACATCATCGATTGCAAGTGCGGCGCTGGGATTGCCAGCTCTCTCACAAATTATAAAGTGCGTTGGGCATCCCGCCCATTCAATGATTTAATAAGCGGCGATTGCCACCTTGGATGTCCATTTTGACTTTGAGATGGCCATGGTCGTTTGAATTTTATTTAGCAGGGGAATTGAGGCGCAATGCGCATTCTTCATACATCTGATTGGCATTTAGGCCAGCATTTTGTCACCAAAAGCCGTCAGGCTGAGCACAAAGCATTTCTCGATTGGTTGCTTACGCAAGTAGACACTCATCGAGTGGATGCGGTGATTGTAGCCGGTGATATTTTTGATACTGGCGCGCCGCCAAGCTATGCGCGTGAGCTACTCAATGCCTTTATTGTGTCGCTGCAAAACTATCAATGCCAGTTGGTGCTATTGGCTGGTAATCACGACTCAGTGGCAACGCTCAACGAGTCAAAGCAATTGGTGGCTTGCCTCAATACCCATGTAATTGCTGCCGTGAGTGATGATTACGAGTCGCAGATGATTGCGCTGAAGAACAAGCAAGGTGAATTGGGGCTGCTATTGTGCGCCGTGCCCTATATTCGCTCACGCGATCTGCTGAAAAGTCGCAGTGATGAATCGGCGCAAGAGAAGAAACAGGCTCTACAACAGGCGATCAGCGATCACTATCATGCGCTCTATGATCTCGCCAAAATGCGCCAAGCTGAAGCAGCTTCGCCCGTGGCCATCATGGCGACAGGGCATTTAATGGCCGCAGGTAGCATTGCCAGTGAATCGGTGCGCGATCTGTATGTGGGAACCCTAGATGCATTGCCAGCCAGCGCTTTTCCAGCGGTGGATTATGTGGCTTTGGGACATATTCACCGTAGCCAGCGGGTGGCGCAAAGCGATCATATTCGCTACTGCGGCTCGCCCATTGCCCTTAGTTTTGATGAAGTGCGCCAGCAAAAAGAGGTGTTGATGGTGGACTTTGCCCAAGGTGCATTAGAAAAGGTCACACCTTTGGCGGTGCCTTGTTTTCAGCCGATGGCTCTGATTAAAGGCAATGTCACCGATATTGAGGTGGCATTAAAGCCCTATCAAAGCGATACGGATACCGCAACTGAAGGGCAACGGGTATGGCTGGATGTGGAAATTAACTCCAATGCACACCTGAGTGATATTCAGCGACATATTCAGCAGTTAACGGCAGATCTGCCGGTGGAAGTATTGCTACTACGCCGCGCAAAAAGTGAGCGCTTACAAGCGATTGAGCGTCAGGCAAAAGAAACCTTATCGGAGCTGACGCCGCAGGATGTCTTTGAACGTCGTATGGGACAACAGCCGGATCTTGATGAAGCGCGTCAGCAGCGTTTGCGCCACTGTTTTCAAGAAGTGCTGACTCAGCTCAATGATATGCCGGAGGAGCAAGCATGAAAATTTTAAGCTTGCGATTGCAAAACATTAACTCGCTCAAGGGCGAATGGAAAATCGATTTTCGACTTGAGCCTTTTAATAGCAATGGATTATTTGCCATTACCGGTGCCACGGGCGCGGGTAAAACCACGCTGCTCGATGCCATCTGTTTAGCGCTTTATCACCAAACACCACGCTTGCAAGTGAGCCCTTCGCAAAACGAGTTGATGACTCGGCAAACCGCAGAATGTTTGGCCGAAGTTGAATTTGAAGTGAAAGGCAAGGGTTATCGCGCCTTTTGGAGTCAGCGCCGCGCCAAAGATCATCCTGATGGGAAATTGCAGCCGCCCAAGGTGGAGCTGGCTGAGATTGAAACGGGCACCATTTTAGCCGATAAGGTTCGTGAAAAATTAGACCTTACCGCGCAACTTACGGGGCTTGATTTTGGTCGCTTTACTAAATCGATGCTGCTGTCTCAGGGGCAATTTGCCGCTTTTTTAAATGCGCAGCCTAATGAGCGCGCAGAGCTGCTAGAAGAGCTCACGGGCACTGAGATTTACGGTCAAATCTCACAGCAGGTCTATGATAATTACCGCGATGCCAAAGGCGCACTGGATTTGCTGGTGGCGCGTGTCGATAGCGTTGAAGTGCTCAATGATGATGCCCGCCAATCGCTTCGCCAAGAGCATCAAAGTCTTGCTGCAAGCTATCAAAGCCTTAGTCAGCAGCAACAAGTGCTGCGAGATATCAAAGTTTGGCTAGAGAAAAACCATGCGTTGAGCGCCCAACATGTACAAGCCGAATTGGCGCTGCATCAAGCCAATGATAAATACAAACTGCATCAAAATGACTTAGAAGCCTTGGCGAAAAGTGAGCCAGCTGAAAAGCTGCGCCCTTATCTCAATGAGCGCGATGAATCGGATCAGGCGTGCCAAAAAATGGCCGGTCGCATTAGTCAATTGGTGCAAGAAAAGCAGCAGGCGCAGGGCGTTTATGAAACGCACTTGCAGCATTTTGAAAAAGAGCTGCTGAATTATCGCAACGTCCGCTATCAGCGCGATAGCCAAGAGTCGCTGATTAATGACAAAGTGGTACCGCTGGATAATCGCATCGAGCGACTTCGCCAAGATGCAGAAGAGCGCGAAAAACTGCGCCAAGAAACGCAAATTCAGTGGCAACAAACCAAGCAGCATGAAGAGCATGTCGAGCATAACTTGCGCGACACCATCACCAGCTTAGATGCGATCAGTCGTTATCAGCGCTTGCATACACACCATCAATCTATCGGTGAGCATCTGCAAGCTTGGCGCGGCTTATTGCAAAATATGGCGCAAGGTGAGCAAGACCAAGAACAGTTGGTCAAAAAACAGCAAAGCCTCGCCGCTCAGGTACAAGAGCGAAAAGATCGCCATCAGCAGCTACAAAACGAGCTTTTTGCGCAGCAGCAAAATTTGAATCAAGAGGTCGCCCAACTCACCGATGCGGAAAAAGAGTTGGCTTCTTTGCGACAAAACCATGGCTTGGAGCATGCGCTCAAAACACAGCTGGCTGAAGATCAACTGAAACGGCCGCAGCTCAATCAGCTTTTATTGATGAGCCAGCGTTATCAAGATCAGTGGCAAGCAGCGCAAAAGCAGCAGCAACTTTGTGGTCAGCTCAATGATGAAAAGCAAAAGCAGCAGCAACGTTTTGATCAGGTGCATCGTCAGCTTGAAGGGCTTAAAAATCACTTTGAGGATCTGCAATCGCTGCTTATGCGCGAGCAGCAAATTGTCTCGCTGCAGCAGCATCGTCAAAAATTGCAACCGGATGAAGCTTGTCCTTTATGTGGCTCAACGGAGCATCCTGCCATTGAAGCTTATGGACTGGTGGTGCTGAGTGAAACCGAGCAGCGAGTGAATCATCTCAAAGCGCAACTGCAGCAGGAACAACATGAGCATGAGATGTTGTTAAGCCAAGTGCAGGCGCTCACCATGCAAGAGCAGCAAGCCAGTAGTAGCTGTAGTGAACTTGAGCTGAGCCTAGAAACCATGGCGCTGAATTGGCAAGCACAATGCGATGCCATGAATATTGTTTTGGCCATTGATGCGCCAGATGAGGTGAAGCGCTACGTCAATGAATATGACCAAGCGGTTGCTGCGATCAATGCTCAGCTTGAGGCGATGGCAAAAGCGCAAAGCCAGATTAGCGCGCAGAAAGATTTAGTGGCGCAGGCGGCGCAATCAGCGCAGGCCACCCAGCAACAAATTGAGCTTAATCAGGCTGAATATGGCAGTACTAAGACACAGTTAGAGCTACTGACTAGTCAGTTGGTCAAGCTAGAAGATAAGCTGCATGAGATGCAGCAAGCCTTAAAATCTCAGCTTGAGCCACTTGGTTTTGCCATGCCCATGGTCTCTGAGCACAGCACTTGGCTTAAACAGCGCTTGCAAGATTGGCAAAAGTGGCAGGAAAGCTCAGAACAGCGGCAAAAAGCAAACGAGCGACAAGCCATGCTGCAACAAGAGCTTCGCCATGCTCACCAGCAATTAAGTGAACTCAGTGTGCGTCGTGAAGGACATCGCGCCGCGCTAGAAGCTTTATATAGTGAGCTCGAAAGCCATCAAAATCAGCGCTACGCGACCTTTGGCGATCAATTGGTTCAAGATGTGCGCCAGCAGTTGCGTGAAACCTTTGCTGTGGCAGAGGCTGGCTTTACCAAAGCGCAGCAACGCAAACAGGAATTGGAAGGTGAAAATATTCGCCGCGATGGTGAAATTACCGCATTGCGCCAGCAGCAAAGCGATCTGTTAGGGCGCGCAGAGCAAAGCCGTCGCCAGCTGCAGCAGATGCTTGCTGAAGTTGGATTTGAAAGTGAGCAGCAGCTGTTGGACGCCTTGTTGCCGCAATCGCAACAAGCACTTTTGCAAGCATTAAAGCGCGATCTCGAATCCGAAATGGTGGCCTCAAAGGCTGCGGTGGCGCAGCTTTCTTCTCAGGTGCAGCAGCACTTGTCGCAAAAACCAGAGCAGATGAGCGGCGCGCCATCGGTGGCCATGCTTGCGCAGCAATTGGCGGAAGTCGCGGAAAAGGTGAATCAAAATATGCAGCGCACCGGTGAGTGTCGCCATATTTTAGAAGCGGATAATCGTCGCCGCGCGCAGCAGCAAGATTTGATGACGCAGGTTGCTAAAGAGCAGCAGCGCTATGAAGATTGGTCCTATATGGCGGAGCTCATTGGCTCTGCCGATGGCGCGAAATTCCGCCGCTTTGCGCAGGGCTTAACGCTGGATCATCTGGTCTATCTCGCCAATAAACAGCTCGCAAGTTTACATGGTCGTTATCTTCTGCAGCGTAAACCATCACAAGCGCTGGAGCTGGAAGTCGTGGATACGTGGCAAGCAGATGCGGTGCGCGATACCAAAACTTTATCAGGGGGTGAAAGCTTCTTGGTGAGTTTGGCTCTGGCCTTGGCACTGTCTGATTTGGTGAGCCATAAAACCAGTATTGACTCGCTCTTTTTGGATGAGGGCTTTGGTACGCTGGATGCTGAAACCTTAGATACGGCGATCAATGCATTGGATAATCTTAATGCCAGCGGCAAGATGATTGGTGTGATCAGCCATATTGAAGCGATGAAGGAGCGTATTCCGGTGCAAATTGAGGTCAACAAACGCAATGGGATGGGTTATAGCGAGCTTGATGCCGACTATCGGATTTGAGTGCTGTTGTGCTCTAGCGTTATTGAAACACTCATTTAAACATAAAAAAAGCAGCCAATTGGCTGCTTTTTTGTCACGACATATTCGTCATATGCGCGAAAGGAATTACTGTTTTTTCAAGTAACAAGTCAATAGCACGATACGCGTACCGTTTACACGGCCTTCGATTTGCTCTGGGTTATCTGTCAAAGAGATACCACGAACCGCAGTACCACGTTTTGCAGTAAAGCCAGCGCCTTTTACGACAAGGTCTTTGATCAAAGTAACAGTGTCGCCAGTTTGTAGCTCGGTACCGTTGCTGTCAAAAGTTGGTACGGTTTTGGTTGCTTCAGCAAGAGCTAGACCTTCTTCTGCCCATGCTTTGGTATCTTCTTCAAGATAAAGCATATCAAGCAAGTCTTGCGCCCATGCTTCTGCATTGTTGCTTAGACGAGAAAGCATACGGAAAGCCATAACTTGCACTGCAGGGGTTTGGCTCCACATGCTGTCGTTTAGGCAACGCCAGTGGCTTGCGTTCAAATCGCTGTCACTGCCTTGAATTTGTTGTTCACAGGTAGCACAAGTCATGATCGCGCGATCGGTATCAGGCTGAGTGACTGGTGGTACTTCATAAACGCATAGGTCGTCAGTGCTACCACAAAGTTCACAGGTTGAGCCGCTACGGGCGCGTAAGCTAGTTTCAAGTGTCATGCCAAATGTCCTACATAAAATGAAGGCGTTATTATCCCCATTTCACAGCGAATGAAAAGGGGGATCTATTCGGTAAAGGTGTAAGCGCTCGCTTACACCTGCGGAAGATTGCCGCCTGAATTGCGATGATGACGGTGTTTACGCAGTGCGTAAATCGCCTCAAGACTACAAAACAGTAAGCCACCCCAGATCAAAGCAAAGCTAACAGCTTTCACATTGTCAAAGATTTCGCCAAAGAACAGTACCGCCAAAATAAACTGCAGGCTGGGCTCAATATATTGCATTAAGCCGACCATGGTCAGGCTGGTGCGATGTAGCGCTAGCGCAAAAAAGATCAGCGGCACAAGGGTGACGGGAGCTGCACCAATATAAAGCAGCAAGGTCGTGGAATCACCGCCCAGAGCCACAGGCGTCCCCCAAATCGCATCGCCAATTAAAAAGAGCAGCGCAAAGGGCGCGAGCAGAATGTTCTCCAGCGTCACTGAGGTCATGGCATCAAATTCGACGTATTTTTTGCAAAGACCATAAAGCGCAAAAAAGCTACCCATAATCAGTGCCAGCCATGGCAGTTCACCGTAGTGCCAGACCTGATAGGCAATGCCTAAAATACCTAAACAAACGGCGATACCTTGGGCGTAGGAAAGGCGCTCTTTTAGGATAAAGACCGCCAGCGCAATGGCAAACAGGGGATTGATAAAAAAGCCTAAACTCGCTGCCAACACCTGACCGTTGGCAATGGCCCAAGTAAATGCACACCAAGACACACTCATAATCAGCGCCGCAATGCCGCTAATCGCCACAGAACGTTTGTTTTTGAACACTTGGCGCCAATTGGGCATGGGTCTGCGTAGCAGCCAAAACACCAATAACATCGTGGGTACTGAGCAAAGAATACGCAGCGCCAATAGCTCTGGCATATCAGGCGCAGGCAAAAACTGATAATAAACGGGGAGTAGTCCCCAGAGCACAAAAGAAAAAGCGGCAAGCAGGTTGCCGGCACGGGTGGTTGCCATGGATTGATCTTGTCATTGGTTAAGGTGTGGATAGGCAGCGCTATTGTCGTTCTTTGTGCTTAAAGGTCAATCATCTTGAGGCAAAAGATGAGCGAAATATTTGGTGATGGCTTGATGGTACAGACGAAGATAGTGAAAGGGGAGATGGTCAGCGTCGATGATAGTCGATGGTCGTTGATCATAGATGACGCAGCTAACGCCTTCGATTGCCTGAAGCGATCACTGAAATGCCCAATCAACATAAAGCGAGCTGGGATCTGTAGCGAAAGCTCAATCGCATCCAGCGCCCGCGATTTCCCCCTGTTACGTTCAATACTTTGTGCTTGCTCTGACTTTTACAGTTCGCTTGGCGGCGAATAAAAAGATTGAAATTCAGTTCACTACAGTTAAATCAAGTTTATTGTATGAGGGTGGAACCATGCTGCGTTGGTGCTGTTTATGTTTGATATTTTTTTCATGGCCGAGCCTTGCCGCGGCTGATGGGGTGCTGCCAGATTTCACCCAAACCAATACAGGCTATCTCTGCCTTTTTCTCTTTATTACGGCTTATATCTTTGTCATGGGCGAAGAGTACTTTGATATGCGCAAATCAAAGCCTGTACTGCTCGCTGCGGGGTTGATTTGGTTATTGGTGGGCGCGCTTTATGCCAATGCTGGCTATTCAGATATTGCGCAAGATGCGATTCGCCATAATTTGCTGGAATATGCAGAGCTGATGCTCTTTTTGCTGGTGGCGATGACCTATATCAACGCCATGGAGGAGCGGCGCTTGTTTGATCTGCTGCGTGCTTGGCTGGTCAGTCGTGGTTTTAATCTGCGCTCGTTGTTTTGGATCACTGGGATCCTCTCATTTGTTATATCACCTATTGCAGATAACCTCACCACCGCATTATTAATGTGTACCGTGGTGCTTAAAGTGGCAGGAGATGACACGCGTTTTATCAATTTAGCGTGCATTAACATTGTGGTGGCAGCCAATGCTGGCGGTGCATTTAGCCCCTTTGGCGACATTACCACCTTGATGGTGTGGCAAGCGGGCATCGTCCATTTTCAAGAGTTCTTTGCGCTGATCATTCCAGCGCTTGCTAATTATTTAATTCCGGCTTTGGTGATGTCCTATTTTGTTCCGAAAAAGCAGCCCAAAGCTGTCGATGAATTTATTGAGCTCAAACGCGGTGGACGCCGTATTGTGGTGTTATTTTTGCTGACCATCGCAACCGCTGTGGGCTTTCATGCATGGCTGCACTTTCCACCTGTCATTGGCATGATGATGGGACTGGCCTATTTGCAGCTCTTTGGTTATTTCCTTCGCTTTACCTTGCCGCGTTCGCTCGCTAAAAAACGTGCCATTGCTGAGGCAAATCATGATGATGCAGCGCTACGCCGGTTGGGAAATGTGGTGCCCTTTGATGTCTTTAGCCGGGTGTCGCGCGCCGAGTGGGATACCTTGTTGTTCTTTTACGGCGTGGTGATGAGTGTCGGTGGCTTGAGCCTCTTGGGCTATTTGTCGGCGGCCTCTGATTTAATGTATCACCAATGGAATGCCTCTGCGGCTAATATTTCCATGGGCATCCTCTCTGCCATTGTCGATAACATTCCGGTGATGTTTGCAGTGCTGACCATGAATCCAGAGATGAGCCATGGACAATGGTTACTCATAACCTTAACTGCAGGTGTGGGGGGCAGTTTGTTATCCATCGGCTCTGCTGCGGGTGTTGCCCTTATGGGGCATGCGCGAGGTCAATATACCTTTTTTGGTCATTTACGTTGGACACCTGTAATTGCTTTGGGTTATGCCGTCAGTATTTGGTTACACTTTTGGGTCAATCCGCACCTTTTTTAGCGCATTTGATCACAGCTTGTGTCTAAATTTCGCACAACATACGTATAAGTCGCCATCATGAGCGCTGTAAATTTAAGAAATGTTGCTTTTTTGAGTCGATCTTGATCGTAAGGTTACATATTCAGGGTGATTTGTTTGCAATTACTGATAATGTTCTGAACTGGTCAATCCATTAGCAATGGTGTATACCTTTGAACCTTGCTGTTGTGATTTTACCGTCACTTAAAGTGACTGATTAAGCAACGTTTAGCCTGAGGTTAGAAAGTTACTCGGCTCGGTTTGATAAACAATAAAACAAAGCGTCTTTATGTTGCGCGATAGAGCGTTTAAAACCGATTTGAGTGATATCAATATATCGTCAGAAAAGAGAACTCACGATGCCAAAACGTAGTAAAGAAGATACAGAGATTACCATCCAGACCATTATGGATGCGGTGAGTGATCAGTTATTACGACTTGGGTATGACAAAATGTCATACACCACATTGAGCCAACAAACTGGAATTTCTAGAACGGGGATCAGTCATCATTTTCCGAAAAAGCAGGATTTTGTTCGCGCATTAGATGGCCGTATTTTTGAAATCTTTGCTTCTCATCTTGAATTAGAACAAGACAAACAAGCTTTTATCGATAGCTGGTTGAAAGCTTTAGATAATCACGACTTTCTTGCTGTTCTGCGTATGTTGTTTTTCCATATTTCAAGTGCACGTGAAGCGCATGAACTGGCCTCTGGCGGTATCGAACGCTTATTTGAGATGTTCTGTGGTAAATATGGTGAAGAAAATCGCCACGACCTTGAATGGCTACTTGGTGTGTCATTGTTGCGCATGTCAAAATAATCGATAGCGATTTAGAACGAAGAAAAAAAGCCACATGATGTGGCTTTTTCTTTATCTGTTCAATGGATCATGGATTGCATTGCTTTTTAAGATATCCATGAATTCTTGTGTCTGATAAATATTTAATCTCGAGCTTGCTGACATTGCCAGCAAATATCAAAAGAGGGATCGTTGGTTTCATTACAGTGCTTGCAAAGCCAATCGATAGTGTTTTTGACTTGGGTGGCTGATGCAATGATCGCTTTTGTTTTTTCTTCATCATTGTCATGAAGAATCCATATTTCAGGCCAGGCATCAAACGCCGAAATTTCACCAATGACACCGGGTGCAAACTCATTTTTCATAAATATCTCGATGCCCTGCGCTTCGATGATATTTTTTATATTGTGCACAATGAATATATTTTCATGGGTATATATTTTTTTCATAGCAAACCTGCGTCATCAGGGGGTAAACATCAGTCATTGCATCCTGTGACATCTGGCCATTAGAGATTGAATGAATGGCTGGATTGGTGCCTCAATGAACGCTTTACACTGTAAACATGCTCGCTGATATCTGTTTTTTCACATTACGCCAATTGGCTTGATGCTCAAGTGTTATCCATGTGCGCGATTGCATTATTAAGATGACGTCTCAGATTCGAGTCTGTGTTTTTACTTCGGCTCAGCAATTTCGCGGCATTGTTATCGTTCCTATTGGCTCAGGATAGCCGCGCTAGATTCAGGCTGTTAGTTTGGCATTTTCAGTGGCGACCTTGAATGAGCTTTGATGAGATATTAAGACGGTTTTAGCTATTGAATCAGTTCATTAAGGAATCACGCAATCAAGCGGTTGAATGCGATCACAATGTTGAATAGGACGTTCGCTATGCCATTTACACCACTTTGTTTAGAACCGGCATTGGTTGCTAAAGGGGCAAGGCGTTTATCAGCGAGGATATGGCTTGAATTTGAGACCATACAAATAGTTTATTTTGAGTCATTTATAAGTACTGATAGTTGAATGCTTCTCACAATAAATTTATAAATTTGGTGCGCTTGTGTTTAATTGTGAGCAGAACGTTAAATTATCGTGCTGTGATAGTGGCGTTTTGACCGTTAGTATCTAATGATGTCAACTTAAATTGAACAGCTATGCAAGGATGGCATATGGAAAAGTTGAGTTCGATTCACCGTATTTTAATAGTTGGCCTGCTTGGTGTTGCGCTGGGTGTGATCGCATACATGATTATTGCGCTAAGTGGCAGTATCTATCATAGCAGTCATGTTTTTTATATTATTGCACCGATTAGTTACCTCTTGGCTTGTTTATTTAGTGCTGATGACACGATGATCCGTGATGGTGAACAGCCTAGAGGCATTTGGCCTGCTTTGGCGGCCATGAGCAATATTATTGCAACTTTTTCTATGTGCTATATCGTTTGGGCGAACTGGACGGTGCCTTTTATCAATATCGGGGTCTATGCACTTGCTGCCACAGCAAGTGGACTTATGATGATATCTTTCATTTTATTAGAAATAAATGCAGAGAGTGCACTGTCAAATAATTCAAATACAGCTGATTCAGAAGTTGAATATGAAACAATTCTTGATGTGATTTTGCCTGAAAAAACACATTCGGAAAAAGAGAGTGTCGAAATTTAACAGTTGCTTTTTATAAAAAGTGAGGTGATATCATGCTTGCCAAATTGAAAATTATTTCATTAATTATCTTTTTTATCGGTTCTGTATGTGGGGCTGGGTATTATTCATATCAGTATGGTTTACGCGAAGTTGTAGCGAAAGAAAAACAAGTTGCACAATTAGATGATGAGGTTTTGGCGCTTATACAAAGAAGCAGTAAATGTGAAAAGCAAATTGAACAACTATCCAACCAAAGTACTTCTGTAGCAAAAATCATTGAGCAAGTGACCAGTGAAAACACTGAGTTGAAGAAGCAACTCGATGTAGCATCGAATCGGGTGTTGGTACTAGAACAACAGGCGGGTATTCGTGATGAGCAAAAAGCGTTAACAAAAAAATATGCTAAGTTAGTGCCTCAAGAATACAAGGGTGTTGAATTCAGTGTCAGAGAGTGCGTAAAGGAATCATCTCGGGTCGACTGTAGTGTGATTTTAAAAGCGATTGATGGCGATACTAAAATAAGTATTCGTACTGAGTCTTTGATATATGATAATTTGGGTAATTCTAAAAATATGTTGTCATATACGTCGAGTGCTGGTGTTGTTCATGATGCTGATAGATGTTATCAGACATTTGATTTAATTGAAGGTGTGAATACTCCATATATATTTTCATTTAAATCACCCAGTAATGATATGATAGGTGTTTCTGCTCTAAAATTAGAATTTGCAACAAGTTGTTATGGTGGCTCAGATAAGGTATTAACTTTCAAAAATATCGCATTTAGATGAGATTTATTCCGTTCAAAATATTTATTGAAGGTGAGATATTTTTTATATCTAAATTGTTATTATTTAATACAGTAGACTTCTGGCGTGTGGCGATTTACACATCACTTACTGGCATTTTCTCTAGCCTGCTTGGCTGTCATCGTGAAAAAGATAGGGTATCATCCTGCGCATCAAGGCGTGATACGCCATGCGTAATAAGGAAAATGAGAAATGGCCAAAGTAATTGATAAGCTCGCTTGGCTCGCGATTGAAGATCATAAAGTGCTTTGTGTGCGCTCCTATGGCAAAGATCTTTTTTATATGCCAGGTGGAAAGCGCGAAGCGGGTGAGTCTGACACGCAAGCGCTCGTACGTGAAATCAACGAAGAGCTATCGGTGGATTTGGCACCAAATAGCCTATCTCTCTATGGTGTCTTTGAAGCGCCAGCAGATGGCAAAGCGGCGGATATTACGGTCAAAGCGACCTGTTATTTCGCCTCATTTGAGGGTGAGCTGGCAGCGGCTTCTGAAATTGAAGAGCTCGCATGGCTTGGATATGCCGATCTACCGCACTGCTCTGCTGTGGTTAAACTGCTTTTTGAGCAGCTATATGTGCAGGGTCTGATTAAATAAGACGTGATTGGTTGGTGAAGCTTGTTGCTGTGACACCTGATAGCGCATTGAAACCAATAAAAAAGCTGGCATTAAGCCAGCTTTTTTTGTCTTTGCGCAATTGCGTTGCTATGTCACCTAGGTTCTAGGTTCTTAGCATCCAATCAAGGTAGCAAATGCCTTATGCCAATTTGCTTTGGATAAGGGTTTCTAGTTTACCTTGGTCGATAGCAAAGTTACGGATCCCTTCCGCTAGTTTCTCAACCGCCATAGCATCTTGGTTGTGCTCCCACAAAAACTCAGCTTCGGTCATTGCCGCTGGTTTGTCTTGCAGCTCAGTGCTTGGTGCGAGTTTTAGTTCAACTGGCGCTTCAGAAGCTTCAAGCTCAGCAAGTAGCGCTGGGCTAATGGTGAGGCGGTCACAACCGGCAAGCTCAAGAATTTCACCTGTGTTACGGAAACTGGCACCCATCACTACAGTGTTATAGCCGTGGGATTTGTAGTAATCGTAGATTTTACTGACTGAAAGTACGCCTGGATCTTCAGTTGGTTCAAAGCTGCGGCCTTCTTTGGCTTTGTACCAGTCCATAATACGACCGACAAAAGGTGAGATTAAGTAAGCACCTGCTTCGGCGCAAGCACGCGCCTGTGCAAAGGAGAAGAGCAGGGTGAGGTTACATTGAATGTTCTCTTTTTCTAGCACTTCAGCGGCGCGAATGCCCTGCCAAGTCGAAGCAATCTTAATTAAGATGCGATCGCGAGAGATGCCTGCTTCTTCATAAAGCGCAATCAATTGGCGCGCTTTAGCAATGGTTGCTTCGGTATTAAAGGAAAGACGTGCATCTACTTCAGTTGAGATACGACCCGGAACTGTGGTCAAAATTTCCTGACCAATGCTCACTGCCAATTTGTCACAGGCAAGGCCACATTGCGCATCGCTGTTATCTGCATGTGCTTTTGCATAAGCCACAGCTTCATCAATCAGATGAGCATATTGTGGTAGCGCAGAAGCAGCCAAGATCAACGATGGGTTGGTGGTTGCATCTTGTGGTTGATAGCGACGAATCGCTTCAATGTCGCCAGTATCAGCAACAACGGTGGTGTATTGGCGCAAAGCTTGTAATTGGTTCATATCCATCACCTATATCATTCGGCAATTTGTGGGCGGTCAGGTCAGGCGTCTGATTTGATTTTAGTTTGAACAATTGTAAGACGCGTGAGAATTTGTGTGGCTATATTTACGTGAAATGCGGTGATGAACAATCTCTAAGATGCTGTATTTGTACGGTAAAAATCATAACCATATGTTTATTATGTGTTTTATTTGTGTCTTTGTGGTTGGAGGCGTTACTTTTGCCTGAGCGAATGTTGCATGGAGTGAGAAAATGTGCGGAAAACAAAGGTTTTTGCGGCACAATAGGCGATGAAATTGTGATCCATGACGCAGGGAAATTTCCAATTGCGTTAAAGTGACGGAAAAAACACTAAGAAATTGTTCGGTCCTGTGACCATTTGCTCGGAGCTGCCATGACCCCTGAAGAGATTCAAGCTGATACCAACCTGCTGACCCAAATTGCTGTGGCCTATTACCAAGAAGGCGAAACCCAAGAGGCAATTTCTCAGAAATTTCAATTATCTCGCGCCAAGGTGGGCCGCTTGCTTAAACAAGCGCGCGAGCAAGGCATTGTCGAGATCACCGTCAAATATCACCCCGTTTTCAGCGCCAAGCTTGAGCAGCAACTGATTGAGCGATTCAAACTCAAGCGCGCATTAATCGCGCTAGACCAAAAAGATCCACAGCAGCAGCGCGAGCAAGTGGCGGCGCTGGCTGCGCATTATCTGTCAACGCAATTGGGCGAGCAGCAAGTGGTTACCGTGGGGCAGGGGCGCAATGTGGCAGCCGTAGCGCACCATGTAGGGGTTGTAGCCAAGCGTCCTTGCCAATTTGTATGTGGTATCGGTGGTATTCACCCCGGTGGTAGTCAATACAATGCCGATCATATTTGTCGTCAATTTGCCAAAGTGTACGGCGGTGTCAGTGAAACGCTTTATGCGCCGGCCTATGCGGAAACCAAAGAGCAAAAGAGCTTATTTATGGCCAATAGCACCATTAAAGATACCCTCGATCGCGCACGTAAAGCGGACTATGCCCTGATCGGCGTGGGCGATATGAGCGATCAAAGCTATATGGTGGATTTGGGCTGGTTTAGTGCCAAAGAGGTAGTGGATGCGCGCATCTCTCACGGCATTGTTGGCGATATCGCCGGTTATGATTTTATCGATGTGCAGGGGCGGGTTGCGCATACCGTGATGAATGGTCGCGTCATTGGCTTATCGGTGGAGGAGTTTCGCCGAATTCCAGAGGTGATCGCCATTGCCGCCGAGCCAAGTAAGCCCTTAGCACTTCTTGGCGCGCTGCGTACTGGCGCCATTGATGTGCTGGCCACCAGCGTCACCAATGCGCTGACATTATTAAACCTGACCGACAATATAAGTAGATGCTAAATTAGATATTGCTAATTTAAATGCCTTTGTTAGACTGAAAAAAACAACAAAGGAGTGGCTCGATGCTCAATTCAATGATTCAAGGCCTTGCAGGCGGTGTGCTGCTGGGTTTATCTGCCGCACTATTGATGCTGGCGCTTGGTAAAACCGCAGGGATCAGCGGTATTGTACGTGGCGCGCTGGGTGCCATCTCATGGCGCTGGTTCTTTCTTGCGGGCTTATTGATTGCCGGTGGGATCGCCCATTACGCACTGGGTGTTGAAGTGCAATATCCATCCGTACCACTTTGGTATGCACTACTGGCGGGCGGTTTGGTCGGTGTTGGTACACGCCTTGCCAACGGTTGTACCAGTGGCCATGGCATTATCGGTTTAAGCCGATTGTCCCTGCGCTCCATGGTCGCAACGGTCACCTTTATGGGCGTCGCCATTGTTGTGGTTACCATTCGTTTTCATGGAGGCTGGTAAGATGAAACAGTTGATTGCATTGCTGAGCGGTTTGTTATTTGGCGCGGGTATGGTGGTTTCACAAATGGTGGATCCACAAAAAGTGACCGGATTTTTAGACCTATTTGGCGCTTGGGATCCGCAGCTTGCCTTTGTGATGGCAGGCGCTATTGCCACCTTTATGCCCATTTACCACTGGCTAATTAAGCCAAGATCGCATGCCCTGCTCGGTGATGAGATGCCGCAATTTAGCCAAGGTAAAGTCACACCAAGTTTGCTGGTGGGCTCAGCGCTCTTTGGCCTTGGCTGGGGGATGCTTGGCATTTGTCCGGGGCCTGCAGTAACGGCATTTTCGTTTCACTCACCCGTGCTCTATTTGTTTGTTGTCGGGATGATTGCCGCAATGTGGCTCCCAAGTGCTTGGTTTCAAAAGCGTCGCTGCCCAATGAAATCATAAGCCTTGCTCTTACCCTTCTCTTAGTATGGGGGAGGAGAGAAGTTTTGATTTGGCCCTTACATATTGGGTTTGGCTGGGGAATGTCAATATTGGGTCAACTGCGGTGAAAAATGGTGCGGACGTGATTGCGGACGCACCATTTTGCGTTTTACCAGCCCTGTTGCGCTGCTGCTTTCGACAGGTGGAACAAGTTTGATGCGAAGGCCATCGATTGCATATGAATTTTGCTAAGGTGCATGTGAGCAGCGCTGATCAAAAAGCAAAGCAGATGTTAAGCGGAGCAACATTTATCTCACTGATATCCACCCAGCCAAAGCAAGGAGCGGCACATGAGCCACACGTTACTGGCGTTATTACTGATTATTTTCACGCTACGAATTGCCACTGTGGTGGGCTCGATTCGTAATGTGAAACGCATGAAAGCCATGGGCGGCGTGGAGTATGGCAAAACCAATTCGCGCTATCTCACCTTGCTGCATACCGCTTTTTATTTTGGTGCGATTTTTGAAGCCATGATTCGACAAACCCAGTGGCAAGCACTGACCTATGTAGGGCTGGGTTTTTATCTTTTTTCAATGCTGGCGCTTGCACTGGTGATTTATTGCTTGTGGCCGGTGTGGAGTATCAAACTGGTGATTGTGCCCAATCATCAAGTAGTAGCGAACTGGCTCTTTCGCGCGGTGCGCCACCCCAACTATTTCCTCAATATTTTGCCCGAGCTCATTGGCGTGGTCTTGATGACCCAAGCCTATTTTTGCGCGCTGATCTTAACGCCTTTGTACTTGTGGTCGCTGCGCGTTCGCATTGCCCAAGAGGAAAAGGTGATGCGCCAAGCCTGCCCTGAGTATCAAATGCTGCTGGAAGGCGAGAGAAAGGCGCAGCCACAATAGCGCTGAGCTTTACACTCAGGCGAATGATTGATGATGTGCTGCAAGCCCCGATGGCTTGCGCGAGCCAATAAAGGGTTTTAACCTATTGATTCTTGTGATGCGTGAACGTGAGTTGACGCATTTTTTGTTTCAAGGATAAGGTCATGCGCCCATTTCAAGTGCTCCTTATGGCACTGCTTTCTATACCGCTATTTGCTTGTTCGCCAACGTCAAAACCAGAAAATACGCTACAAGTTCGTCAAGATTTTAATCAACGTTATTACGCCCAGCTCGGCCTTTTAGCCATTCCTCACAGCCTTGGCTTAACAGGTTGGGTGGATGCCGATGATGAGCAGCTGGCTTTTATTTCAGAAATCGATGCAAGTTTTTCACGCCATGCGAAAGCCAATGATGACAAACCAACCTTGCGCTTAAAATCCAATTGGCTCGCCATTTATGAAGATCGCACCGGCATCGATAACAGCCTCGATAGCGATTTTTCCTCTGGCGCGCCAAAGCGTCTTTTTGATGCACTGACCTATCCCATTCATGTCACTCAAGAATCTCAAGGTTTAGATTTCAGCACTGATGCCAAGGCCAAGTGGCAAAACATCAAGCTGATGCCAAAGGGGTTACTTAATCAACTGCCGATTTTGCCGCCAGCCATTGAACTTAAAGTAGGGGCAACCCTGACCCAAACTGACGCCAATGAATTGCTTGTTGAGTATCAAGTGGTGTGGATGCAAGGGGATACCATTCGCCTTGCTGTCAAAGCGGGCGAGGTAGGTTACCGCCATTTTCAAGGTTGGGTCGAGTACAGCGTGAAAAGTGGTGAGCTCAAACGCATGTCGCTGTTGATTAGCTGGCTGCAACCTGTGGGCCAAGGCAAATATCCAGTGCGCGGCATACTGCTGGTGGGCCCCAAACCCATGGCTGAACCCTATGATTTGGCAAGTCACCCCATTGATGAGCACCCTTTTTCGCTTCCTGAGCAATTCTGGCCCATTGAAAGCATGTCTGAGCACAACAAAAACGGCACAGCAGCGGACCAATTTAAGGCTGAGCTGAAACTGGTGGATGCCAATCAGCGCATCTATGGCTTGCAGCTTCGTGCGCCCAAAGGGATGCCTTTCGTCTGGATTCTAGCGAAGCATCTCAAAGCCTATGATGCCAAGGGACAGCAGATTGACCAGCCTATCTCATATATCTCTCGCGGCGAATTAAACGATGAGGTTTGGCATCAAGCCATTATGATGCCGCGCACCAGCAAGCTTGCCGCGAGCGTTCGTGCGGACATGATCATTAAGGATCAATACAGCCAGCAACAAGTGACAGTGCCCATTGAAAATGGACAGTTTCATTACCAAAACCCATGGGTAAGTTTTGACGGTCAAAAGCTCGCGGATGGCCGCTGGAAAGTGACCATGTATGGCATAACGTCAGAGAATCGTTTTGAACAGGGATTGGTGCTGGATAAAAAACAGATCAAAGAAGTGAGTTATCGCTGGAATGGCTGGCCTGAAGATCGCCTGCCCTATTATGGCAACGGATTAGGCCAATTGATGATGTCGCACTTTAGCTATAGCTACTGGTTGACCCTCAATCAGCCCCTTGGCGATCACATTACCCTCTATTGGGGCGAAAACAAACCGCGAACGATCCCCATGACTTTTCGCGTATCTGCCTCAGAGCAAGCTTTAGAAGAAGGACACCAAGCGCAAAACTAAATGCGAGTGAATTGATGTCGGTTCGCGATGAAGTTGCCGAAAATAGATAGAAAATGACACTTTGAAAGCCCACGGTCGTGGGCTTTTTTGTGTCTTTCACTAAGATTCATTATTCCTCATCCCCGTAAAAATGAGGCGTTCAGCGTTCTAAAATGTCAGTCACATCCCCTGATGTGCATGCCGTATGGACATTTAGTGGATCTATTTTGGAGGGGCAGTAGATGTTTAGTTGTTTTTATCGTATTTCTATGAGGTCATTATGTTAATGCGGATTTAAAAATACGGATTTAAAAATACGGATTTTCCCTTAGAAAATTAATTTTTCAATACTATTTTTATTTGCTGCATCATTATCTAGCGCTCTAAATCAAGCTTTTCGCTAACCACTTTGTTATGCAGTTTTACAGGAAATTCATAGTCTATAACGTGTTACATATTTATAAATATTGGTAACTAAGCTAAGGAAGTAATATGATTAATTAACTGTTATTCTTGAGTTTAATCATAGCTCTCTTGATTGAGATAGAACAGTGATTGCGTATGCCAGAGCTAAGTTTTGAGTAGAAACGTGGGAGTAATAATTTGTTTCTCATTGACGTAGTGAAATTGACTTTCTTCATTAGGTAAAATTCATGGCTAACTATTCAGATGAACTTCTGATTGCAGAAGAGACATATAGTTATTTCTTAGTTGATTTGCCCAGACTCGGGATACCCAGTGGCGCATTTGGCTTACAGCTCGGCCGAAAAGGGGACACAGAGAGAGAGAAAGGACATGATGAGCTAGCAAAGCTCTACTATGTGCTCGCAAAAATCATGTTGTTTAGGTTTTCGCCAAGTAGCGTCAATGATCCTTACCGAACTTATGAGCTAGATTCAATTCCGGTGAATCTTACTGATAATGACTTAGATATATTGGAAAAGCTTTCACCGCATTGTGAGTGCCTTGCTATCAAAGCACGAATTGCTGACATTAGATGGCTTCTCGTAAAGCCCAAAAACTTTAAAGATGCGATAACTACTATCGAGTATTATTCGGAGTACCCTGCAGAACCTGTGACTTGGTGCGAGGGTGTGAAAGACTTTTACGAGCGTGCATTATGTCTTGGTTTGCAGCTGCGAAAAGGGGCAGAAAACCAAGTCACTGCGTTGGAAAGAAGACTGTTATCCTCTCTAGAAGGTGACTTCATTGATTCCAGCCCATACTTTCACCTTCACGTGGCTAACCTCCTATTCGAGTATGGCTTAGCTAAAGAGAAGTCGACTTGGTTAGGAATTCGTTTTTTAGAAAGAGGTCAGTACTTTATTAGAGAAAAGAACTTCAACGCAGCCCGTAGTTATTTAATGTTTGCTGCTGACCGATTTGGTGCTGAGGACGATGACGAACAATGGTTGCTTTGCAAATACTTTGCCGCTAATTCATGGGAGTTGGAGGCTGAAGATAGAGAGCATTCTTTTGTTAGAAAGTATTTCTATGAAAAAGCTTTTCATGCATATACAGCCATTCCAACGAGATTTAGGGACAAATTAGAGATAGAAAGCAAAATACTCAAACTTAGAAATACATTGAGGGTTGTTGGTCAAGAAGCCGTTGCCGAATTGCCTGTTATAAATATGCCTTCAGTAGATGTATCTGCATCTGTAAAAGCTTCGAGAGAGTGTATGTCAGGTTTGGCTGATACAGCTACTGCTTTACAATCTCTAGCACTAATCTGTAAACCTGTAACTTTGCTATATGCTGAAGATTCACTGAAAAGCCAACTTGAGAATACATTCTTCAATAGGCTATTTGGTACAGTAAAATTCACAAGCGATGGCCGTTCTGCAGGGCGGTCAAATCCCTTTGGTATCGAAAGTAATGCCGAGGAAAGTGATAAATTAACTGTGCTTGTTGAGACAGCTTGTCACTATGCAGATTTTGTTGCTCAGGCCTCAATTGTTCATGGGCTAAACCAATTATTGGAAGAGCATCGAATATCCTTTAATCAATTACTCGAAATGTGCAGGTTGAGTCCATTAGTTCCCACTGATAGAGCACGGTTATTTGCCCGAGGGCTCTATTTTGGTTTTGAGTATGACTTTGCTACTGCCATCCATATGTTGGTGCCTCAATGGGAACATATCGTTAGAAACGTCTTAAACGAAAGTAGTGTCTCAACTACCGTGATTAAAGACAACCAAGAAACGGAGGTTGGACTATCTACGCTTCTCGAAAAAAAAGAAACAGCCGAGATATTCGACCAAGATTTATTGTTTGAGATGAAAGCCCTCCTCGTACATTGGCATGGTCCAAACTTAAGAAATAATATCGCTCATGGGCTCATTTCTACCAATGAAGCGGGTAGTTATTTTGCTGTGTATTGGTGGTGGAGGTCGCTAAGGCTCATTGTGACGTCACTTGGTCCTGTGTTTGAGGAGAATTACAATTCAACCAATGTTTAGCAGTGAAAGGAATAAGAAGTTGCGTTAGCGGCTTATGCTTTCAAAAATAAATTGAGAGCTTCATTTGAGTAAGTTTAGTTAACTCTAATCAAATAGTTTGAACATCAAATCTAATTTGAAATATCCAACCGAAAGGCTGTAAAAACCCATCCATGCTCTTCTTATGCTTTAAGTCGATTAAACCTAGCGCTTATATTTGCAGGAATTTTGCGTGCCTGATGATTTTTGGGGGAGCCAAAGCACACAGCTGAACTAATGGCACGGTTCGATTTTGTCACTCAAGGTTTGCCTTATGACTCATCTCCCGTTGCGTTTCAAACCGTTCAAATTTCATACCCACGCTATCGGCCGCTGCTATGCTTCAGATGCTGTATACAACAGCGCGCATACCATGGTGGTATGCGTTTCAATCTGAATAAAGGTGAAATGATGACAACTGCAACGACTGATATGGCAATGGATACTATTTGTGGTGGATGGACGCGTTATCGCGCGCTGAATGATAAGGACATGCGCGTGTTTAATGCAGCGATGGATGGCTATGTGGGTGTAGCGTATCAACCAAGGGAAGTGGCAACACAAGTGGTGTCTGGGATCAATTATCGTTATAAGTGTGATGCTACGCTACCCGGGCCAACTGTGATGCAATGGGAAGCCATTGTTGAGATTTATGAACCACTCGATGGCCAACCTTGTGTGATGTCCATTCATAAGATTTAAGTGTTTGTATAGCTCGTAATATAGTAATGCCGCGATTTTTGAGCGTACGGCATTATTCCCATCGATATCCTGCCCTCTATTTTTCTTAAATTGCTTTCGTCATTTTACTTGCCTCAGCCCTCAGCCCTCAGCCCTCAGCCCTCAGCCCTCAGCCCTCAGTCACCTAAGTTGCTAGCGTTGTATCACTGCTTGAATTTTCAATTGCGCCCATAGTATCAATGCAATAATCTATTGAAATTAAAGTTGTTTTTATTTTTCATTCTCTTTTATTTTAATGACGGATTTACAAGAACAAATTCACGACATGGTGCTCAGCGCACCTTGGAAAATTTGATGGCAGTTTGCCGCAGACGCTGGAAGCAGGGGTGCTGGCATTGCTTGCGACGCATTCGCGCGCGCAGATCCTTGCGGTAATGGCGCAGCTGCTGCCTGACTATCAAGCCGATGAGGAGAAAACACAGGCTTATCGCGGATCGGGTACCGGTGGCGAAATGCATATGGCAGCCTGCATGCGCTTGAGTTATCTAGAAAAATGCATCGCGCTGCTGAGTTAAAATCGCTATGTTGAGGTCTGAGCGACCACAGGTTGATAACAAGCGATTCAAAAATAAGTCGAAATAATCCTGTCTATTACGGGCATAACCTGTATAGTGCAGCTAGCTCAGCACGCGAGCTATTAATGAACATTTAGCGCAAGTATCCTCTCCGTTTCTTTCGAATCCTACTGTCATCTGACACTAGCGAGCACTTCTTCTTTATATTCCGCTTAGTAGCCGGGTTTTTTCAAGTTCTGATCTTAGGTACAAACCTGATTGATGGCATCGTCATTTGATGTCTGTTTCGCTTGAACATAACCGAGAATCTGCCTTTGTTGGTATACAAAGGTGGACTATTATTATTTGATAAATCAGGTGTTTTTGAGCGAGAACATCTGAATGGAAAAATCTTATTTGTTTGAAATCAACTTTCATCTCTATCGTCACGCGCTTTCTTGGTCTGCAACCATTCACCAACTTAACAGCGATATCTTAAAACGACATATTCTGCCTCGCTTAGATCACGCATCCGTTGATCTTGATTTCTCGTTTTGTGAACGCACCCATACGGGGCAAATTTTATGTTCACAGGGTGCGCCTTTAGGTACCTTTGCGATCCCAACATGGCAGCAGGCTTGATGATGCAGCGGGTCAGTCAGCCGGAATCGTCAGCTAAATGTGGTGATGCACCCGATGAAAAAGTGAAGAACATTCATCAAACGCGGCGAAGAATTGAAAATATTTTGCTCGATCGTGCACGGAAAAAGCTGTTTGAGCTTTGAATCGCATGATTTGACATGTCGCGCATGGCCTGTGGCCGCGCGATGATCTTGATGACCGTTGATGTTGTCATCATTTGCCAGTCCGTAACTGAATTGAGTAAGGGGGAAGTATGGCTAAGGCTAAGAGACAAGATAAACTTCGCGATAAAGCATGGAAAAATGTTCACGAAGCACGATTTGAAGAGATGGTGGGTAAATACCATCAAGCGCAAAAAGAGTTGGCAGCGATGGAAGCTGGCTCTGAAGCGTACGCGAAGCAGAAAAAACTGTGCGACTCGCTGTTTGCAAGTGCAGAGCGATTCTTTTCGCAGCATCAGTAAAATGAACTTTATCGATTGATATAAAGTTGAACTATCGACAAAAACGCCACCTTTGCAGGTGGCGTTTTTATTGAAAGCGTGTCGCCGAGGTGAGAAAGGCCTGATATCTTGCGATGATTTTGTTTCACCTACTTTTGTCAGAGCAGCCTTGTTTGATCTAAATATCGCACTGGTTTTCACGAGGGCACTGCTTGCTACGCTGCGATTGAAGCAGTTGTTTACAAAGGCTGCCTACGCCAATAATCAGTGAAAGCAGTAGCCCGAAAGGCAGCAAGTAGGTTTCCACTAGCAGGCCAAAATCATCCGCGATGCTGGGCTCTTCGATGCGCGTTGTGACTGTTTTATATTGCTCGGTGATTTCTACACGCTTGAGTGCGTTCCACTGCTGCCATTGGCGTGGAATGATGGAAAATTTCCACACGGCATCGCCGTTTTCATTGGTGTAATAGCCCACAATGAAAGCGATCCCGTCGATTTGTGCCAGTGCTTGCTGTACGGGCTTTGGCGCAAGTTTGTGCGCCATGGTGAGGGCGGCAATAAATATCAGGGTATAGATAAGTTGTTTCATGCATCATCCTAAGGGCGATCATCCATGCGATTTGTACATGGCGATTGAGTCGAGGCTGCGCGTTAGCGGCTCAAAACTGAAAGCGATGTTTAGCGGCTTGGTTCGTCGTGCTGCGTTGTATTTTTAGCGGCTGCTTTTCGAAAAAAGAAAGTATGAATTCCTGCTGCCAGTAATAGGCAACCGAAAATGACCCCAGCCATTTTCCCTGTGCTGTAAGCGCCGCTGGTCATCTCATGCAAATGGGTGAAAAAATTCATTAAGATCAATGCACCCCAAATCATCGCAATCGCGCCTAATACTTTGTTTTTCATCTTATCCATCCTTGAAAATCATTGATTCAAAGTGCTGTTAGAAAGTCACTTCGATGAAATTTAAACCCTGATTCATTTGAATCGCTCGCAGATATTTTGCATGGCCTAAGCGATGAAAAGTGCATGGCGTGGCTAAAAATTTGAGTTGCGCGCGCGCGATCACGGCGTGGTGTATTGGCCGCGCAGCGCTTCAAAAATCTTGCGCGCAGAGTGCTCAATTGCAGCGCAACCGGTTGCTGAAATTTAGTGGAGATGGAAATGGCAGCGATAGATTGACCGTACGCAGTTCAATATTCAGCGCTTGATCACAAAAAAGCGTTGGTATTGAGTGCTCGTGTATTATAAGTCATTATTTTTTAATGCGTTATGTTAGCATGCGTCCAATTTTGATGATCCGTAATTACGGTGATTTCGTTGCAGAGAAATCATAAGGACTGTTTGCAATGCAGAAAATCAGGCTGTTTTTGTTCGCTTGCGTCATGGCGCTGCCCAGTTTGGGCTATGCCAGCGAACTGATCTATTTAGATACAGATTTAAATCCCACGGACAAAGCCAAAGCGACCTATCAGCGTCAGGCCTATGTGCCAAATGCTGACGGGCTTTTTGACATGAAGATCTATTTCATTGGCAAAGAGCAGCTTTATTTTCAAGGCCAAGGACGCTTTGCTGACGATAAGAAAACCGTGCTCAAGCAAAACAGCGGTACGTTCTTTTATCCTAATGGCAAAGTCCAAATTAAGACCAGTTATAACGAGAAAGGCGAGACCCATGGTCAAGCGCTTTATTATCTCGATGATGGCTCGCTTCGATTGGATCATCAGTTTGCAAATGGTCAGCGTATCTCAACACAGGTCTATGATGATGGCGAGAAGGCGGGTTTGACCACCTATGAATATGATGCCAAACGCCCAGACTATCTAAAGTATAAAACTTACCAGCAGGGCGATTTGCGCTGCGTACACCAGCAAGTGAACGGTGAATTTGATGGTTTGCAGCAGCACTATCGACAAGGCGTATTGGAAGATGAAACCCACTACCTCAACGGTAAAAAGCAGGGTGAGTATCGCCGCTATGTCGATGGCAATCTCTACATCATCACGCCTTATGTCATGGATAAGCGCCATGGCAAGCAAACCACCTTTTTTGCCGATGGCAAAATTCAACGCATTCGCTATTACAACCACGGCAAAGATGCCAAAGAGTCCATTGAATATAACGAAGCGGGCAATGTAGTTGCGCGTTATAAATTTGATGAAAAAGGCGAGAAATATGAAGCCTATGAATACAACGACAAGGGGCTGTTGACCTATAGCAAGGTGCGTAATGCGCAAGGTGTGTCTGTGAGCACGCGCTATCGCCGCTCTGGCCGTCTGTCATCCATGACCACTCAGCCAGCGGACAAGAGCCAGTGGACTGAGAAACGTGAATTTGGCACTGGTGGCTATTTAAGCTATTACTCGCGCAAACAAGAATCCACAGGTCATTACTATCAGTGGCGTTATGCGAATAATGGTTTGCTTGAGGCGTTCTCTGAAAAGCGTCCTGACGGCTATGTGAAAGTGCAGAACTGGCACGATAACGGCCAACTCTCCTTAGAAAGTATTACGCCATCGGAAAAAGCCGCTTGGGCTGTACAGAAGCGATATAACGAAAAGGGTGAGTTAACCAGTGAAGAGCGCGAGCAGCCACTGCTGAAACACACGATTGAGGTTCGTTATCGTGATGGCGTGATCCAAGCGCGTCGTGAACGACTCAATGGTAAAGCGCATGGTCTGCAAGTTGAGCGAAGCTATGGCGGCGTGATTGTGTCAGAGAACTTTCTTCACGGTGTGAAAAACGGCAAGTATGAAATGCGCGACTCAAAGACGGGTCAGCTGCTGACGAAAGGCCAATATCATCAAGGTGCTCGCACTGGTCGTTGGGAACAATGGGGTTATAGCGGTATGCCGATTCCAGAATATTTTCTTGGTGAGCGCCGCCGTTTCGGTCATATCCCTTCACAAGAGCAAGATGAATACCATCTGGTTTCCCATTACCGCAACGATAAATTGCACGGGACCTATCAGTTCTTTAAGGGCAAAGATCAGCGCTTGATCTCAGGTAAATTCAAAAACGGTTTGCCAGTAGGCCATTGGGAGATGCGTGACAATGACAGTGGAACGCTGCTCTATTCTGCAACGGTTGGTCAAACCCCGCATGGTCAATGGACAGAAACCGATTTTGACCACGAATACACGCTTTCCGGGCGTTATCACAAAGGCAAGGCAGAAGGTGCATGGAAATTTAGCCGTGTAAATGGCTTGGTTTGGCTTGAAGGGACCTTCCGTCATGGTCAGCCACATGGCACTTGGTATGTCTTTGATAAGGAAGGCCGTGTGAACTGTAAGCTGAACTATCAAAAGGGGATGCCGAAAGGTGATTGGATCGCCTTTGATTACAAGGGCAAAGAAACTTGGCGTCATCACTTTAAAGCCGGAGAGATGCGTGTCGAGATGAGTCATGCCGACAGCGCGCGCGATAACTATTGGCGCGACAATAACTCCCATGGCGTGCCATCGGAATGCTACATGAACATTTCAGCGCTTTTGCAAACAGCGCATTAAGTCATTCCCGCGCTTGATTTGAGCGCGGTTGAAATACGCATTTGGTTAAAGGATTGAACATGACACCAATGATCATGACACCGATGATGTCGAAAGTATTCAAATTCAGCGCAGCAGCTTTAACGTTTCTGTTGGCTGGCTGTGCGCAAAATCAGTTGGTTTACCAACCAAACGCTACGGTAAAACCGAGCAACAATTATTACCTGCAAATTGCGCTTGAATATGATGTGCAGGTGAAAGATGAACGAGCTTCGCTTGAAGGTGAGTTGATTTTAGAGAGTCAGATGCGCCTGACCGCGCATCCTGAAGATGACGCATTTACGCTACAACTCATCAATCCTGATACGGATACCCATCAATTTGGTCGCGATCGTGAACCGCTTCGTACGCTGCTCTCTGAGCCTTTACGACTCAGTATGGATGGCAAGTTGAGCCTTGAAGGTGAGCAAGTGGCTTTGTATCAAGCGCTGGAGCAATATCCATCTGAGCAAGCGATTCTTGAAGGCGCTGACTACAGTCGTTTGACCAATCTGTTGCCGCTGCTACCCCCTGCACTTGAAAAAGTGAAAGGCGCAGCCGTCGAGGTGGTGCTTAACCAGAACATGCGCGTGAAATATGAGGTGCTGTGGGTCACTGAAACGCGCGTGCGAGTTGCCTTTGCAAGCCAAACCAAAGGGGATGAGTTGCTCCAAGGTTGGGCCGATTACGATCCGAAAACGGGTTTGTTACAGCAGATGCGTGGCGTGAGCCGTATTGATGTGAGCACAGAAAAATACCAAGGCGCAGTACAAGCGATTGTGGCTATTTATGGCACACCTTGGCTGCCGCAAGGCTCTGGAAATTTTGGTGATCAATATAGTTATGAGCGTTACGGGGAGGAACGCGCGCAATATCTTGCTGAGCTGTTAGGTGAGTTATTACCAGAGCGTTCTGAAACGCAATTTGAAACTGAATTTACAGCAGAACAGCAGGTTATTTTGCGTCCGCAACGTCGCATGAATAGCGCTGCATATATGCCCGTCATTGATTATCAACTGCTGGATAAAAAGCAGCAGCCGCAGGACGCTTGGTTGCGTTTGGATGCTTTTCGCCGCGCGGAATTTGAGCTTGCACTTGGCAACCAAGGTGAGCAGCCAGAGCCGGTATTTGTCAAAGTCTATAGCCCAAGTTACCAGACCCAGCACGTGGAAATACCAGTGGTGGGTGACACTGTGACTTATGAGCATCCACTCTTTTATATTAAAGGGGAAAAGGCACGTCGCTGGGGCGAAGATTATTGGGATTTTTACATTGAGCAAGCGGTCAATGCTGGCATCGGTGGTTTCTCGTTTCAAACGCAAAACAACCGCGTGGTAGACACTGGCGGAGAATATATTGCCAATGAGGTTGGATATGCCCAGCGCGGCAATCAAGTCGCTCAGTGGCTGAATTTAAGCGCGCCAGTGGAAAGTTATCGCTTGATGGTGCGCTTTGATGAAAATGACGTTAAAACCATGCCATTGAGCTGGCTGCAAGAGACTGGTGTTAAAGCGCAGCAGTTTGATTTGCTGCGCGCCGCAAAGGTATTTGCAGCGCGAGCGCCGGGTCAAGAGATGTTTGACCCCTATGGGATCACCGCTCAGCAGCCTGAGCCTAAAGTAACACTATCAGCGCATCAGTTGTCGGTTGCGATTGCGCCGCAAATGAAAAAGCTCTGTCAGCTCAATGTGCTGGAAGGTACGTATCTTGGCGATGCCATCACTTGGCAACCGATACCGCCAACACGCAGCTATTATCGTTCAAAGAAGAATGATGGCTCATTGCAATTTCGTTTGACCGCGCACCAAGGTGAAACTTGGTATTTTTACGATGCTAGCGCTGATGTGTCGGTACTTTGTGCAAAAGCGCAATTGACGCCGTTAAACGCGGCGCAAGATTATCAGTTATTGCACCCATGGATGATTCAATTGCAAGGTGAATACGCCAATTGGACCTTTGAGCAAGTGCAGCAAAATCTGCAAGCATTTGATAGCAAAGGCCGCGTACTGCAGTGGATGCAACCTGATCCTGAAGCTGATTTTCAGCTGCCAAGCATCAAAGCCTGGGGTAATATTCACCAAGTGGTGCGTTTGGCACGCAGTGAAAGCGAGCCAGTGCTAGAGCAAAAGGTGAGCTTTGGCCCGATGCCGCAGCCGCAAAAGTAATCGCTATCAGTTATTGATAAAGAGCAATCAGATACAATCATCGGTGAAATGAAGTCACCATGCATCTGCTTTGAAGCCCGCAACTGCGGGCTTTTTTGATGGCACCAGAAGCGATAGCTTCAGCGTGTACGCCTGTCATTCAATAGGATGAATAAAAGACACTGGCGTTATCCTCATGCATTGTGTGGACTTACCTCTGCATAAAGCTGCGCTAAATAGTTCTGCATAAACGCCGTTCTTTTTTCTGCTTCTAGTTTGGCTGATGGGGTGTGCATCGTCTGAGCTAATTTGAAAAGCTTGAGGTAGAAGTGATCGACGCTATAGGCGCTATCATCTAGGGGGCGATGGTTCGCTGACGGATCAAAAGCGTCATAGAAAGCGATATTTAGCACACTGCCTACTTGAATGCAGCGGGCAATGCCGATGGCACCTAGCGCATCTAAACGATCAGCATCTTGAAGGATTTTTGCCTCTATGGTTTTGGGTGTGATGTTGGCACTAAAACTGTGCGCGACAATCGCGTGATGAATGGCGTCATGGTATTGCTTTGGGTAATCAATTGAGGCCAAAAATTCTATGGCTTTATCAGCCGCGATGGTTGAGCTTGTTGCTCGTTTTGGATGGTTTTTTGCAAAGGAAAAACAATCGTGTAGGTAGGCGGCTGGAATCACAATTCGCGGCTCTGCGCTTTCAAATTGGCAGAGCTGTTTGGCTGTTTTCACCACGCGCAGCACATGATTTAAATCATGTGCGCTGTCTTGCGTCATTTGCGTATCAACCCAAGTAAGTAATATTGATTCTGTCTGTGTATCCATGCCGATCCTGATGATGATGTTTATTGAGCTTATCGTTGGCGTAAAGCGCCAATCAAAGTAATGAGAAACGTTATATTGATCGGCAAATAATAATATCCGTATTTCTCTTGTACTAGCCATCCATTGACTGAATGTGACTCGCGCGCCATTAAATCATGTTGATTGATTTCACTCTCAAGGTTAATTGATTTTATCAATCTAAAACAATGAGTTATGATTCACCCAATTGAATGCTCGCACGTTTGGTGCGCAGCGCATGATCAAAAGGGATTCGACATGAGATTAACCCAATTACTATGGCCCGCTGCACTGTTAGTGTTGTTATCGGGGTGTGCGGGGCCGACGCTGCGCTATCAACCCATGGATGGTGATACGCAAACCTATCATGCGCGCGTTGTGCTAGATATTGCCATGGATGCCTATGGTTTAGATCGCAGTGAGTCCATCTCATTTACGACCCAATTGCAGGCAACAAAAAATAGTGAGAGTCGCGATCCAAGCGTGAAGGTTCAATTTGACCATCTTGTGGTCAACTCTGACTTTGAGAGTATGGACTTTTCAAGCTTTGAAACACTCAATTCAGATCAGCAAGCTTTAGTGGATTTTATGCAGCAGGGATTTGTGCTGACACAAAAGGGCAGCCATGGTTATGAGGTGACCAGCGAGGGCAATTTACCGCGTCCCATCGAGGAAAGTGGGATCGTACTAGACCCATTGAACCGCATGCAATTTGAGGATGTGATCGCCTTATTACCACCGCAATTGCCCTTTGAGCTGGGCGCGAAGTTACAGGTCAAACAAGCCGGTTTTATTTTGGATTATGAAGTCGCCGCAGTGAATGAAAAGAGCGTGCAGCTGGTTTTTCAAGGGCAAGCAAATCAAGCGATGCTGGATCAGCAAACTCCGCTAAAAGAGAAGGATGCAGCTGAACTACAAACCAAGGATGCTGGTATCGTCGGTTGGGTTATCTATGAGCGACAAACCGGTAAGCTTGAGGATGGTCGTGCGCTATTCAAATTGGAATTTGCAGACGAAGCGCTCAAGGGACATGTGGAAGTGTTGATAGCCATTCATCAGGACATTGATGATCTACCTGAGGTAGAGACCTATTTCCCGGATGATAATGACAACCGACGCCATCGAATTTCGTCTGATCAATGGCCGCTTACTGAGCTGATGAAAGCGCGTTATGGCAACGACGAGACACAAGCACCTGAGCTTCGTGCGTCGCTGGAAACATCAACCGATTCACGTGATCACAATCCGTCTTTGCTATTGAAAGTTTATGATGCAAATGCCTATGCATGGTCCCGCTTCTTATCAAGCGATATACAGGATGAACAAGGGCAATCACTACCGCGCCAGAGTATTGTGAGCATGATGGAAGATGGCCCTTATGAGCGTGATGAGCAAGGTCGTTATCGTCAATATGCGCTCTATCCCCATCAAGCCTTCAAGAAAGGGGCGGTGAACCTTGAAATTGCGTCTTATCAGCAGCATACCTTTGAGCCCATCCTTTTAAACATTGATGCAGGAAAAGGACACTATCAAGGCGCAGGTTTTCGTATCGATGCGCAGCAAATCGATGCGCAGACTTGGCGTCTAACCTTGACTCAGCCTCGGTGGCCTCGCCAATCCACAACGCCAGATTACACCTTTGGCTTAAATATGGATGCCGCGGATATTGATTCAGTGCGCTTTATTTTTCCCGCAGGTGGCGCGCAATTTGCGCTGCCGAGCACTTCAGAGCGTCGTTTGTTCCAACTGAATATGGATGTAAAACAGCAATTTGAGGTGCGTTTTGTCAAAGCGCCGAGCCATCAAATCCCGATGCTTTTGCTCAAGAGCACCCCGCAAATTTTACAGCGCACGCTACTCACTGACGCCACGATTGCAAGCCAGGCCGCGTTAGAGCCAAGTACACGCTATCAACCTAAGACAAAATCTTATGCGCCGCGCTTTGAATTTAAGGAAAACGAAGCCTTTATTCTGGTGCCAGAGCCGATTGCAGAGCAGTGCCAGATTGCAGATTTTGCCATGGCGGGTCACAACGAGCTTGCGCTCAATTGGAAAAGATCCGGCGTGGATTACAGCAAAGACTATCGAAATATTCGATATACGCTGACCTCGCGTCAAGGACAGAAATTTTTCTATGATATTTCGGGACAAGCGGCGATTAGCTGTCCTGCTTATCAAAAGATAGCGCTGAAAAAAGGGCAAGATTACACCCAGTCTCAGCCTTGGCTGATTACATTAACGGGCGAGCTGGCATCTTTGTCACCAGAGCAGATGCGCAAAGAGCTGCAAGCATTGAATGAAAAGGGCGAGCCGTTGATGTGGATGGACCCGGTGGACGATGCTGATTTTGCCTATCCAACCCTCAAGGCGTGGGGAAAAATTGCAAAAATTGAGCGAATTCGATTGCTTTCAGAGCCGGAAAAAGTCACTGGAACGGTTCAATTTGGTCCGAAACCTTAGGCGTTTTGCGTTGCTATCCTTTTCGTGTCTTGATTGACGTTGTTGATTGACTTCGTGTATTGGCGAGAATCTGTTTTAAATCAGGTTCAAGCAAAAAGAAAAGCCAGCAGTTGCTGGCTTTTTGTTGCGCCGTCGAAACTGAGTAGCTTGCTTTTTATCATTTTGCCTTTCTTTTTTGTGAAATTGCGTTGTGAATGGTTCTTTTCAAATTTCACCCGCCAATTGTCATACCGCGCTGTGCGTGAGATTCCATACTCACAATGAATTGAACAGTATGGATGGGAAACCCAATGAAAATGAAAGGACTAATGGCTGTGGTCGCCCTTGGTGCATGCGCGCCAAGCTTAGCTGTTGAGATATATAACAAAGGCAACACCACCTTAGCGATTGGCGGCTATGTGGATGTGGGCGTTGGGCAATATTTTGAAAATACCACCGAAGTGCATGAGGTATCACCTCGTCTGAATATTTCGGGTACCCATGATCTGGGCAACGGGGTGACGGTGGATGCCATGGGTGAGTGGGGCATTAATTTTCTTGATGGTGGCGATACCACCTTCACCACGCGCCTTGGTTACATTGGCGTGACGCATGAGCACTATGGTCGATTGGTCGCCGGTACGCAGTGGTCGCCCTATTATGATGTCGCTGGCGTTGCCGATCTGCCCATCGCCTTTGCCAATGATTTTCTTTATTCGCAGCAAGGTGATGTGGGCTCAGCGCGTGCTGACAAGATGCTCAGTTATCGCAAGCAGTTGAAAGTGAATGAGGATCTCTCCTTTCAAGTGGGGTTAGGTTGGCAAGGCAAACAAGCCGTAGAAGATCCACCAAAGGATGCCGAATTTGATGCGCGCGGACAAATTGCGCTTAGCACTACCATTGCAGGCTTTGGCTTGGGTTATACCTATAGCGGTGGTGATGTAGATTTCTTAGGACTAGAACATGACGCCCATTCGCATCTGTTTTCTGCGTTCTACGGCACCTATGGTCAAGGGCTCTATACCGCTCTGGTTTATGGTATGAATGAATATTTTTATACTCGACTCGGCTCCACCGCCCTATATGCTGACACCTCGCAATATGAAGCTTTGCTTGCCTATGGTTTTGAAAACAGTCTGACACTCAGTATTAATTATGAGTCAGTGGAAGACGATAAAAACAACCTTAAGGTTTATAGCCAAAGCGCACTGCAAGCGGAATACTATTTCCATGAGGATTTTGCAGGTTTTGCAGCCTATCAATTTGATTTAGGCAATGATATTGGTGAGTCTGAAAATGATTATTGGACTATTGGTGTGCGCTACTTTCTTTAAGTAATTGCTTTATTGGCCGTGCCAATAAAATACCAATGTCAAAAAGCCCGCATGTGCGGGCTTTTTGATTGAATCAGGATGTATAGCGATACATTTATTTTTTATCAGCAATGACCAATGATTTATCGCCTGAAAAAACAACAAAACTGTAATTTTTATACCAGCAGTTGACCTGTTGGAATTGGGCGTCTTTCATCCATTGCAGTTGTTGAGAGAGCGTCGACATCTTATCTTCCTTCATGCGCTCTAGCGCCGCAGATAGGGCATTTGCGGTCACACCCTTTTCTTTGACCTGTTTGAGCCAAGCATTTCGATATGATGTTTCAAGTTGTGCGGTTTCACCCAATACCTGATCAGCATTGATAAATTGACCGCCTTCATTTAATGCGTGATAGATGTTTTGAAATAGCGCGGCTTTTGCTTGCGCGTCGAGATGGTGAATGGAAAGTGCTGAAATAATCAGGTCATACTTGCCAACCAAGGGCTCAGCTGAATAATCCTTGGTTTGATAATCAATAGTGAATGCACTGTGTTTAAACCGATTTTTTGCTTCACTTAGCATCGCGCTTGAAATATCACAAAGAGTGAAGGATGCGTTTGGGTAATGCTGCGCGACCAGTGACGTAAAAAGACCAGTACCAGCCCCTAAATCAAGGACTTGAAAGCTGTCAGATTGAGGGCGATTAATGAGCGCTAAGGCTGTTCCATAAAAATCATCAAAGCATGGAATAAGCTGCTTTCTTGCAGAATCATAATCCCTTGCACCTTTATCAAAAGCCTGTTGAACACTCACGATACGACTCCTTGTCTGCTTCGTATATTTGTTAAAACCCTATATTGGTTCATCACAAGCAATATGCTTGAAAAGCATTTTGTACATCTTGCCTATGAATCACACTACCAGCCCACCACGATTGGACGGTTATTGGTATTTTTGCGCCGTGACACTGGTTTAAATAGTGCAGATACAATGTTTTTGATATGGGGATATCGTATGCATCATGATGCTTTCGATCTGTGATCCGAAGTTCATAGATATATCCTTTAGAACCGCGCGTATCGACACCGACAATACTAAATTCATGTTTAACTTTTTGACTTGCAAACCAGTATGTTGGCCATGCCATCACATATAAAGAAAATGTAATCATGAATATTGCACCAATTAGGCTGAATGTAGCTTTTAATTTAAGCGCTGAGAATAAAAATTTAGAACGGCGAACCTTAGGATTGAGAAAACCGCGAGAAACAACAAAAAGCGGAATGATTGAAATTGGAAGAATGACGCCATAGGAAACAAAGGTGATTAAATTGCTTCGCAGGTATGGCACATGAATCGAACTTACCAGTCCTAAGATGACAGTGACAATAAATACGACGAGGATAATTAATTTAAAGTTATTGTTCATTGCGTGATGAATCTAAGCTGAAGCCCTAGGTAGTAATATGTTTCAGACAGCAACATATTGCCCTTAGCGCGAAGGCTTTGATAGCGGCTGGTGGTTGTGGGTGAGGGTTCTGCGTGAATACCAACCTGGTGCGCGATAAGCATTGCACGTTTCATATGCAGTGGATCACTGACAAGGAGGACGGATTGAATCTGGTTCTTTGTCATCAAGGCGGCGGCATAGCGTAAATTTTCAAATGTTACTTTGGATTGTTCTTCAATCAGTATGGCTTCGGCTGGCACGCCATGACGGATCGCATATGCTCTGCCGACAGCGGCTTCTGACTGGCGATCGCCTTCGCCTATCCCGCCGGTAAAAATTAATGTGCTGACTTGCTTGGCATGATACAGCTTGATGGCATGTTTAATTCTTTGTTCAAAAACGGGTGATGGTTGACCATGCCAAACCGCGGCACCTAAAACGATGGCGGCATCAGCTGTTTCATGGGATGACTTGAATGAATAGAAGTAGATGGAAAACATCACATAGATTGGGTATGCAAGCAGCACAAATATGATACAGAGCGTTTTTTTCACGCAAATCTCCAATCTGGATGATAGGTGTTATTTCAAGTGAAGTTCTTGTATTTATTTGATTGAAATTTAACGTAAAAATCTAATGAAATCGCTATGCATTCAATGGGGTGTTTCTCATTTTTCATTGAAATGTCTTTGTATCCTTTCCATATCTTTTTTAGCTTGCACGCTTGGCACTTCAGGTGTGAGTGGGTATATGAGCTGGCCAAGAGTGGTGGGTAAACCCATCTATGTCGAATAAGCCGGTCATATGCATCTAAATTTAAGCGACGTATGGCTCACAAAAGCAGGGATGAGCCGTCAGAAAAATAGCTGAGGGTGCGGCTCTAAGAAAGCGCATCTTGCTAGACGATTACTCGAAAAATTCAAGAAGTGAAAAAGCAATATCGGGGAAATGAGGAGATTTTACTGATTCTTTACTGAGTGCCTTCACATTCTGCTGTGGTCAATTGCATCGAAATACAGGATCGCTGCCAAATTAAGCGTTGCACGATATCGTGCTTGCCGTTAATTTAACCGAATGGAAGAACAAAGCTGAGTGGTTTTACTGCGGCGCGAGCAGTAGCTCAGCACTCAAAGGAAAGAGAAAATGCAATACCCAATTGATGATGTTCGTATTAGTGCTGTTAAACAGCTTTTACCGCCAGTGGCCATTCTTGAGCGTTTCCCTGCAACGCAAAAAGCGTCACAAACCGTATTTCAATCTCGCCAGGCTATTCACCAAATGCTGAATGATCAAGATGATCGTCTGCTTGTTGTAATTGGTCCTTGCTCTATTCATGATCCAGTTGCTGCGCTTGAATATGCTGAGCGTTTGATGGCTTTGCGTGAAGCGCTGAAAGATGATCTTGAAATCGTGATGCGTGTTTATTTTGAAAAGCCACGTACCACTGTGGGTTGGAAAGGTCTAATTAACGACCCGTATCTCAACAATAGTTACCAGCTCAATGAAGGCTTGCGTATTGGCCGTAAATTACTCTCAGATGTGAATAATTTAGGTTTGCCAGCGGCGAGTGAATTTTTGGATATGATCACCCCGCAATATATGGGTGATTTGATCTCATGGGGCGCGATTGGTGCACGTACCACGGAATCTCAAGTACACCGCGAGTTGTCATCCGGTTTGTCATGCCCTGTTGGTTTTAAAAACGGCACAGACGGCAATATCCAAATTGCGACCGATGCAATTCGCTCAGCAAGCTCGCCACATTGCTTTTTGTCAGTGACCAAATATGGCCATTCTGCCATTGTGAACACTGCGGGTAATGATGATTGTCACGTCATTTTGCGTGGTGGTAACAGCGCGCCAAACTATAGCGCCGCAGATGTGAACGCGGTGACCAGCAAATTGGCAGCTGCCGGCTTGCGTGAAAAAGTGATGATCGACTTTAGCCATGCCAATAGTGAGAAGCAGTTTAAACGCCAAAATGCGGTTGCTGAAGATGTGGCTGGTCAAATCGCTGCGGGTAACAAAGCAATCTTTGGTGTGATGGTTGAAAGCCACTTGGTTGAAGGCCGCCAAGACTTGGTGGAAGGCCAAGAGCTGACCTATGGTCAGAGCATTACCGATGCATGTATTGGTTGGGATGATACTGAAGCCATGCTACGTCTATTGGCGAAAGCGGTGCAAACGCGTCGCGGCTAATGGCAAACATACCGATATTGAAAAGCCGGCATTCAGCCGGCTTTTTGTTTTTTGGCGTGCTTGTTTTTCTGACGCTATTGGTATTCTCTGGGCTGGCTAAACGGCTTCTGGTTTGTGAATGAGATAGCCCTGCAAATAATCAATACCAAGATCTTGTAGCCACGCCTGCTCAGCTTGGGTCTCCACACATTCAGCCACAATCTTGATATTGGCAAGTTTGGTGACTTCACGTAGGTTTTCGATAATCGCGCGTTTAATCGCATCTTGGTAACAATCGCGAACCAAAGAGCCGTCGATTTTTACTGTATCAATGGGCATATTGAGCAGCTGGTTATAGGTGGAATGGCCGGCGCCAAAATCATCCAATGCAATGATAAATCCGGCATTGCGCAGACGCTGCAAGTTATGGCTCAGCACTTCCACATTTCGAATGGTGCCGGACTCAACCACTTCCACACAGACCTTATGTGGCAATAAATTGAGCTTATCAACACTGTAAAGGAGATGCTCAATCCCTGTGCTGGTGCTGAGAAAATCTGGCGATAGATTGATCGAGCCATACTCATAGTTATTTTCAGGCAAATCCTGCAGGTAACGTAGGGCTTTGTTTAAAATTGCCAGCTCTAAGCTTTCCATATGCCCCAGACGATGTGCGCAATAAAATAGCTGCTCTGTATTTAAGGGTTCGCCGCCGTGGTAAAAGCGCGACAACAGCTCAAAGCTGACGGCTTTGTCCGTTTGTTTGCTTTGGTAGTTTTGCCGTACGAGATGAATATCATCGGTACTGATTTGTTCCAATAAGTTGATATAAGGGGTGTAGTGGCTATTGGCACAATCGACGAGTGGCTGCGGATGGCGGTGATCATTGAGCCGAATATTCATATGCAGCAGGTTGATCGTTTGGCGAATGCGATTGCCTTTGTGGCAGCGACAAAAAAAGATATGGTGAATATGAAAATTAATGCCATCAGCCTTGAGCGCATGGTTAATAGTTGGCGCAAGCTTTTCCAAGCGGCCAATGGCCCTGAGATTGTTTTCAATCATGATCACTAAGGATGCGACATCATAGAGCATATAACTATCTGAGTAATAGTCGGTATGATCGCGAATACACTTGGAGATTTTTCGCAGGGTCTGATCGCGCTTATTCAGTGGCTGTTTAAATATCTCGCTGAGATCAATGGCGGCAACAATAAAGTCATTACGCTGAATGGTGTCGTGATCCAATTTTTGAAAGGTGCCGAAATTACTTTGATGATCAAAATAAAGGGCACGATTGGAGCGCTGCGTTTCTTTACGTAATGAATATTTGAAATCTAACATAATGTAGACGACCAAAGAGAACATAAAGAAAATAGTTAGCCGCGTATTGAAGGTCAATAAATCTAATTGCTGATTATCAATAATAAACAGGCTGTAGCCGATGATGATGAGTAAAATCTGCGTTAATTCAGAAAAGTTAAAAGCAGTGATAATCAGTAGTGGCAATAAAAATAGATATAAAATATAGCCATTTTCACCATGTATTTCATAATTTAACAAAAAGAAAATAGCGGTGATCACTGCAAATTTAAATAGATGACGGCTGGTGGATGTGCGCTTAAATTGTTGAATGAGTGCTTGCCATTGGTGTTTTTGATGCATGTGGGTGGCAATCAAACCGGCTACCGGGGCTGCAAGTAAAATACCGATGGAGTCAGTTAAAAATAGATTAAAAGCCTGCGCTGGGGTATAGGTATTTGGCGAAAACAAACCCACGGTAAATGCACATAGCCCGGGTACTAAAAAGACAAAGTAGGCAAAAATCCACCGCGACGCATAGTGCTGGTGATAGATGCGGGTAAACAGAGATTGTGACAACAGCATGAGCACTGTGATGGTGATGCTGTAGAGATATCCCATGCCATCAGGGGTTGGATCAAACAGCATATAGTGGGTCATTAACCCAGCAAACACACCGACGATGCCACTGTGACCATAGATAAATGACAGCGCAACGATGACCCCTGTGGAGATGGAGATAAGTTGCACCTGCGCCACTAAACCTTGCGACTGACTACAGAGATAAAAGCTTAATAGGGTGCTGATATAACTAAGAAAGCCATAGAACAGACGGTCTTTTAGGCTCTTTTGCTTGACCGCTAAAAAATACTCGATCATGCCATGGTTACCATATTCCGACCACGACGTTTGGACTCATAGAGCGCAGAGTCAGCCAATTTATAGGCGCTGCTAAAGGCGCTGTTGTTGGTTGAAATCCCACCAATGGAAATGGTCATATGTAGCCCTGCAATGGGGGTTTCTTCAACCGCTTTGCGAATACGCTCTGCTTTGTCTTGCAGGTGATGTGCACTCATACTCTGAAATAGCACAATAAACTCTTCACCGCCCCAGCGAATGGCGATGTCATCGTTTCGAATCTGCTGTTCAATAATACGCGCTAAGCCTTGAATAACTTCATCACCTTTTTTATGACCAAAGTTGTCGTTGACCATTTTAAAGTGGTCAATATCAATCAATAGCATGGCAAATTGATGCATTTTATTCAGTCGTGATTCGTAGTAATCACGGCGATAAAAATTAGTCATGCGATCGCGTTTAATGGATGCTTCTTGCTGCTTAATCAAAATAGTGACGGCAGAGACCAATAAGGTGATTAAAATGGAAACGACAATGCTTTTTTCCAACACATCGATATAGTTCACGCCAATGGTAATGGGATCTTGATCTGAACAAGGCAACAGGTATTGGGTGCTATAACTATTTGCTGATTGCTGATTGTTGAGTACGGTAAAGTGCTCTTTATTGTATTTATTCAGTGAGTCTGCAATGTATTGCTGCTGAATATCAACAGCTAATACCGCATTGAGCGCGCGGTTATTGTAAATCGGTAAATAGATCGTACGCAGACGTGCTTCACTACCGTTTTCAATATATTCCGGCGATATTTTTAAATTACAGCCATAAAAATGCTGATAGGTATGGCTTAAATTCTCGCGCTCAATGATGTTGACCATCAATGTGTTTTGATTGTAATTGGTGAAATCTTGTTTATAGCGTTCGCGTAGCGGCAAGAAGTGACTATACCCCGCAGGGTAGGCCAGTACGGCCACTGTCCAAAGATTATTGCCAAGGATCTGCTTTAACTCTTGATGCAGCTCTTTAATGCCAGGGGTTAAATCTTTGACTTCGGTAGTTTCGTTGACCAGCACACTCACGGGATCGCTGTCGTATTGACCGGCAACGGTTAAAGTGGAGCTGGTGTTGTTGTAGTAAGCGTTGAACCGGCGAATGATGGCGTAGATTTGTGAGTAATCACTGACCACCTGACGATTTAAGTCTTTGACATGAAAAATGTTATAGGAATGATAAACCAGCGATGTAACCAACAATGAAATGAGAAACACTTTAAAGAAGAAGAAGCCACTCAAAATAGCCTGATGTTTTTCATGTTGACTTTGCATAGAAATATGGCTGTATCATTTTCATTATGGGGCGGAGGATTCTATTTATCATCCGGTTAAGGTCAAATTGCCATTGTTATCATTACAACAAAATATTTTGATGTGCGTCACTATTCTTTTGAAATGAATGGATATTCGATCGGCGCGTATAGTGACATGCATCAATAAAAAACGCAAAAATATAAATGGGCGGCCATTCTATAATGCTTGAATGCATTAAATATTAGACATGTTGCATAGTGAAGTGTTGATGACTCGGGCCATGAAATGTCGGCAAAAAGATGACCAATACGCACAATACATGTGCAAAATTTACAGTGATTGGGGTGGATTTGCATAAGGTGCGCTTGAGCTGGATACGCATAGATCTAGCAATCATGCTTGCTTTTGCTAGACTGCTGCACATCGCTTTAGGAAAGGAAAGAACGATGTTAGACGCAAACCAAGAGATGATTGACAGCTTAGCCAAACTCGAAGAATTTTTAATTGCGATTGAAAATGGTGGTTTTGGTCTCAATAACGCGGCTGGTGTTGCCATGGCAACCAGCAATAGCGATGGTCGTCGTTTTGTTGCTGTGTTGGATGATAAGCATCAACTGCTGCTTGCTCGCTATGTCACAGAAGAGGTGTTTCAAACGGGTCAAGATCTCGTGCGCCAAGGTCCTCGTAAGCACTAATTCAACCTAGGGAGCGATCTCCTATTGCCCTTAGTTTGATTGTATCCCAGTCGCAATAAATCGAAGCATTCCGCCCAAGTCGAACTTGGGCTTTTTTATGCCTCAACGTTAGACTTCAGCTTTATATCTCAGCTGTATGCTTCAGTATTGATTGCCTGTGTTTTGCCTCAAATCATTGGCTGACTTAGACAATGTTTTCTTTTTTATCACGGCGACAGCTGTTCGCTTTAAGTGAAGAACGCCCTTGTTCAAATCAGCGCCGCGGCTCACAAAAGTCAATCGCAGCGTGAATAAAGCTGGCGACAGCTATCGGTGAATCTCATAAAATGAGGAAATCACACCTTCAATTGGCCAGTATTTTTCCTCTTTTATGAGCCGCGATCGCCTTTCCCAGCAGTTCAGCCTGCTGACACAGCACTTTCAAGCCCAACAAGTGGAAACGACGTTGGAGCATCTTTCAGAGCTATTAAGCTGTACGCGCCGAAATTGCCGCATGGTGCTACAAAAAATGGAGCAGCGTGGCTGGCTGTCATGGCATCCAGAGCCTGGTCGTGGCAAGCAATCGCAATTAAATTTTTATACCCAGGATCCCCGCTTTGATTTAGAAAAAGTGGAAGCGGCAATTGCTCAGCAGCGCTGGGATCAAGCTTTTGAGTTGGTTGAACATGATTGGCATCAAATCTCTCAGCTGCTCTATCGTCATTTTGGCCCCAACGCATTGCCGATGCCGGTGGGGGAGCTTTTGCATGAAAAAGAGTTTGATGAGGCACTTTGGCACTATTCTCCGAGCTTAAAATGGCTTAGCAGGTTGCTATTTCGTCCATTGCTGGCAGAGCATGGTTGGGCATGGTTTGCCGATTGCCAAGCCATCGCGCCGCAGCAATGGTTGCTGACCTATCAGGCGGATGTATGGACCTTGCTTGATGGCGTTTCTGTTCAAGCGGTTCTTGATGCATTTATACTGCTTTGCCAGCATCCGCTATTGACCGGGGTCATTGATGTGAAAGCGCATCCACAGGGCATTGTACTGATGATGCATGTGCAGACCACAGATGTGAGCGAGCGTCTTCGTCAATGCGATTGGCCACTGGTGATTCAAGGCCAATCCGATGCATCCGCAGATCGCCCTATTGCATCACTCACTGATTTTGTTTTGCGCACCAGTCGTTATGGACTGGGGATTTATCAGCTTGTACAAGATGAGAAAGGCCTTTGTCTTCGACGCCGCGTATCCATGGCCTGTTACACGCCTTATATACCGGATGCGCCAAACACGCCGCAGGTGGCGACAAGCCGTAATGATAAGGGAGCCGCGCTGATGACGCCTGTTTCTAGCGGGTATTGTGCTGGGTCTAGTGTTGGTCCTAGTTATGGGCGTGGTGCTCAAAATGCGCGCAATCAAATCGCTGTCTCTTGTTCTAAAACTATCCCCCAAAATAAAGAAACACTGCATTGTCAATGGCTTGAAACGCTGCCGCTGACTTTAAGCCCATCAACTGTACCAGTCGCTGGTGGTTTGTCATTTGCAACCAGCCAGTGGCGCAGTTATCTTATGCCGCTTTCGCGTCTTGGCCAGCACCATCGCCTGCCCAGCTATTTTCAAATGGCACCATTGATGATCAATGAATGGTCGCAGTCGCAACCTTGGTTGCTGGCACAGGGCAGCTGGCAGTGGCCGTCGCAAATGCATCCATTGGCCAATGTCAATCAAGCACTGTCGCGTCCCATTCGAGTGGGATTATTTCGCCACTGTGCCATGGCGAAAACTTTGCAAGCTTTGCTCGCAGAGCATTGCGACCAAGCGATCACTTGGGTGTGGTTAACTTGGGCAGATTGGCCCATTTTAATTAAAGGCTCCAGCCGTTATCGCTTGGATTATTTGTGGTTCAACTTTCAAGGTGAGCCCACACTGAGCGACTATGCTGATCTGAGTAAGCTGCTGGCGATGCAGGCTGGCGTGACGGAGCAAGTTGAAGCGTTACCTGATTATCTCGATGCCGCGCATTGGCATGCATGGTATCAAGCGCAGTGGCTGCATTGGCAGCAGCAACATCATTTGATTGAACTGGTGCGCTACACCAGTTCACAAACGCCTTGGCAACAGATAAGCCAAGGGCAGTGGCAAGAATAAATATAAAAATTGAATTTCGCATGGCGATTGCCGTGCATGCTGTAAACCAACATTAGAGGCTTGCTATGTTTTTTGTTGAGTTATTCGTGGTCTTGGGATCTATCCTCATTGGCGCGCGAATCGGGGGGATTGGTCTTGGCGTCATGGGTGGCGTCGGGATGGTGGTACTAAGCTTTGGCTTTGGCATTGAGCCAAGTAGCCCACCGATTGATGTGATGCTGATGATCATGGCTGTTGTATCGGCAGCAGCTGCGATGCAAGCGGCGGGTGGTTTGGATTATCTGATTCAAATCGCGTCATCTATTCTGCGCAAAAATCCACGTTATATTACCTTTATTGCGCCCTTGGTGACTTACTGCTTTACCATTATGGCGGGTACTGGGCATGTGGCTTACTCTGTATTGCCTGTGATTGCCGAAGTGAGCCGTCGTAACGGTATCCGTCCTGAGCGCCCTATGTCCATGGCGGTGATCGCCTCTCAATTTGGTATTGTGGCGAGCCCAATTGCTGCCGCTGTGGTTGCTATGGTTGGCTTTTTGTCACCTTATGATATCTCATTGGTGGATATTCTTTCCGTAACTTTGCCTGCGACCTTCCTTGGTCTTGCCACCGCGTGCTTGTTTGTTAATCGCATGGGTAAAGATTTGGCCGATGATCCAGAGTATCAGCGCCGTCTTCAAGATCCTGAATATCGCGATGCGCTGACGCAAGAGAGCCAATCTGAGGATCAGAACGTGAGCGCTTTGGCGAAATTCTCAGTTTGGATTTTTATGCTCGGTGCCATTGCTGTGGTGGTGATGGGCGGCTTGCCTGAGCTGCGCCCTCAATTTGAAATCGGGGACAAAATTGTCGCGATGAATATGGCGCACACCATTGAGATGGTGATGCTGACTGTGGCCGCCCTGATTATGATGATCTGTAAGCCTGATGGCAATGCGGTGACTCAAGGCTCAGTGTTTCATGCGGGTATGCGCGCTGTGATTGCGATCTTCGGTATCGCATGGCTGGGCAATAGCTTTATTGCTGGTCATGAGGTGATGTTGAAAGAAGCGGTATCAGAGCTTGTAACTGTCGCGCCTTGGACCTTTGCTTTTGCGCTCTTTGGCTTGTCTGTGATGCTCAATAGCCAAGGTGCAACGACTGTGGTATTGGTGCCGCTTGGCTTGGCCCTTGGTTTGCCACCTGCGGTGATCGTGGCTTGTTTTGTCGCTGTGAATGGTTACTTCTTTATTCCAAACTACGGTCCAATCATTGCGTCTATCGACTTTGACCAGACGGGTACCACCAAAATTGGCCGCTATGTGTTTAACCACAGCTTTATGCTACCAGGCTTAATGAGCATGGGCTTTAGCTTGGTGTATGGCTTTGCCATTGCGCACTTTTTGGGCCTAGGCGCTGGGGTGTAGTGAAGACTTCACTGCCTGCTTGATGCGGCTGATGCAGAAAATAAAAAAGGCTCCCAAAGGAGCCTTTTTTATTTTTTAGAACAATCAATTAGCGAGCAAGCGAGCGGCTTTTTAGTTCAAAAATGATTTTTTCCGCGCTACATTCAAACTGGATGCGACCGGTCAGCTCAGTTGAATTTTCATCAACCGGTGAGGTTTCAAACTGAATGTTAGCATTGATGTTCTTTGCTAAATCAACATAACGCTCAAATTCAGCGTTTAGGGTATCAGCACCTTGACCAAAGACTTGCACTGTTGCGACTTCATCACCTGATTTGATGATAAAGCCCATCTCTGCTGCGCAGCCACAGGCTTCACAAACTTCTTGGTTCTCTTTAATTGCTTCAGACATAACGTCACTCCATTCGTTGAGTGGGGTCATTGTAATGCCCTTTATGGGCCTTGGCTAGGCCAGCAGGTGGACATTTTTTTGCACTGAATTTGCGACTTGAGGTTTAAAACTTCCGGACGGCATCAAGGTGCATATATCAAAAAGATTACATCGAATGAAGGTTCAACTTCTGTTCAGCTCCATTCGATAGATTGGTAGCTGTCCATTTCTCTTTCGAGAAAAACCCTTTGATGTTTATCAAACCGCCATGCCCAGTGGCGGTCTTTTTTTGCCTGTTTTTCGTCAATACCACTCAATTGTCGATCCTTTTTTGCCAGTTCAGCAGGCGCTGCGGTGAGTCAGTAAAAAATCCTTGGACACCCATTTCCCACAGTTGTGCTGCTTGCGCAGTGTCATTGACCGTATAGCAAAACACCGGAATTTGTCGCGCTTTGAGCCAATCCACGTTTTTTTGATCAATCAATTTCGCCCATAAGTGGCAAGAATCTGGTGAGATTTCATCAATCAATGCGCGTTTGCTGAGCGATAGCGCATTTGCCAAAACTCCCAAACCATAGCCCAGTGGTTGCTGCGCAAGGTAGCTTTTCAGCGCGCGCATTGTGCGATTATCAAAACTAGAAATCAGTACTTGATTGGCACTGAGCTGGCTGGCTTGAAGTGCAGTCATAAGGGTGTCGACGATATGGGTGGGATTGCGCTGGCGCACTTTAAGCTCAATATTGACACTGAGGTTGAGCTGTTCGACCAGTTGTAGCAGTTCAGACAGGGTAAGCATGGGCTCACCTTGAAAGCGCGGTGCGAACCAGTGGCCCATATCCAATTGTTTAAGTGCTTGAACAGATTGTTGGCGTAGCCATAAACGCTGGCCAATATAACGGGCGAGCTGATAGTCATGACAAACCATTAAGGTACCATCTGCTGCTGGTTGTAAATCCACCTCAATCCATGTTGCGCCTTGCAACGCTGCTGTTTTGATACTGATTGCGGTATTTTCTGGCGCATTAGCCGCTGCGCCGCGGTGGCCAAAAATAAGGGGCGATGAAAGATCCCAGCGCATTGCGCATCCTTGGTGTTCACAGTAATGGATGCGCACACTATAGGAGCGGAGCGCCGCGCTGCCAAGAAAAAGGCGCAAAATTGATGGCAGATTGCACTGATAGGGAGAAGCGTCTTGAAAGCAGATGCGAGGACACCTAAGGTTGAACATAAATCCAATCAGCCTTGTAAATAGATGATGCAAACACAAGAGATTCAAGATTATTTTCTGCAACTTCAACAAAGTATTGTGGATGCACTAGCGCAGCACGAGCCCAACCATGCGTTTATCCAGGACCGATGGCAAAGTGATTTGGGCCAAGGTATCAGCTGTGTGCTCCAAGGTGGCGAACATTTTGCCTCTGCTGGGGTTAATTTTTCTTTCGTTGAGGCGGCGGCCTTGCCTGCGGCAGCCAGTCAAAAAAGGCCGCAACTTGCGGGGTTGCCTTATCAAGCCATGGGTGTTTCCATGGTGATCCATCCGGTCAATCCGTTTGTGCCGACCTTTCATGCCAATGTGCGCTTTTTTATCGCGACAGACCCACAAACGGGTGAGCAGCATTGGTGGTTTGGCGGCGGCTTAGATTTAACCCCATATCAGCTTATTGAGGCTGATGTCACGGCGTTTCATCGTGCTTGCGAAGCTGCGTGCCGTCCATTTTCACCGACGCTTTATCAAGAGCTTAAAGCCAACTGCGACCGCTATTTTTATCTGCCGCATCGACAAGAGCATCGCGGGGTGGGGGGGCTGTTTTTTGATGATTTTAATCGCTGGCCCATGGCGCAATGCTTTGCATTTGTCCAAGCCGTGGGTGAGGCTATTCATCAGGCCTATTTACCGCTGATCGAAAAGCGAAAAATGATGCCCTATGATCAGTCGCATCTTGATTTTCAGGCATTTCGTCGCAGTCGTTATGTTGAATTTAATCTGCTTTTCGATCGCGGCACGATTTTTGGCATTCAATCTGGGGGGCGTACAGCATCGATTTTGATGTCCATGCCGCCAGTTGCCCATTGGCACTACCAAGATCTGCCTCCCAAAGATGAGGCGCAGCGTGCGCTGATTGCCGCAATTCGTCAGCCTGTGGATTGGTGAGTGCACTTTATTCAGTGTTTTTCGCTGCAAAATTTGTGATGCATAAGCAAACCATTGCTGAGTTCGTGTTCACAGTTTCGCACTGTAACAGTAGGATTTGACTTAGAATTTACAGAAGGGATGGGTTGAGTTGATATAAAGCGACCAAATTATTGGGCGAACAATGATTCATCTTATGAATTGCTGTGCGCCATTGCCAATCTTTGGGTGGCTCTATGGAACTCACGCTAACATCTCAAACTGCTCATCCGCGTCTGCAAAAAGCAGGGGATCACCTGCCTTTCGATTATGAGGTGGTCCCAGGGCGTGGTGCGATCACCCGTTACTTTGAATTGCGCAAAAAAAGAAATCGTGTGCCACTAATTTTGGGCAATACCCGAGATATGCAGTTGCTACTTGAAAATAGCTACAGTCGCGCACATGATTTTGTGCAAACCAAAGCCTTAGCGCAGGCGCTGAATTTAACCATGTGGTTTGATCAGCAAGCCGCCACAGACCGTGATTATTATCGTGCGCCACGTGGCTCATGGCCCAACCATAATTTCGATAAACTCGATTTCTCCATTCATCAAGATATTTTGGCGGGCAACCCCAAGTACCAAGTGGTGATTGGACAATTGCCACTGAAACAAGCATGGCAGGCTTGCGGATTTTTGAATTACGGTGGTTGGGCGCGATGTCCTGCGCCGGAAGTGCATATGGCGCTATTTTGTCATTGGCAAGCGCAGTATGGCGCGCAGGTAGCGGCGATGACGGGGGATATCATCGAGGTGTCTGTCGCGAACCCGCCGAAAACGCCGCAGCAAGCGATGATCTTGGCCCATGAGCAATTTATCTACTGTCCCGATATTGTGCATCAAGGCGTAGGCACCTTAGAAAATCTAGCAGCCAGCCTTCTCAATAGCCCTGTATGGTATTTTTGGTGGGATATGTCGCGTGCAGATGACTTGCTTTAGGGTGATGCTTTGAATTTTCATGAAGTATTCATTCATGGTGAAGCGCAAATTCGCGGGACAGGATGACAACTCAATCGATTGCAAAAAAGAAAAGGCGCATGAGCGCCTTTTTCTTTTTAAAGATAACTAATTAGTGTTAAAGATAACCCGTTGAATGGTGTTTTGATGCCTCGCTAAATTAATTTAGCCATGGCTCAGTGGTAAAGCGGCCAAAACGCAGGCCAGCTAGGGTATTGCTCTTGTACCTTTGCAATAAATCGCCACAGGGGCAGGCTGACATCGGCGGGCAGCTCGCCGCGAAAATAGATACGTAGCTTTTCTTCAATCTCTTTTCTGGTCAAGGTACAAATATCGAAAAAGCAGTCCTCATCACTTACCCATGTGGGCTGCAGCGCTGGATCTGGCTCAAGTAGATTGATCAGCAATTGAATTTCACGCCCGACGGCTTGGCTGTGGTGGTTATCTTCAAACTGGGAAAGGTGTTCACTCATAGTGGGCTAAAATCCATCTTTTTTGCCAGTAACAGCAGTTGTTGCCGCGTACCTGCACTGCCTTCAAGCACAACAGTCATCTGTGGGGCGGCCATAATTTGCAGTTCGCAGGCATCGCACTGGCTATCTAATAAAATCCCTTCTGCTTTGCCAAAACTCAAGCGTTGAGCGCCCATGGCTTGTACCAGTTGTGGCGTTTCAAGCATATCCTTGAGTAAGGGTTGTAGTGGATTATTGAGTAAAACACGCACCATGATTTGATGCCCTTGTGGGTCATAATAGCGCTGCTCAAGTCGCGCTAAACCCAACATCTTTTGCGGGTGGTCGATGGTGTGGGGATCGCGCTGCCATGGTGTGTCGAGTGCGGGTAAACGCGCTGCGATCTCATTGAGTGCTTGCTCAAAAATTAAAAAATGCGCTTGTTCTAAAGCCGTGCTTGCCGCAAGTAATTGACCCTGTTGATAGTGCGCTTGTGATTGTTTAAGCGCAGTGCCAACATCATCTTGGGCAAAAACTGTCCCTGTGATGAGCGTGAATGCTAAGCAGAAGGTGCGGGGGCGTAATTGAAAAAAGCGCATATGCTCTCCAAGCGAAGTGGTGATAAAGCCGTCAGGCAGTCTACTGGATATGGCAAAAACATCCATCCCCGATATCAGATTTTATGGACTAATCTGTTGTTTCTTCATTGAGAAACAAGCAAAAAAGTGGCGTAAAGCGCACCCAATCCATCGCCCTCAATTACACTCATCGCATGCTTTTCCTTTGAAAGTGAGCTGTGTTGACCATCAAGCTGAAATTAATGATTTGTCATCTGGTGCTGCTGTTAACAGTGGTGCTGGCGCTGTCTTTTTTGCAGTATAAGCAAAGTATGGCACGCCATATTGAGACTACGACGCGCCATAAAGTTGAATTGGTGCTGGGTCTTCGCTCCTTTTATTCCTTTGCTATTGCAAGAAATGAGTATCAAAACACCCAATCACCACTGCTATTACAATATTTAAAAACCCAGAGCAGCTTAAAGTGGTTGGTCGTTCGCGGCACCAGCGATGACGGTGTGCCTTTTGAAAGCCAATATATTGATGAACACAATCGGATCATTCGCACTTTTTATCCCAGTAATTTCTTACAACGCCTCAAAAAACTGAAAATTTCCGCACGGACAAGGCAACGAGAAGAATATGAACTTGCGAAAACATCGCGGATTCAAATGACGCCGATTTTGCAAAAAATTCGTTTTCAGCAGGGCGTTTTTTATGACCAGTCTAATGCTTTGCTCTACGTGAAAATCAATACGGATAATTTACGTGGTGGGGCTATCTATGCGTGTTTTGATGTGAGTCATTTAGAAACTGAAGATCAAGAGATTGCCCATTTGATTGTTGAGCAAATGGTGATGTTGGCAATCACCCTGATTATTTTAAGTTTGCTGCTTTCCTATTTACTCACCCGTCCTTTAACACGTTTAGCTGCCTTGATGTCGCATGATATTTCTAAAATTGATGCACCGCACCTGCCTGGCTTAAATCGAAATGATGAGATAGGACAGATCACACGGCAGTTTTCCAATTTGATTTTGCGTGTTCAACGGCAAGTTTCAGAACTCTCATTCTTAGGCTCCATTGATTCGTTGACCTCGCTTTATAATCATGGCCAATTTGATCAAGCGCTTAATGATATCGCCCAGCACCATCAGCGACGCGCAGGATTAATCTTATTTGATCTCGATAAATTCAAGCATTTCAATGACAGTTATGGTCATCCTGCAGGCGATAGAGCCTTGGTGCAAATCGCACAAACCACTCGCTATGCTGTGCGAGGCCAAGATCGTTGTTTTCGCATTGGCGGTGAAGAGTTTGCGGTGATCTTGCAAAGTTGTGATGAGTACGTGGTGCGTGATGTCGCGCATCGACTACTCGATTTAGTGGAAGGATTGGCCATTGCGCATGCTGATAACGGTACGTCAAAAAATGTGGTGACCATTTCTATTGGTTATCTGTTTTACGATCCGGCTAAGGGGATGCAAACGGCTACGGAGTTATACCAACGCTGCGATCAGGCGTTGTATCGCGCGAAAAAACAGGGCCGGCATCAGGCAATTCAAGCGGATTAAGGATGATGCACTCATATATGGTTTTATACATCACTTTCATGAACCATTTTCATGAGCCAGTTGTGGCTGTGTTGTTTCAATAGGGCGGCGACACATCATGGCCGTTTGAATGCATTTTGCCAGCTCATCTTTGGTGATGGGCTTGGTTAAAATCGCATTGGCGCCCGCATCACGAAATGCTTGGTGCGCTTCTTGAAAGACATCGGCAGTACAAGCAATGATTGCTGGCGTGTGTTCACCAAGTAATTGCCCAATGGCCTGACAAGCTTCAATCCCATTCATCACTGGCATATGGTTATCCATAATAATGAGATCAAAGGCTTGCTGCTCAGCAGCTTGCAGTGCGAGTTTGCCATTTTCCACCCAAGTTACCTGATGCCCCATTTTTTGACAAAACTGTTGGGCTACCATGGCGTTGACCTGATTATCTTCCACCAGCAGGATTTTGAGCGATTGCGGTGTGCTATTGGGCAGATTAGCGTTGCTATTTTTTTCTATTTGACCATTTTCTACAGGTAAATAGGGTAGGGTGACTATAAATCGGCTTCCGCGGCGAAGCTGACTTTCCACTTCGATACTACCGCCCATCAGTTGGACTAGCTGCTGAACAATGGCGAGGCCAAGGCCTGTACCTTGATATTCACGCTTACTATGGTTTTGCCCTTGAGTAAATGGTTCAAAAAGATGCTCAATCAAATGGGGTTCGATGCCGATCCCTGAGTCTTGCACTATCAATTGAAGTTGTTCGCGCTGAGTACGTACCGCCAATTCAATGGTGCCTTGATGCGTGAACTTCACCGCATTGCTCAGTAAGTTATGCAGAATTTGGCGAAGGCGCAGCGCATCCCCTTGAATGGGTTGTGTCAGCGCTTCAATTTGGGTTAAGAATTGAAGCCCTTTTTGAGCACACAGGCTTTGATAAACAGAACAGATATTGTCGAGCTGCTCGGGTAAGGAGAAAGGCGCAATCTGAATGCGTAACTCGCCTTGCTCAATTTTTGAAAAATCGAGAATATCATTAACCAAACTGAGCAGATGGCGGCTGCTGGCATAGAGCGTATTAAGCTGCGCTTGCTGGGACGAAGGTGGCTGCTGGCTAGCCTCCTCTTGTAGCAGCTCGGCAATCCCTAAAATGCCGTTGAGTGGTGTGCGAATTTCGTGGCTCATGGTCGCTAAAAAATGTGATTTAGCATGATTTGCCTGCTCAGCCGCTTGTGTGGCTCGCTCACTTTGTTTTTGCGCATCTTTTAGCGCCGTAATATCTAAACCTTGGGCAATGACAGCAACCACGGCGTCATTGACGATCACCGGTGAGATATTCCAAAGAAAGGCGCGGTCATGCATGCCATGTAGCACCACACCACAAACGGCTTGACCACTGAGCGCTTTTTTCAAGTGAGGTTGGGCGGCAAGGACAAAACGCTCAAAGATAGGATTGGCTTGCTGTTGGTCGACAAAACCAAGGGCTTGTTGACCCGCTTTATTGATATGTTCGAGCTCAAGATGATTGCGCCAAACGACGATGGGCGACATGGCTGATTCAAACAGACTGTTTTGATACTGCTCCTTGGCAAAAAGCTCCGAGAATGCAGCTTCAATGGCATACCCTAGGCGGTTAAATTCGCTGATTCGGCTAGGCGTGTAAGCTGCCGCGCGATGGTAATGGCGAGTGTTATTGGCATAGTCCACAAGTTTGCTCAGCGGTGTCACTGCTGCGCGTTTGAAGATATAGGCGCATAACATAGATAAGCCAATTAACACCACCAGAGCGATAAATAAGTTGCGTTGCAGTTGCGCGGTTAAAGCGGCTGTGACTGTGTCATCGAGCAAGGTCACAATGGCTAAGTCGTGGTAATCCCCGGCTAATTCAATGGGGGTGACTTGGCGCAAACGGCCATGGGGGATCGCTTTTCCCATTAAGCCATTGAGATCAGCCGAATGGGGTTTTGCGGTTGCGGTAACGATATGACCATTGACCATTAAAGCCAAGGCTTCAGCATTGACTTTTTGTTGCAGCTCGGATGCCAAGCTGAGGTTATCCTCAAGGGCTAAAACGATATAGCCCTTGGCCACCATTTCACCCGTTTGAACATCAATAATCGGTCGCGAGCGAACAAGAAGGTGCTGATGACCTAACATGCTAGTGCTTTGGTGGGCTTGCCATTGATTGTTAGATTGCTGTTTTGCAATGGCCATTAACTCGGCAGGCTCTAAGCCAAAGAACAGGCTATTGCTATCTTGCCAGAGCATTTTTTGGCTATTGGCAATAAAACGAAAATCCGGCGTATACAGTGACGCTTGCTCATCACTTTGTGTGAAGTAATTTTCAATTTGACTGAGCTCACCCTGTTCAAGCCATTGGATGAGTGAACTGTCTTGCAGCTGGTATTGCTGCGCCAGTGACATCGTATCGAGTCGATGGGTGAGTTCGCTGTCGAGTTGTACATCGACTTGGGTGAGTTTGCGCGCGGTTTCGCGCGCAATGTTGTCTTTATTCGCAAAGTAGTTGCTAAAGATTAGGGTGACCAGCACGGTGCCGACGCATAATACAAAGAGGACCGATAGATATTTGGCCAATGAGTATTCGCGTGGTTGGTTCATGGATTGGTCACCTGCGCAGCAGATTGGGTGGCAAGCAGCTGGGGATGATCGGAATAGCGAAAGGCGCGTTGTTTTAGCCGTTCTATTTGCGACTCGGGCGTCTGGCTGGTCACAATCGCAAACTGGCCAGAATAAACCAAGGGCGTCGGCTGAGCACTGAGATCGGCTTTGATCGCTTCTGCCATGGCCACGCCTGTATCGTCATTCATACGCATAACAGTGACATCCATCTCGCCTGCTTTGATTGCATCGAGTTCAGCAGAGCCGCCGCCCCAACCATTCACTTTGACCTGATGGGTTAGCCCCAGCTCTTTAAGCGCATCAATGGCGCCCAGCGCAATATCCGTTGAGCAAGCATAGAGTAGATCCAATTTAGGATAGGCTTTGAGTGCAGATAAGGCCGCGGTATAAGCGGATTGTCGGTTGGCCTTGGTATAATAGGCAGTCTGCATTTGATAGAGCTCATCATTGCCCATGGCATCAATAAAAGTATCACCTCGGGCGCTACTGATATAACCAGGGGTAAAATATAAAACGCCATATTTTAGCGGTGTGGGCTCTGTGCTTTGGAAAAAATTAGCGAGCATGCGACTGCCTGTCGCATGGTCAAATCCAACATACATAAATGGTTGGCGCGCCTGCCACGCTTTTACGGGCGTCGTGATATTTTGCAACATGAGCTTGGGCTTGCCTTTGCCAATCACCCGCTCAATAAACTTTCGGTGCTTTAAGCTATCTAAGGTGAAAATAAGATAGTCGGGCGATGACTGTAGCGCATCCAGTAGGTATTGGGTTTGCTCGCGACTTTCAGTGGCTGGCTTGGTGTAATAGGGCGTTAAGGTATATGGAATATTTAACGCCTGCAGCCGCGCTTCAAAGGCGGTGATGTTACGACGCCAATAATCTGAAATTTGCTCAGCAGGATAGATCACCGCAATAGAAATGGGCTTTTTGGGGAGTTGAGTGAGCGGCACTGGGTCATTTTGCACTGTCACGGCAAAAGTTTCAGTCAGCGGCACTTGTTCGGGATGTAAGGCAAGATATTCAGAGAGTTCCCAATAATCCTTGAGAGACTCTTTCGCTGATATCTGAAACGATAGGCAGCAAACGAGCAGCGCAAGCCCAATAGCTTTCATAATCCTTATTCCCTTTGCAGCAGACAAAAAAAGCACGCATTCAAAAGATTAGTCGAGCAAATTGATGCGTGCATCCCTTGCCGTTCAAATCATTACGAAATCATCATCGTTGTATATTTTTTCAGGCGATCATTTCTTGGTGCGCCGATAAATTAATCGGCAGCGGTATAAAATGCAATATTTTTGTGAGCAATGTCTTGTTTTTCATTCTTTTGTGCAGCAAAAACGCAAATGACATAGAGTCATTGCACATGTTTTATTGCGTGTTTGTGATGACGGGTCGGTAAGACAGCTGCGGTTAAAGTAAATTGGCTTCAATAGCGCTCTATGACTGTGGTTAAATTGAACAGATGATTGAAAAATTCATGTCAATTTTGCAATGAAGGCTTGTGTCGTCTTGATTGTGCTGGCATTTTTCTGTTTATTGCGAGAAGTATCTTTAAGGGATCAATATGTTGAATAAAAAACGTGCAGCCGTCATGGTGTTGGCATCACTCTTTGCAATTTCTGGTTGTCAAACAACCCGCCTGAATGCGGCAACTGGCGAAGAGGAAACCAATGCAACAACCCAAGGCGCTTTGGTTGGTTGCGTCGGTGGTGCGATTGCTGGTGCACTGATCAAGGATGACAAGCGCGGTAAAGGTGCTTTGGTTGGTTGTGCTGGTGGTGCGGCTGTGGGTGGCGCGATTGGTTACAATCTGGATCAGCAAGAAGCTGAGCTGCGCAAAGTGTTGGTTAACTCAGGCGTGCAAGTACAGCGTAATGGCGACACCATTCGCCTGATTATGGCTGATAGTATCACTTTCCAAACCGCATCTGCGAGTTTGAACCCATCGATTAAAAACCCACTTCGTAGTGTTGCAAAAGTGATGGATCGCTATGAAAAGAGCCGTCTTGTAGTTTCTGGTCACACCGATAGCCAAGGTGATGCAAACTACAATATGCAGTTATCACAATCGCGCGCACAAGCTGTGGCTAACCAACTATTGGTTAATGGCGTTGAGCCAAGCCGCCTGATTGTTCAAGGGTTTGGTGAAAATATGCCGGTCTGCAGCAACAAAACCTCAAATGGTCGTGCATGTAACCGTCGTGTAGAATTGGATATTACCTCTAACTAATTGAATTAAAATATGTTAAGGCGAGCGATGGCTCGCCTTTTTTGTTTTAATTTCACGATTACGACTGAAGCGAAGATGAAAGGGAAAGCATGGCGAAAATATGGATGATTGCCTGTTGTAGCTGGCTGAGCGTTTCATGCAGTTTGGCCAATGAATCAAATAATCATGTGCCCGAGAGTGTTTGCTTTGGCAGCACAGGCAACGGCGCCTTGCAACATGGTGTGGCTTTGCCTGCTCAGGGAGAAAACTTCACCAGCTATAGCTTGATGGCACAAGCGCTTGATCGCAATTACGTTCATAGCAAAGTGGCAAGCATAGTCGTCAATGCATTTACTGCATTGGCCCAGTCACATCCGCAATATCGCTATAAATACGCCGAAACGGGCGCCCGTGAAGGTGGCAAATTTTACCCACATAAAACGCATCAAAATGGTTTATCGGTGGATTTTATGACACCGATGATCGATGAAAATGGGCAAAGCCAATGGCTACCGACGCATCCATTCAATCGTTATGGCTATGATATTGAGCTCAACAAACAGGGTAAATGGGATTCGTGGCAAATTGATTATGAAGCAATGGCGCTTCATCTTTATGCCCTACACATTGCCGCAATTGAAGCTGGGGTCGATATTGACCGAGTGATTTTTGACCCTAAATTACAGCCGCCGCTTTGGCAGACATCGGTGGGTTCCTATCTGAAAAAACATGTGAAATTCTCTAAACGCCGCTCATGGGTTCGGCATGATGAGCACTATCATGTTGATTTTAAAATTCGCTGCCAGCCGTTGAATTGACACTGTAAATTGAGTGCTGACAGCGCAGGGATTGAAATAACGCATACTAGTTGCTTCCCATCTTGATGACCGCTGTTGCAAGATTGCAGCAATTGCTGCCATCTTGACTGAAAGATGGTGTTTTTTCACAGGGAATTTAAATTGAAAAGCGCTAGCGCAAGGTAAACTAGGTCACATTTATGGCGATCATTATTTAATGGCACCCAAGCAAGGATAGTTCGATGCCAATCATTCATTGCATTAGTTGTATTAACCCAACGCAGCAACAGGCCATTGCTCAGCAGATTCAAGGTGAATCCGCGGCGATGCAATTTGATGAAAATACCCTGTTAACCACACTCTATGGCTACGATGTTTACGATCTGCCGAGCTACCTCAAAGCGAGTGTTCGTTTAAGAAAAGCCTTGATGTCAACTTGGCAACAGCTCAATGAGCAAGGGATTGATTTACTGCTGTTATTTAGTGCGCATACCCGTGAACAGCAAGGCTGGTTGACGCAGCTGGCAAAGGACACGGGACTGCAAGTTCAGCTGCATGTGCCGACCCAGTTGGATGCATCACCTGAGCGATGCGCTATTGCCAAAATTAAGGCGCAAATCTACGCCCTTGGTGAAAGCTTTGAAATGCCGGTGGAAGGTGCGCGTATTGAGGTTATTCGCCATGAATAGATGGCTGCGGGTGATCTGTGCTGTATTTGCCGCGCTTTTTTTACTGCTTGGCGCCATCAGTTACATGCTCTATCGAGATGCCGGGCAAGGATTGAAAGGCAATGCAGAATATGCCGTGGTTTTTGGCAATCAAGTTTATGCCGATGGTTCGCTTTCAAATCGGCTCAAAGCTAGGCTTGATGCTGCGCTTGGGCTTTATCAAAGTGGTCGCGTAAAACAGATTATTGTCAGCGGTGGGGTTGGTGCTGAATTGCAAGATGAAGCCATGGTGATGGCGCGATATTTAGAGCGTCAGGGCGTTCCTGCGGCGATGATTTTAGTGGATCGCAGCGGCGTGAATACTGCGGCGACGGCACGCAATGTTCGTCAGTTGCTTGCGAAAGATACTGCAATCGTGGTGGTTACTCAGCGCTATCATATTTCACGTGCCAAGCTGGCGATGCGCCAAGTTGGCTTTACTGATATCTCAGGTCATTATCCTGATTATTATGAGTGGCGTGATATCTATTCATCCCTTCGTGAATGCCTTGCTTGGCCAGATTACTGGCTGCGCGCGCCCAGTCAATCGACGTCGATGACCTCAGCTTTCGTGCCTCAAGCGAATTAATAGCCATCCCCCAATTATTTTTCTGCGCTTTAACGATTGAAATCCCGATAGGTTGATCTAGCCTCTCGGGATTTTAATCATTTGATTTATCTCAATGAGACATGAAGCGATTTGGCTATGACAATGACAAAGCATGACGAAGCATGGCTGTGATCTTCATAAGATCGCTATACCTTCGGTTTGCTATATGCGAGTTCGCTATTGGGCTATCCAGCTCTCTTTATCATGCGCGTGCGAGAGGTAGTGATTGAGCTGTGCGATAAACGATGCTTTGGCTTTTGTATCAACGCAAAAAATATCGCTTAGCAGACGCTGCGTCGCATTCTCTGTCACCATTGCTGTGCCATATCCCTGTCCTGATTTGGTTACAAAATAGAGCTGAACATCGTTTGCTGGTTGGCTGAGATCCATCTGTGTTAAAAACTCGATGATGTTGGCGCGAAGGGCTTCCGGCCAACTGAGCTGGTAGAGTTTCACAAATTGAATCATGGTCCGGTTATCAGAAACGCAGTAAAAATTGAGCTGATCATCTGCGCTGCAGTTCTCGGATGAGAGCTGCTGGACTGAAAGTGAGGATTGCGTGGCTTGATAGCTGTGCATGCCGGCGAGACTTTGCTCAGTTGGGTAGGGTGACTGGCTGATAAAGTCACATAGCCATTGATTTTTTAAGGACAGCAGTGAATGATTTTGCATTATGATACGTTCTTTTATATCCAGATTTCACCATACCGCAATGCGTTGCTGAATGTAAGCTCAATCCTTTGCAAAAGCTGCCGATATAGAGAAAAGCTGAGCGAAAGAACAATGGAAGGTGCATGAATATATTTATTTTGCTGCTGAGTGTGATGGCCATTGGTCTGATTGCGGTGCTTTGGCACTATTGGTCGACCAGTCAACGGGTGAAGGCCAACGCCAGTGCTGAGCTGAAAAAAGCGGAGCAATACCATCGCGTGCTGCAAGAGTCTCGTCAGGCGGAGTACGCCGAAAAGGAGTTTAAAGCGCGCACCGGTCATATCGCGAGCCAGCTTTATTTGGCCAAAGAGAATGAGACGACGCAGCCGCATATCGCCATTCAATGGTATGAAATGGCAGCAAAACAAGACAATGATCTCGCCCAGCATGCGTTGGTGCGTCTTTATATGCAGCAATCCCATGTCATGGGGGAGGCTAAAGCGCGCGGTGCATTTTGGCAGTTGGTGATTGAAAGCCGAGAAGGGAGTTTTCAAGCCAAATACCAACTGGCGCAACTATATATGGAAGGTATCGGGACGGAGCCCAATCGTGAGTTGGGCTTGAACTTATTACATGAGTGCGCAGAACACGGGCTACTACAGGCCCAGCTGTATCTGGGCGAGTATTATTTCCATCAATCGGGAGATAGTGCTTACCAAGAAGCGCTTCATTGGAACTATCTCACTGCAAGGCTCAACCAGGTCGAAGCGCAAATTCGGCTGGGTGAGATGATTCAGTCACGGTTTCAAGATGATCAGGGGATTGATCATGCGCGCTATTGGTTTGAACGTGCTGCAGAGCAAGGCTCCCTTGAGGCGATGTATCGTGCTGGTTTGTCCTATCGTACGAAAGATGCAACCAGCAAAGCGATCGGTTATTTATGGCTGTTTGTGGCGGCCAAATTAGATTACGAGCCAGCCAAATCTGAGCGTGATGTAATTGCCAATCAAGTGAATGTGGATGATTTGATTGCGATTCAAAAAGTGGCGCGTCAGTTGATCAAGCGGTTAGAAACCGGTCCTTATCGCAAGCAGGTGGTGATCGCAGCGCTTGATAAAACCTATGCGCGCAGTACCCTTCATTTTGAGCATTTTTTAGATCAAATTTGGGCAGATGGGCAAACTATTCCGCTGCCAGACAGCGTGCAATCTTCGGGGCAGTCTGCGGTTGGCCATTCAGGTGTTGATCCCGTCAGTGCGAATCCTGCGGTGAATGTCGATTCGACGGTAAATTATGCGCAGAGCAGTTGGCAAAGCTATACGACGCCTGTTGACTTTCCTGAAGCGGTTGAGATGCAACCGTCGGCTGAAACAATCATACCGGGTAATGAAAATAGCAATTAATTTATGAAGTCCTGCATTGAATGATTGATTTCATTGATTATTTTTGTAAGATAGCAAGGTGCATTTCAGCACCTTCTTTTTTCTCTCATTTTTTCCCCATTTTTTGATATGCATTTTGTTCTGCGCCTTTGTTACGCCGTTTAATCAGAGGACAAAATGATGCGAAGTCTACTTTGGGCATTTCTAGCGGTTGTACTATCAGGCTGCGCTATGTATCAAGCTGAGTCAGAATCCGGTGAGGCGCATTATGCGGCGATCCCCAATGCTTGTAATGGCCTTGCGCCAGAGATGATGGTGCATTTACTTGCCAGCGGCGAAGCGCAGTCAGATCAAGCGCTGCACTATGACTACTTTTATGTAAATTGCGCTGTCACACCCACGCCTGATGATAACAGCACATCGCATGCACAGCTGCTGGTGCGCAATGCATCGCATTGGGGCTAATCATGCGCGTAAGTTATGCGCGCCAGTGACATGGATGAGGCAAATACTGGGCGTAAATATTTAGCTTGGTAGTCGAGTGATTTGTCTTTTTGTAATAATTTTGTAAAACGGTGATAAATCTCTGTCAAAACAGAAAATCGACCAATGATTTGAAATCCAAGATATGAAGTATTTAGCGATTCGAAGGGGTCAATTTTATTACCAAGAGAAAAAAGCGTAGAACTGATAGAACTCAGGTGATTCATGATCATAAAAATAAATACCGGAGGCGATATGAGTTCAGATGGAATATTTGTCAGCTTGCTCTTAGTCAGTTTTATTGGTGGATTGATGCTCACTTTGGTGCCTTTATTTCGACGTGGGCGGCATGCACCAATAGACGACCCTGCGTTTTTAAAATCACTGCGCCACGCACTCAGCCAAGGGGGCGAGGAAGCTCAGCAATGGTTGGACTGGTATCAGCACCAGCCGCCGCAGGAAGCACTGGTCGTTCTGCTGCGCCAAGAAATATCGCAGGCGCGATATCGTGGTGTGGATGTCAAAGTGTGGGATCAGCGTTTATCACTGTATTCGTCATAATGTCGGTTTGTGGCTTAGGGCGTGTAGTGTTCTGAGGATTGGATATCAATCGATTGGATAGAATGTTGATATTAAAAAGAGCGCAGAGGCGCTCTTTTTAATGGCTCATAGATGACTTTCGTTGAAGGCTTTATTGGTAGAAGAACACCAACAAAATCAGTAACGGGCAGACAAATTTGACGTAACTTGGCCAAATGCGCCAAAACCAAGTGTGCTCAATATTCTCTGAGCCAGACTGGAGTGCTTTTAGCAGTCGATTTTGTCTGAGAACCCATGTCAGCATCACCCCAAACAAAAGTGCCAAAAGTGGCTGAGCATAGACTGTGGTGGCTTTAACCACTAAGCCAAACAAGGTATCGAAATGGTATATAACCAGCGCAGAAACCATGGATACCAGCGAGCCAATGAGCCAGACCGCTTTGTGGCGTGAGCAGCCCGTCTCCTCATTTAAGGTGTTGACTGGCGCTTCTAGCATTGAGATGGATGAGGTCAGCGCAGCAATGAGCATTAAAGCAAAAAAGCCTACCGCAAGTAACACACCGCTTTGACCCATGCTGTTGAACATTGCGGGTAGCACAGTAAAGACTAAGGTATCAGATGACTGCAAACTGCCATCGGCTTGGTAGATGGTTACGCCATTGGCTTGGGCCACAAACATCGCAGGCAAAATGAGCAAGCCTGCTAAAAAGGCTACGGAAGTATCGAGGCCCGCAACCATGGCTGCGGTGCGTGGCAAATTCTCTTGTGGGCTCAAATAGCTGCCGTACAGCATCAAGGCGCATACGCCAATGGAGAGCGAGAAAAAGGCCTGCCCCATGGCGCTGACTAACAGTGAGGGTTGTAGCACTTGGGAAAAATCTGGGATCAGATAAAGTTTGAGTCCTTGCATTGCGCCTGGCTGCGTCAAGATATAACCCGCCATGGCAATGAGGAGGACAAACAGAAGTGGCATTAAACGTTTTGACCAGCGCTCAATGCCTGCACTCACGCCGCGATAGACTACGTGCATGGTGAGCAGCATAAAGACAGCCATCATGATCAAATTGCGACTCAGCGAAAAATTCTCTAACCAGTGAGTTAACTGTGACCATCCTAGCGCTTGCGTGATTGGCGCGAGCATAAATGACAATAACCAGCCAGATAAAATCGCATAAAAAGAGAGAATGAGCGACAGCACGGTGATCCCGGCAACGCCGATGACGACACCAGTGCGCTGCATGAGCCGTGTCTCTCCCAGTGCACGTAATGACGCGACTGGATTTTTTTGGCTTAAACGACCAATGGTCAGCTCCGCGATTAACATGGGATAAGCCAATACCACCACCATCACCAGATAAACCAGCAAAAATGCACCGCCGCCATTTTGCGCCGCTTGGGTGGGGAAACCCCAGATATTACCAACACCGACCGCCGATCCGGCCGCAGCAAGAATAAATCCTAATCGAGATGAAAATCCTGGACGAATATGACTCATTGGCAACACTCCAGCGTGTCTTGCCCATTGATGTTGTTGTGTTTGTACATCGAATTCCTCATACAGCAGTGAAATATGTTGGCCGCTTGAGGATGGTGAAAGGAATAAGAGATGTTCGCCAGCCTCCTTGCGGGCCAGCATGCGCCAACCCTAGTTGATAAACACTAGGGTAAAGCTAAATCGACGAGCGCAATGCGCCGCTGTTTCTAAACTGAACAGCTTTCGGCACATGGATGTGGCTTGAATTGAATGCAACATACGTCACTCGTCCTATGGGTGAGATTTCAGACTACTATGCTAATTTTTTCTTGTAAATGGATATTTTATATCAAGGTGCACAAAGCTTGAGTTGTGAGTCGATAGGAACTGAGGGAGAAGAATGTTGCTATCGAGAATGATTCTCAATATGATGTCAAAATTGTTTGATTCGCAATGATTCAGGTGAAGGAAAATGAATATCGCACAGTGGGAAAATTATACCTTGTGGGCGCAGGAGGCGCAGCATCGCGGTGACCATGTGATGTCCATGGCGTTTTATCAGCAAGCATTGGCACAAGCGATGATGGCTGACTTGGCGCAAGCTGAAAATAGCGAGTGGTTATCGATTAAGGTAATTAGTTGTCACAACCTTGCGGAATTTTGGCGACAACAAAATGAACCCGATTTGGAGCTGCATTACCTACAATTAGCACAAGAAGCGGTCAGTGTGTCGATTCCGCATTGTCAGCATCAAGATTGTGATACCTATGTGGAAAATTTAGGCTGTTGCAAAGCGGCATTGGTCAATTATTTAAAACGTCATCCTAACCCGTTGGTGGCACAATCGGTGCAGCATCTGCATAGCGCTGATCATTGCCAACTGATCGCACGTTTTCAATTGCAGTAGGAGCAACGATGTCTTTATCCGCGCAAATTCAATCAGTTCAAATGCGCCGGCCACCTGAATTTGAACGTCCTGTATTTGATGCATGCGTCGTCAATAAACAGCAATGGACGACAAATATGTTGCGCCTGACCCTGCAAAGTGACGATTTTTCTGACTTTCCTCATGATTGTGTTGGCGGTTATATCAAATTGATATTTCACCCAGAAGGGCACACGGATATTCACGATTGCCACTCTTTGCGTGATGTTGTGCTGCGCACCTACAGTATTCGTCATTTTGATCCCAATGCCTGCCAACTGGTGCTTGATATGGTCACCCATGATGTCCATCTACCACTGACAAAAGAGCAGGGTGGATATGCCAGTCAATGGGGGCAGCAAGTCAGTGTTGGCGAGCATATTTTTGTCGCAGGACCTGGCTTGATTGCGCCGATTCATGCTGATTGCGATAGCGTTATTTTGGCAAGTGATATGACGGGGTTACCGGCATTGGCTGCACAGCTTGAGACATTGCCTGCCACGGCGCAAGGCGCTGCGTTTATTGCTGTGCGCGATATGGGCGATCAGCAAGTACTTCGCGCGCCATCTGGCATTGCAATGCACTGGTTAGTGCAAGGTGAGCGCGATCTTGTGGCGGAGGTGCAAGCTTATCCCTGGCCCGCAGGTCTTGTGGGTGTTTGGTGCGCCTGTGAATTTGATCAAATGCGTACACTTCGCCGCTATTTTCGTAATGAGCGTGAGGTTGCGCGTGAGCATCTCTATATCAGTAGTTACTGGAAATTGGGTGTGACTGAAGATGGTCATAAGACGATCAAGCGCCAAGACAGTGAAAATAATGCGTAGCTTTTTCTCTTAGGGCGTCGTTAAGCGCGTTATTCAAATAGATTTGACCAATCTCAGTTGTCTCAATGCTGAGATCGCTTCCCTATCCGCAAGGTGCCAAAGGCACCTTTTTTTTCGCCTAGGCTCTAATGCAGACAAAGCTACACTCATATGAAACGCAAAGGAGAAGTGCATGCTGATACGTCGCCAAGAGAAATACCAGCTTAAAGAGCACCAACTCACCAGTGAAGTGAACTATCAGCGTCGCCGTCTGCTTCAAGGATTGGCTCTTAGCACAGCCGCCGCAAGTACAGGCGCCAGTGCTTTTTTGGGCTTGGGCGATAAAACGCCGCCTTTGGCAAAGCGCCAAGCCTTGCAAGCAAAAGCCACAGGCGAGGGGGATTATCTAGCCCTGACGCCGGAAGTGAAGATCCTTAACTACAACAATTTTTATGAATTTGGCACCGATAAGGGGGATCCGCGCCGTTACGCACAGGATTTAGTGACTAATCCATGGCAGGTGAAGATTCAAGGGGAAGTCCATCAAAGCAAAACGCTTAATTATGAAGATCTATTTCGTCAATTTCCGCTAGAAGAGCGTTTCTATCGCTTGCGCTGTGTTGAAGCCTGGGCGATGAATATTCCATGGATTGGTTTTCCATTGGCGGCTTTGCTCAAATCGGTGCGACCGACGATGAATGCGAAATATGTGGGTTTTCAAACACTGTATGATCCCAAACAGATGCGAGGACAAGCCTCGTGGCGTATTGGTGGCGGGATCAATTACCCTTATCAAGAGGGCTTGACCATTGCTGAAGCGATGCACCCACTCACTTTAATTGCCGTGGGTTTATACGGTAAGACGTTAGCGCCGCAAAATGGTGCGCCGCTGCGGCTGGTGGTGCCATGGAAATATGGCTTTAAAAGCATTAAGTCCATTGTATCGATCGACCTGCTGGAAAAGCAGCCTGAGACAACTTGGAACCAGCTGGCAAAGGATGAGTATGGCTTTTATGCCAATGTAAATCCCCATGTCGATCATCCGCGTTGGAGCCAAAGTACGGAGCGCTTTATTGGTGAAGGTAATCTGTTTTCTGCAAAACGGCAGGCCACCTTGATGTTCAATGGTTATGCGCAGCAAGTGGCGGATCTGTATCAGGGGCTGGATTTACGGAAAAATTACTAGCTGGGAGGCGTTATGGACAATCGCGTATTTTGGCTCAAAGTTGCCATTCATCTAGGACAGTGGTTTGCACTGTTATGGCTTTATCTAGCGATGACGCAAGGCGCACTGGGCGCAGATCCGCTTCAGGGTTTAAGTCATTTCACCGGTAAAGCTGCATTTCACTCGCTGCTGCTAACGCTGCTGGTTTCACCGCTGGCAAAGTGGTGTAAACAAGGCTGGCTGATTCGAACGCGTCGCTTGCTGGGTTTATATTGTTTTGCTTGGGCTGTGTTGCATTTACTGATTTATCTACTGCTTGATTTAGGGTTGAATTGGACGCTCTTTGGCCAAGAAATTACCGCTCGTCCCTATTTAGTTCTGGGCGCTTTTGCATGGTTGCTCCTTTTGGCGTTGGCATTGACATCGACGCAGGCAATGCAACGCAGATTGGGTCGCCGCTGGCAGCAGCTGCATCATTGGGTGTATGCCATTGTGCTGCTGGTGTTAGTTCATTTTATTTGGTCGCAAAAATCAGGTTGGTTTGAGCCGCTGCTATATGGTGGGATTGTCACGCTGCTATTAATGGCGCGATGGCATAAATTGAAACGATGGTGGCACAAGCGTGGCGCCGTGCCGTCTGTGTCCAAATCGTCGAAATAACAGGGATAAAAGCCTTCGTTGTCTTCGTCTTCGTCATAGCAAAGCGATGTGTATGGTGTGGGCAACTATTTGAATAAAAAAAGAGGTCCAGTGGACCTCTTTTTCACAGATATTGTTGAGATTAATGCTTGCGTGCATTCTGAATACGATCGGCGAGAAAATCGATCATATTCTCGCCATGATGCTCTAGCAGTTTCGGGAACATAGAGATTGGCGTCATACCAGGGAAGGTATTGATCTCATTTAGATAAATCTCACCATCTTGATCTAAGAAGAAATCGATTCGAGACAAATCTTTGAGTTTCAATTGTTCAAATGCAAGTTTGGAGTACTTGGCAATATCAGCTGTCTGCGTATCTGTAATGTCTGCTGTTAATGTGGTGCTGGAATGGCTGCCTGCGCTATATTTTTCTTCGTAGGTGTAGAACTGATCATCTGGGCAGAAGACTTCACCGGGCGCCGTAAGCACAAGTTCACCTCGATATTGGTAGGCGGCAACTTCAAGCTCGCGCGGTTTGAGCGCTTTTTCAATCAGCACTTGATCAGAATAGGTAAAGGCTTCATCAATGACGCGATCAAGATCGGCTGGATTATCTGCTGAGAAGCAGCCCACAGAGGAGCCTTGGCTTGCCGCTTTGACAAAAACTTTACCCCATTGCGTTAGCGCTTGCTGACCACGGGTATGGGCTTCTGGGGTGTTTTGACTCAAGAAGCAGTATGGCGTATTTGGAATACCCACAGCATCAAACCAAAGTTTGGTGGTGATCTTATTAAAGCAGTTTAAGCTGGCTTCAGCGCCGCAGCCAAGGTATGGCACGCCGACCAATTCAAGAAACGACTGTAGATCGCCAGTTTCGCCCGGAAAACCGTGTACACAAGGAACCACATAATCGATTTTGGTTTCACCTTGTTGGCCGCGAAGTTGGCCATCCATATCGAGTCGACATGCTTGGCCATCCTGATCAACCCAACCCTCTTTTTTCATTTCGACAAAGTGTACGGTGACGCCGTCAATACTTTGAAGTTGTTGCTTAAGAAATTGTGCCGAAACGAGGGAGACCTCATGCTCAGAGGAGCCGCCACCGCAAAGTAGCAAGACTTGGGTTAAATCCATATTGATTCCTTTTCAATCGCTGTGCCAATGGGCAGACAGAAAGCAAAATTCTAATCGAAAGCCGCACGGCATGCATCAAGATTGAGGAAAAATAATGGGATGGCATAGGGGTGGCGGACAAATAAAGAAAAGATTTGATTGAATTAAATGATAGGGGACATGACTGCGTTCTAAATTCGCGTCATAAAAAAGCCCCAATCGGGGCTTTTAATCAAAATTATCAAAGATAATTGTCGCTTAATTTAAACGCTCAAGCTTTGGATATGCTGATTTTTCAATGCTTTCAAAGGAGCGAATAAATGGACCCAATTTACGAACACTGGCTGGCAATGCATTGAGCGCAGCTTTGGCTTCATCACGGGTTGCGAACTCACCGTAGAGGATCGCGTACCATGGAATGCCATCCACTGATTTTTCATTGATCCAAATGGCTTCGTGTTTCGGTAGCGATTGAACAAAGCTTTGGTAATTCTTCTTGTGGCTCACTGCCATTACTTGCAAGGTGTAGTTTGCTTGTGGTTTGTGCGCGACTGCAGGAATTGGTTTTGGCTCAGGTTTTGGTGCTGGCTTCACCTCAGGAACGGGCTTTTGTTCTGGTTGAACGATAGGCACAGTTTCTGGCATCGGTTGGGCTGGTGGCAAGTCACCAGAAACCGCAAGATCTGGAGAAACTTCTTCGGTACCCATCATGTCGTTACTATTTTCGGTTAACGCAGGTTGGGTCGTGGCTGGTGCTGTTTTGATTTCTTCAACCACAGTCGAGCTTGTTGAAATTTGAGGATTGCTCGTAGAACAACCGCTAAGGAACGCAAGCAGCACGGTTGCAGGGATTATTTTTTTCATCATCATGATTTGCCAGTTATCCTATTGACACTCATCACATTGTGCCGCTCGCTCAAGTCCCAATCAAGGGTTTATCAAGAAAAGCGTGGCATTCGCTATATTTTACAGCAGTTGTTTGGCTTTTACTTAGCCGCCAAGTCCGGGTAGGACAAATGCAAGTACTGCCCAAGCGCTAATCCAGCTGATCACCAGCATAGCGTCATACCATGGTTTTTTGTTCATTTTTCGATGCTCCATCGCCAATCAATGATGACAAATTGGCTCAATCCAAGATAACAAGGGAAGTATCGTGGATGAGCGGCAATTTTTGTCATTGCACCGTGAAAACTAGCAAAAATAATACCAAATTAATTAACACGCTCTTGTTGACGACGATCACTTTGCACGCGCGCTTCTAATTCAAACAAAGTTTCGGTTACTCGGCGACTGAGTTCTATTTGTTCTGATTCTGACATGGCATAAAGTAAATCGACATTATGGCGGATATATCGCGGTGGTATTTGATTTAAAACCAAGCAACATAAATCGGCGAGTTGGTCTGCGCTGTATTTATCATGAAGACCAAATTCGTAAATTTTCTGGCCCAGAATACGCTCAACATAGTTATGAACTTCTGCACTGATCATTATGGACTCCTTATCGTCAAATCGTTCTTAGCATAGACCGCCATATTTGCCGTCTGTTTGATTCTCATTGAGATTGTGAGATGTCGATCAGAATAGATGTTGAAGAATAAAGTTGAAAATAAAGAAACGAAAAATAATCAATGCAAATGATAACGCATCAAAAGGAAGGCGCACACGATGACGCATAGGGTACAGAATCTATTTACGAACATTCCCGATAGGTTTTCGCAAGAGCTTTGCGACATATTGGTAAGTCATCCAACCTGTCGTATTGAGCGTATTGTGTCAAAAGGACACGCCACGCCTGATTCCACATGGTATGACCAAGCAGAAGATGAATGGGTCTGCGTGCTTAAAGGTGAGGGCACTTTGTTATTTGAGCAAGGCGAGTCCGTGGTCCTTGGCGTCGGGGATTCACTCTTGATTCCGGCGCATCAAAAACATCGCGTGCAATTAACGACGCCTCATGACCCCACTATTTGGCTGGCCGTGTTTTATGGTGCCCAGTGAAGGTGCGTATTTGTGCTCAGCATCCATTTCATAATTCCCTTGTCCCTTTACTGGAATCTGGTTAATTTCAATCTATTGCGGTAACAAGGAAGAATGAGATGAAAACAATCGGTTTGCTCGGTGGAATGAGCTGGGAGTCCACACAAAGTTATTATCAAGCGATTAACCAAGGCGTCAAAGCGCATAAGGGCGGCCTGCACTCTGCAAAAATTGCTTTATATAGCGTGGATTTTGCCGACATTGAGCGCTTGCAGCATCAAGGTGATTGGTCACAAACTGCGGTGATTCTCGGTCAAGCTGCGCAGGCAGTTGAAGCGGCGGGTGCTGATTTTCTATTGATTTGCACCAACACCATGCACAAAGTGGCCGCGCAAATTCAAAGTCAGATCCATATTCCGTTGCTGCATATTGCTGATGCAACCGCGATGGCGCTGCAAGCGGATGGTATTACGAAAGTGGGGCTTTTGGGGACGCGCTTTACCATGGCGCAGGATTTTTATAAAAATCGTTTGATTGAGCAATTTGGCATTGATGTGTTGGTTCCAAGTGACGCGGAGCAAACCATTGTGCACGATGTGATTTATCAAGAATTATGCTTGGGCAATATATTGCCACAATCGAAAGCCCAGTATTTAGCCATTATTGAAAAGCTTTATGCGCAAGGGGCGCAGGCGGTGATTTTAGGTTGCACGGAAATTGCGCTGTTGGTTCAACAAGCGGATACCCATGTGCCACTTTATGACACCACGGCTATTCACGCGGCACAAGCGGTGTCATGGGCCTTGGAACAAGCCTAATCTAGTTTTCTTTGCGCCAACTGAACCTGAATACAGCCAGATGATTGAAATAGAGAACATGCCTCATATCGAATATCGTATGGGTACATTTAATGATGTACTGATCATTAATCAGCAAATGCCTGAATTTGATGATCGCACCACGCGCGCAGTGCTTGAAGTGCGTCTTGCCAATCGAGACTATCGCTTGCTCGTCGCTTATGTGGATGACATGCCTGTGGGCTATCAGCTTGTGTATGCGCTTTCAGCGACTGAGAGTTACCTTTGGCTGGCGGGTGTGTGTCCCGATTATCGTCAGTATGGCATCGCCACGGCGCTGCGAACGCAGCAAGAATTCTGGGCAAAAGGACAGGGTTATCAACAGATGCGGGTGAAGTCGATGAATCGTTATCCAGCAATGTTGCAACTTTTGATTCGCAGTGGATATCAGATTGATGGTTATGAAGATGCCGGTTCATCGCACAATAGCAAGATTTGCTTTTGTAAGGCGCTTTAAATAAATCGAAGATGCGTATTTAAACTATGGCTGCCCTTCTTTGGGTGTGAGGCTGCGGGGCATCGACTGGTGGATACTGCGTGAAAATCTGGCACAAAAAACCGCCTTTGGTCAGGCGGTTTTTTTATCGCGTTGGTTAAAGCAAATTAGTTTGTTTGACGAATTTGACTGCTGCGCAGCACACGATCGATGCGTCTGGCGTATTGAAAGGTTTCTTGATTCTTTGGATAGTTCACCAAGCTGGTGATCATGGCTGCGCGAAGTTGAACACGCTCGGCATAGCTTTCATCGGTGCCCACTTCATCAATCAGGACTGTGTGAGGCACACTTTCCAGCCAGGCATCAAATTGCTCTGGATGTACTTCAAACCAAGCCAATGTCGCTTTGGGGTTTAATGCCAACGCTTTGGCAAGTAAATCTGAAATGACGGGCGCTTCTTCATTTTTGCGATAAATCCAAGCATCGCCAAGCTGGGCAATGATTGGAGTGAGCTGCTCTGGTGGAAGTTCGGCCAGTGCAATTTCCCATTGCGTGACCGTTTGTGCGGAGAAAAGGGAGGCATGAACAATAAGCGGTGAGAAGGCTAACATTGCAGCTAAATACACACCTTGCCATTGCCGTTTCATCGCACCACCTCCATTTCAACTGATTTCTTATTCAAGTTAGCGAGGAGATTAAAAAAAACAGCGGGTGAAATAAATGGTTGGGCTTATGCAAACAGATGAATTTCGAAACAGTGCACGAACTTATTTGCAACGCATTGCAGTATACGTCGATTTTTCAGAATGAGTGCGAGTATCAAGCATTTTAACGCAGTCGCATGAATGATTGACCGCAGCTTGACACAATTTGCTATTACTTGAGCAGGATGACGAAAAATACGCATTTCATCGAAAGAATGATGAAAAAAGATATAAGCGGTTGATCTGCGAAGATTCAATTGAGAACTGCCGATATAATGGGCACAAATAACATATTGATTTTTATGTTATTAGAGATTTGTAATATTGGCGTGATTCAAAGGGTGCCCTTGCGCTGATGTTTTTTTGTGCTAAATTGCCGCCAGCTTTTTTGAATGAGGTTTCAAAGCATGACCAAACTGGCTTCACGTTTTTTCCTAGCGATGCTGCTACTGACCAGTAGTGCGTTGGCTTGGAGTGCGACCAGCAACGATCCATCCGCCCAGCTTTATCAGCAGCTCGGCTTACAAGATGATATGAGCTTTGAAGTCTTTCATCAGGCATACCAAGGTTATCAAGGCGTAAAAAATCGTAAAAAATCAATGTTGACCATCATTGATTACAGCAAGCCTTCCAGCCAAAAGCGCTTTTTTGTCATTGATATGGATAAAAAAGAGTTGCTGATTAAGACCTATGTCTCGCATGGGGTGAACAGCGGTGCGCTTTATGCCAAGAAGTTTTCAAATAACGTGAATTCGCGTCAAACTTCTCTGGGCGTATTTTTAACCTCAGAAACTTACTATGGCGCTAATGGTTATTCATTACGCATCGATGGTTTAACGCCAGGAAAGAACGACCGTGCGCGTAAACGTTATATTGTGGTGCACGGCGCCAAGTATGCCAATCCCGATATGATTTCAAAAACCGGGCAATTAGGCCGCAGCTGGGGCTGCCCAGCGATTCCAACCAATATTTCACGTAAGGTGATTGATTTGATTAAAGGCGGCTCGGTTATCTTCTCCTATGCCTAGCACAATTTAATGAATAAAAATGCGCTCAATGGAGCGCATTTTTTATGCCTTGCGTTCGTTGCATAAGCAGTTGCACTTGAAAAAAGGAGAAAAGCTTGGCCTATTTCATTCCTTCGCTAAGATAGAAGAAAGTGGTCGTTAACGATAAGGAGTGTGTTATGTCTCTTTCCGCAGCCCCCAATCCATTTGGCGCATTTGAAACCAGCCAAGTCGATGCGAATCAAGTTGAAGGTATTTGGAAAAAACCGGTCAATCTGGATGTGATCAATGGATTTTGCCAAAACACCTTGGTGTCTCATTTGCAAATTGAGTTTACCGCGATTGGTGAGAACAGCTTAACCGCAACCATGCCTGTGGCACCGATCACCCATCAACCGCTGGGTATTTTACATGGCGGCGCCTCGGTGGTTCTGGCGGAGACCATTGGTTCTGTTGCCGCCAATATGGCTGTGGCTGATCCCTTTTATTGCGTGGGTTTGGATATAAATGCCAACCACGTACGCGCCAAACGTGATGGCGTAGTGACTGGCATCGCGACGCCAGTGCATTTGGGGGCAACGACCCAAGTGTGGCAAATTGAGATTGTGGATGAGCAGCAACATACCATTTGTGTCAGCCGCTTAACCATGGCGGTGTTAAAGCACAAGCGCGCAAAGGACAAACGTCCGTTATGAAATTGACGACAGATTTTGGCGATATCATTGTCACTCAAGATACCTTGGTCATTCGCCAGCGTGCGCTATCCGTGATGATGACAGCGCATCGTGAGGAGCTACAGCTGTTTGCCAATCAATGCGTCATTGCCGCGCACAGTGGCAGTTGTCGCTGGTCAGTGGCATTGCAAGATGCAGCGCTGCTCAAGCAGATAGCCACTGAGCTTTCACTGCCGATTCACGGTGAGTTGTGAGTCGCTTCGTTTCATTCATGCAATCATAGTTCTCATTGCAATTATGGTTGAGATAGCCTGCTACATTGTGGCGCAATTTGGCTAAGTGGAGACCGTTGGCCGATGCCGATGACCTTAATTTCAGATGATTTAGCGCGAGAAAAGCTTGCCCAGCGCATTGCTTCTTTAACTCATCATCTTTGCCATGGCGTTTATGAACGCGATTCCCTGATTAGCCAATGCCTATTGGCCACCTTAGCTGGCGAAAGTGTCTTTATTCTCGGGCCTCCGGGGATCGCCAAAAGTATGATTGCCAAACGCATTATTGAAGCCTTTAGCGATTGTGCTTATTTCGAATACTTGATGACGCGTTTTTCCACCCCAGAAGAGGTGTTTGGTCCGCTATCGATTCAAGCACTGAAAGATGAAGGTCGCTACGTGCGATTGGTGGATGGCTATTTGCCCACTGCAGATGTCGCCTTTCTTGATGAAATTTGGAAAGCAGGCCCTGCGATCCTCAACACCTTGCTGACTGTGATCAATGAGCGCACCTTTAAAAATGGTCAGATGCACTGTCCTGTGCCGCTAAAAGCGTTGATTACTGCTTCAAACGAATTGCCCGATCCAGAAAGTGGGCTCGATGCCCTGTATGACCGCATGTTAGTGCGCTTGTATGCTGATCCGATTCAGGAAAAGCATAATTTTCGCGCGCTGGTGACGGAAAAACCAAAGCCACATCCGATTCCACAATCGATGAAAATTCATTCTGATGAATTTGCGCTGTGGCAACAGAGCATCGATTATGTGGATCTCTCTGATGCGATTTTTGAGCATATCTATCAAATCAAATTGCGCATTGAAGCCCAGTGCCACAAAGATCAAGATGAAACCCTTTATGTGTCGGATCGCCGCTGGAAAAAGGCGATTCGATTGCTCAAGGCCAGCGCGCTATTTAATGGCCGAATCACAGTCAATGAAATCGATTTGATTTTGTTACGCCACTGCCTCTGGTATAGCCCGACCTCACGCACCACAGTGCATCAAATTTTGCATGACTACATTACAGAGCATGCTTTTGAGCAGCATCTGGTGGCTGATGCTTTGGCGCAAAATCACCAAGAGCATGTGCAGCTTCTCGCTGAAGTGCAGCAAGCGCTTGCACTCAATGCCAGCGCAGAAAATAAATTGCATCGTCAGGGCTATCGCTTACCCATTGAAAAGGCTAAACGCTTTAGTTTTCAGCGCAGCAATGAGATGGTCAAAGCGATTTTGCTATCGAGTAGCCAAGGCGCTTTGCAGTGGTTTTATCTCAAGGCTGATGAGCTTGCGAGCAAATTGAAATCGGGTGGCGGCGAGATTTATGGCTATTGCGGCGACGATCCAACCTTGGTGCCAGTGCGTGTGGGGGTCAACGAACAATCACAATTTGTGATTAAAGATGCCACCAATCGCGAAGTGCCTGCAACCCTTGCTGGTGCAATGCCTATCTCGATGCAAACGCAAACACAGTGGCAGCAAAATATGGCCAAATCCTTAGCGCGTATCGAGCAAGTGAGCCAGTCGCAACAGCATGCACGTCAGCATTTTTATCGCATGAGCCAACACTCTTTTGTCGCGCCAGAGCCCATTGCTGCTATTGATGAAAGTTTGGACTTAGCCCATCAGCAAATTGAGCAGGCACTGCAAACCTTAACCATGCAGCAGCAAAGCTTAAATGAGCTCTTGGCACATTTGGTGTAGCCTTGGATATTCATCAACTGACGCTGCGGTTGTGCCAAACCGATGTGATTGATAATGCGCTGGAGCGCATTATGAAATTGCCGGAGATCATGGCCTTTAGCGATAAGGATGAGGGCAAAAAAGCAGCCTTTGAGCAGCGTTTGCAAAGCTGGCGATTGGACGCGGAAGCCACGCTCAGTCGTTGGCAGTTGGATGATCGTTTGCAACAAGAAGTGGCGCTACTCAGTGAGCTCACCCAATCTCACCTTGATACCTACAGCATGGCATATAGCCATGCGGCGGATCAGCTACACCAATTGGACGAAAGCGAAAATTGCTATGAAGCGCTGCAACTGATTTGGTTGCATGAAAAGCCCATTCATTTAAAACGTCGGCAAATCGAGCAGCGTTGGATTGCCGATCTCAAAACGCGCGTCACCGAAGCTCAGTGGATGCAATTAGCACCTGATTATCAAGCCTTGATGCAAGAGCTGATGCAGCGCGCTGAGAATCTCGATACGCTCTCTGATGTGATGCCTGCCAGTCCCCAAGAGGGGCAGATGATCTCGCCACTTTGGGATTTAACCCGTACCCCGCTGACGCAGCAGCGTCTTGATGATATTAAGCAGGTGGTGCGTCGTCTCGATAAGCAGCCGCAGCTGAAAGCCATGGCGGATCAGTTAGGTCGTATGGCGCAGCAAACCACTGAAACCTCGGTGGTTGAGCAATCAGACAGCGAAGCCATGATGCAGGATCAATGGGTGAAAAATATCCCTGATGCCATGGTGGGGTTGCACTACTACAACGATATCGCGCGCATTGTGCCCAATGAGCTCATTTATCTTGCGCAGCCTGAACTTGAAGTGCTGTTTTACAAGGGGATTATTGAGCAAGGTTTATTGAACTATCAATTTGCAGGCCAGCTGGAAAAACGAAAATCAGTAACGCGCGGTTTGCCAAAGCGCAGTGAAATGGCGCTTGAGAAAGGCCCTTTTATCGTTTGTCTTGATGCCTCTGGCTCAATGATGGGCGCTCCTGAAAAATGCGCCAAAGCGCTCTGTTTTCGGTTGATGCAAATTGCCCTTGAGCAAGGGCGCGATTGCTTTGTGCTGTTGTTTTCGACCGATGTGATCTGTTTTGAGCTCAGCGGTGATGTGGGTTTAGAGCAAGCCTTGCAGTTTCTCTCCTTTACCTTTCATGGCGGCACCGATTTTTTGCCCGTGCTAGAGCAGGGTATGAGCCTGATGGAAACGGCTAGCTATGAAAATGCGGATATGGTGGTGATTTCTGATTTTATTACGCCGCGCCAACCGAACTTATTGCGCGAGCGTATTGCCGCGATGAAAGAGCGGGGGAACCGCTTTCATTCTGTGGTGCTTTCCAGCCATGCCAATGATGACGTAACGCGAATTTTTGATCATCACTGGCACTATCAGCCGAGCCGATTTACCCGCTAACTGAGCGGATAGAAAAATTAAAACCCGCCTGTTCGCGTGAGCAGGCGGGTTTTTTCTTGGATCGTTATTTTTCTCTTTTTTGTTTTCTGTTCTCTTTTCTCTGAGATATGCATCACCTGAAAAAATTTTGGCTTGTGGGCGATATTTGCGCTGAATGGCTAAGCGCGCAGGGTTTGAAATCCCCAATAGATGCGCATCACGGTGGTGAGCCAGCAGGCCGCGCCAAACAGATAAGCGATAGTGGTAAAGTGCTGCGGCCATAAGCAGCAAGCAAAAAAGCAGAGTATGGTTTCGCTACCCTCGGTTAAACCACTCATGTAATAGAGCGACTTGTGTTGGTAGGTGGGATTTTCAATGCCTTGTTTACTCGCCATAACCGCAAAGGCTAAAAAGCTGCTGCCTGTGCCCACAAAAGCGAAGATCAAAAATGCCCCTGCAATGCCATTGACTTCGGGATTGGCCAGCACAAAGCCAAATGGAATTAAGGAATAAAAGAGAAAATCGAGGCTGATATCGAGAAATCCACCGGCATCGGTGATCCCTTGAATTCGCGCTAAGGCACCATCTAATCCATCACAAATGCGATTAAGCGCAATGCATAAAAGGGCCAAGAGATAATGCTCAAAGGCCAACGCGGGAAGCGCGAGCGCGCCGAGAATAAATCCCGCCACGGTCACTTGATTGGCGCTGATCCCTGCGCGGTTAATGACAGATGCACTGAGACGAAGCGGCGCACGCACCACTTGAATGGCCATTTGATCAAGCATGCTGCGCATCCCATGGCCAGTTGATACAGCGGCTTCCCTCAGGAATATCTGACTCATCATGGGTCACCAGTAGCGCCGGAATATGCGCTTGCTTGAGCTGTTCGATCACCCAATTGCGAAATTGAATGCGCAAATCCTTATCTAACTTACTGTAGGGTTCATCAAGTAGGGCGACTTTGGGCTGCGCCAGTAGCATTCGGGTTAGGCTAATACGTGCGCGCTGGCCACCTGAAAGTTGCTCAGGGTAAGCAGTGGCTAACTGGCTGAGGCCCAATTTATCCAGTACTGCCATGGCTTGCGTTTTTCGCTCACTGCCTTTGACTTGATTGGGCAGTGCAAAGGCAAGGTTTTGCCAAACATTGAGATGCGGAAAGAGGTGATCATCTTGAAATAGGATGCCCACTTGGCGCTGATGCGGCGGCAGGGCGCACAGCGATGCGCCATTGAGCAGTACTTCTCCTGAATATTCAAATTCATTGGAAAGATGGCCTGCAATTAAATCAAGCAGGGTTGATTTACCACAGCCACTGGGGCCCATCAGGGTAACAATCTCACCATTTTCAACCGTTAAATCAAAGGCTGAAAAGAGGGTTTCTCCGCTGTTTTTACGGATAGCGAGGTTTTTGAGACAAAGACTCATGAGAAACAAAACCTTTCAAAGAGAGCTTGCGGCACTGAATTTGTAAGCGACTTAAACCCAGTACAAAGAAAAAGAACAGCAGCGGCAACAGTGCCTGCCATAACCCGTAGATGGCGGTAATGCGGCGATCAAATCCGCTGGAAAGTGCCACCGCTTCAGTGGTTAGGGTGCTAATGCGTCCCGCCCCGAGCATTAAGGTGGGCAGATATTGCGCCAAACTCACGCTAATGCCAATGGCCCAAGCAAAAAGAAGGGCAGGTAGCAGGATAGGTAGCTTCACTTTTAGCCAAGTTTGCAGCGGCGATTTACCGAGACTGAGTGCCACTTGGGTCAGACGCGAGTCAAAGCTTCGCCATGGGCCATCCAAGGAGAGATAGACCAGTGGAAAGGCAAAAAATAGATGCGACCAGCAGACCCAGAAAAAGTAGGCGTTGCTGCTTAAATGCAAGGTCATCACTTGAATGCCAAACATCATCGAAAGCTGGGGAATAAGCATCGGGAGTGCAATCACATAGGCAGGTAATTGCCAGCGTGCACGCAAACGATATTCATGGGCAACAATGGCAAAGACAAGCGCAATCGTAGCGCTCACCAGTGCAATGCTTAAGCTATTTTCGATGGTTGCGGCAATGCTATCCCACTCATATTGCCAAAATCGAAGGCTAAAGCGACTAGGCAGCAAATCGGGGAAACGCCAGCGCTGGGCGAAGCTCCATAGCAGCATTAAGGGGATCATCGCAGTGGTGATACAGACCAATAACAGCGCCCATTTATTGCCTTGAAGATGCATACCTGAGCGGCCAGAAAATTGCCATTGTGTGCAGCGTTTGGTGATCAGCCATTCAATGCCTTGCACCAGTGCAATCAGTAGGCAGGCCAGTAAAAATAGCATTAGAGCACCTGCAGCGGCGCGTGGTAATAGGGCTAAATCAGGGTCGTTAAACCACTGCCACACCAACACGGCAAAGGTGGGTGGATTGGTGGGGCCAATAATCAAGGCAACATCGACCACGGAAAGGCTATAGGCGATGATTGCTAGCATCGCAAAGCGTAGTTTGACCAGCCACTGCGGGAAAATACACTTGAGCCAAGTTTGTGCGCGGCTATAACCCAAGGATTGGCAGGATTTTTCAATCTGCTGCACCTTCATCTGCTGCAAAATTGGCATACTCATCAGTAGTAAAAAAGGCACCTCTTTAAGCGCAAGCATCATAACAAGCCCTAGGCCATAGGGATCTTTGACCAAAAGCGCAGCATCATGCAGCTCGCTACCACTGAGCCCAAGGGGTTCAAAAGCGCGCGCCACCATGCCTGTGGGCGCAAACAAAAAGGCAAAGCCAATGGCAAAAGCCACATGTGGTAGGGCAAGGAGCGGTGAGAGCATCAGCTCCATTTTGCGCCAAATGGGGCGCAGCCACGCCGCTTGTAAAATCGCAAAGCAGATCAAACAAGCAAGGTAGCTACTTGCCAGCGTGGTGAATACGGTGAGCGCGATGGAGTAACCCACGCCCTGCCATTGCAATACCGCTGCAAAGCCTGCCCATGACCACTGATTGAGACCAATGGGCGGAATATAGCCAAAAGCTGACACCAACACGCCAAGCAAGCCTGGCAGGATGGGTAAAATACAGATCGCGATGAGCGAGAGATAAAGCGCACGCAGCATAAATAATAATTAGCTCCCGTATCGTTTGAGCCAAGCTTGTTCAAGCGCGTTTTGCCAGCTTGGATGCGGCTCTGCTATGGCTGGAAAAGGCTTACTGCTGGCGGCTGTCCCTGACAATACGCTCGGCATCAGAATGGATGGGTCGCCCCACACATGGGTATCGCCTTTGCGCGATTGTGCCGCTGGGCTGAGCAAAAAGTTGATCGCCACTTTGGCGCCAGCACTTGCCTGCGCGTTCCATGGAATCGTCAAAAAGTGCACATTGGTCAGGGCGCCTTTTGAAAAGGCATAAACCTCGGTGCTTTCGGCTAGGTTGCCACTCATTTGCGCGGCATAGACGGCGTTTGGATTAAAGGTAACCGCTAGATCAATTTGCTCATCATCAAGTAGTTGCAGCATCTCTGCGCTGCCAGCGGGGAACTGCTTACCGCCGCGCCAAGCCACTTGATGAAAGGCATCCAAATATTGCCAAAGGGGGGCTGTGATCTGCTCAAATTGCGCCGCTTGTACTGGTTTTGCCAAGTCTGGGTGGTTACCGCTGAGCTCAATCAGTAGCGCTTTCAAAAAACTGGTGCCATGAAATTCAGGCGGGCGCGGATAGGTGAGACGATTTGGGTTGGCTTTGGCATAGTTCAGCATCTCAGCAAAGCTTTTCGGCGGTTGTTGCAAGGATGCTTGATCGTAAATAAACACCAATTGACCGAGGCCAAATGGCGCTTCTAAGCCTTCTGTTGGCTCTGAAAAGTCAGTTTCAATGGGTAAGGCGGTATTCGCGTATTGCATGCTTGGTAACCCATCGACAAATGCAGGGGCGAGCATTTGATTGTCTTTCATGGATTTGAAGTTTTCACCGTTAATCCAAATCATATCAACGCTGCCGCCGCTATTTTTCCCTGCGGCTTTTTCTGCCAAAAGACGTGTGGTGCTTTCAGTGATATCACTGACTTTGACATGCACAAGGGTGATGTTGTAACGCGATTTCAGCTCTTTACTGGTCCATTGAAAGTAGCGGTTAATCTCAGGGCTACCGCCCCAGGCATGGAAATAGACCGTTTGGCCATCTGCTTGTGCCAGCACGGATTGCCAATCCTCGGCAAAAACGGTGGAGGTGCAGAGTGCACTTAGAAAAGCGAAGCAGCGCAGTAGAGTTTTCATAGTCAATCCGAAAAATGACAAAACCGCCTTGATTAAAAAGCGGTTGTGTAGGGAACAGGCGCTTAATGAGACAAAAGCACCAGTACCGAGGGGGAAAACAAGGGCGCTTTGGCGCGCCCTTATCATGGCGGGTCGCATTACTTAGAAAGATCGGCCATGTTGATGCCTTTTTTCTTGGCAATATATTTTGGAATCAAAGACATACCAAAGAGCACAAGGCCAGCTGCTGCAAACTTCACCAGTAGCATGGCTGAGACACCGTTGGTCGCAATGTCACCTGCCATGTAGGCAAAGATAAATGCGCCAGGCGCCATAGTCAGCAGAGATACCAGTGCATAGGTGCCGATGTTCAGTGACGTTAAACCATAGGCATAGTTTTGCAAGCTAAATGGGAACACTGGCACCAAGCGGGTCAGGATCAAAAAGCTGGTGCCGTTTTGTGCCACGCCATCATCAATTTTCTTGAAGATTGGGTTGTTGCCAAACTTGTTCATGATAAAGCCACGAAGCAAGAAGCGTGCAACCACAAAGGCAGCCACAGCGCCAAGCGTTGCAGAGAGCAGCGCAAGCACACCACCTTTCACTGGGCCAAAGACGATGCCAGCCACAATGGTAAAGGCGCTGCCAGGTAGCAAGAAAACACAGGCAAATACGAAGGCTGCGATAAACACCGCGTAACCCCATACGCCAAAACCTGCGATCCAGCTTTGTAGGCGATCGATGTCGGTAATGATTTCAAGCATGCCGGTTTGTTTTGCGGCAAAAATGGCAGCGGCAATGACCACTGCAACAAGTGCTAATTTAAGAAATTTCATAAGCTTGTTCTTTCTTTTCAATAGAATGGATTAGATGTTCATGCACTTAATCAAAGCCGCTTTGGATTTATAGCGGTTGAGCCAAGCTTTCATTGGATTCGCAAGGACATTGACTGGCGCGTCATCACCTTCCATCACCACAGGGCCAAACATCAGATCCAGAATGTGCCAAGACTTGGTGCCCACACCCATCATTGAGGCGCGACATGCCGAGCAGTAAACCACCACATAGTCGGTTTCAAATTCATCGACACGGCGCTGAATGACGCGGGTGGCAACATCTGGGTTGGCAGGCACGACCATGCCACCGAAGCCGCAGCATCGCGTGTTTTCACGGGTGTGCTCAGGCTCAACGGTTTTGTAACCGAGTTCATTGAGGATCCAGCGAATGCCATCTTGCAGCTCTTTTTCATAACGGGTTGAGCAAGAGTCATGAATGGTGAAGACAACATTGCTGTTTTTCGCTTTACCGCGTAGCTCTTCAGGTAGGCCGATTTGTGGCAATAGCTTCCAAAGAGACAGTGGCTTTTGCTTGCCGCCTGATTTTTTGATCATGCCAAAGCAGCTTTGACAGGCGACGATCACTTCTTCCGCTTCAAGCTTGTCAAAGTCAGCTTGCAGCTTGCCGTAGCGCTCTTTAAACAGTTCAGTTTGACCAATGGCAGCCGTTGGCTTACCACAACATTTTTGCACTGCACCCATATCAGGGAAGACTTGCTTCAGGTAGTTGGCAATCGCTTTCACACCTTCAGGCGAATAGGATGGCAGGCTGCATCCTGGCATAAATACTTTGTTACTCATTATTTTGCTACCGTTCTTTTTGCCATCGTGAATAGTTTGGAGAAGCCAAGCTTCTGGTGCATGTTGATTGCTTTGTGTCCCGGCATCGGTGATTCGCCATTGTTTGCTTTGACGAAGTCAGCACGCGCGCCCAAGAACATCTCCTTCATCGGAAAGTCTTTCGGACAAACAATCGTACATTGGTCACAGGCGTTGCATGAGTAAGCAAGCAGTGGGTCCATCGACTTGTTATTCACGAAGTCTGTAAACATGGTTTTCGGACAATCGCCAAAGTCGTTCATCATGATGCATTCGCTCATGCACAGCTTACAGCTGCACTGTAGGCATCGAGACGCTTCTTCTGTGATTTGTGCGGCGGTAAAGCCCAAATCGACTTGTGCGAAATCTTGTTTACGTTCATCGGCATCACGTAGCTCACCGTGTAGACGGTGCATATCTGTGGTGCCTTTTGGTAGCGGTACATCCAAACGGCTGATGTAGCTATATTCTTGTTCGAAATCTCGACCTTCAGTCAGTGCGCGATTGCTTAAAAAGCGGCTCACACTGAGGGCAGCTTTACGGCCCAGCGCCATAGCTTCAATCACAATGTTACCGCCGCAGGCATCGCCAGCGACAAACACATCAGCAAGATTGGTAGCCAAGGTTTGCTTATCGACAACGTAGCGACCGCCACGTGTTTGCTCAAGCGCGCCTTCGGTGATATCAGCAACCAACTGGCCAGTTGCAAAGACAACGGTATCGACGGCAATGGTTTTGCTCTCATCGCTATATTGCGGTGCAAAGTTGCCTTGTTCGTCGAAAATAGACAGTACTTTTTTGATGGTGATGCCGGTTACTTTGCCATCGGTGTGCTCAATGGCAATTGGGCCCCAGCCTGCGTTAAAGGCAACGCCTTCTTCTAGCGACTCATCAATCTCAATTTGGCTGGCAGGTAGATTTTCCATGCTCTCAAGTGAGCATTGGTACACTTCACTGGCACCGATACGCCAAGATGAGCGCGCACAGTCCATCGCAACATCACCACCACCAATGACCATCACACGCTGACCTGCGCGAGGGAATTGTTGGGTTTCAGAGATCTCTTTAAGGTATTCAACTGCAGAGAACACGCCATCGTTGTCGTGACCTGGCAGTGGAATAATTGAGCCAACATGCGCGCCGTGCGCAAGGATCACGGCATCGTGCTCTTGGCGAAGCGCTTCAAATGAGATGTCTTTGCCAATTTCAACACCAAAACGTGTTTCGATGCCGAGCTTTTCAAGATAGCTATATTCAAAATCGATGACGTGACGTGGCAAGCGGTATTCAGGAATACCGACACGCATCATGCCGCCAAAGACGTTGAGTTTTTCAAAAATGGTCACTTGGTGGCCTTGGCGACGCAGCTCAATCGCAGCTTGTGCGCCTGCAGGGCCTGCGCCAACGACAGCAATATGTTTGCCAGTGATTGGCGCAATGGTGAGATCCCACTGCTCTGCGCGGTCACATTGCTCGGCAACGAAACGCTTGATGCCTGCAACGCTGATTGGTTGGCCAAATTCAGTGTTACGGCGACAGGCTTTTTCACAAGGGTGCGCACAAATACGACCCAGGGTTTGCGGTAGAAATAGTTTTTGACGAATCAGATCAAGCGCGCCTTGGAAATTACCTTCACCAGCCATGCGCACATATTGTTTGACATCCGTATGCATTGGGCAGGCGGTTTGACATGCAGGATCTGCGTCACCCATACAGCCATCAACAATGGTCTGAGCGGTATCAAAAAGCTTCTGACTAAAAATCACATTATTCATCTGATTGATTCCACCCCGACTATTTGCCGTTTACGACGTTAACTGCTGGATCTTTTTTCTCGTAGTGTGCGTAGCTGTATTCAATCCAAGAGCCATCGTAGTTGTATACATCTTTGGCACCCAATACATCGGTAAGCACCATGTAGGTGTGCGCTGAACGAACGCCAGATTGACAGTAGGCGATCACTTTTTTGCCTTTGATGGTGTCGCCATAAAGTGCTTGTAGCTCAGCCGCTGATTTCAGCGTGGTATCTGCATTGAGGGCTTTGGTCCACTCAATGTGCACGCTGCCAGGAATAGTGCCTGGGCCAAAGGCGCCAGAAACGGCGGTTGCACCCGTAAATTCGTCGGTGCTGCGGGTATCAATGATCACCCAATCATTGTTGTTTTGCGCAGCGAGAACCATTTGCAGTGTTGCAAGGGTGTTGGTTTCATTTTGCGCCGCTGGTGCTTTGTAGCTCGTCGCGGTGACGCTTTGGTTGGCATCGCCCGTTGGCAGGTTCGCGCCAATCCAAGCATTGAGACCGCCATCAAGGTAACGTACATCTTGATGACCTAGGTTTTGAATTTGCCAGAAAAGACGTGATGCATCATGGTGTGCGCCCGCTGCGTAAACCACGATAGTTGATTCAGGTGTTGCACCAAAATCGCTGAGAATTTTTTCCATTTCAGCGGTGCTGTTGCGCATGCCACCAAATGGGTAGGCACCTTCAGACGCTGAATAGTCGTTGCGCCATAGGGTGTGTGAGCCAGAAATTGGGCTATCAGGTTTCATTGGGTTCAATGCACCAATGACCACCACATCTGCCTTGCTATCCATCATTGCTTTGAGTTCTTGGGCATTGATGAAACGCTCTGCATTTGCGTACTGAGAGAATTTGGTTTGTTGTGCTTGTGCGTCAACCACAACGGCTTGGGTTGAGAAAGCGGTTTGATAAACGATGTAGCCCGTTGCAGCAACTGCAGTGAGAATGCCTAAGGCAATGGTGGATTTTTTCATGGTTAAACTTCCAAGTATAAAAAAATGATCGTCTCGAAAAGCATCAAAACGATAGAATTCGATCTTAATATCCGTTCGTTTTTATAGTGATTCGTTGGTATCGAACGTCCATACACCGCATGTTTGCTGGTTGTTATGGTTTTGATCACCATTTTCTGGAAATTAAAAAAACGCAGCTATTGTGGTTTCCCACAATCCCCGACAAAATATGATCCTTCGCACAAAGTTTTGAAAAAACATGATGCAGAATACGCCTCTCGTCCCATTGATGTGAAAATTTGTGAACAGACTTTCAAGCCGTCATATTTTTTTAACCTTTATTCTGGCTTTGCTTCTCACCTTTATTCAGCCCACGACTGCTTCACCTTTAGTGACTAAAGAGTTGGACGTCGGTGTGCTGGCTTTGCGTGGGCATAAACATGCTCAGCAGGTGTGGCAGCCAACACTCACTTGGCTTGAGCAGCAGATGCCAGGCTATCAGTTCGTGCTCCATACCTATGATTTTGATCAGCTTGAAGATGCTTTTTTGCATGATTGGTTAGACTTTATTTTGACCAGTCCCGGCCAGATGACGCATTTGGCCGCGCAATATCCAGTGACGCGCTTGGCAACACAAAAATCTGCACATAGCGAAATTCCCAACCGCTCTATCGCCTCCGTGGCGTTAGTGCGTAACGATTCCTCACTGGATAATTTTGAAGATTTAGGTACCGCGCGAATTGCAGCGGTTTCAAATAAGGCTTTTGGCGGCTATTTGGCCTTTCATCACGAAATAGAAAAGATGGGGCAATTTGGCGACGATTTTTTCTCACGTATCACCTTTACCGGACCGCCTACAGATCAATTGGTCTTTGATGTGCTCGATCATCGTTTTGATATGGTGATTGTGCCTGCTTGCACTTTGGAGTCCTTGGTTGCTGAGGGCAAAGTGAAGTTTAACGAGTTGCGGGTGCTTAATTTGCAACCGTCAAAAACCAGCAAATGTAAGGTGAGCACCGCGCTTTATCCTAGCTGGTCCTTTGCCATGACCAACCGTCCGGGTATTGAAATTGGTCAAAAGGTGGCACAAGCCCTGATGGCTATGCCAAGCGATCATCCCGCCGCAACCATTGCGCAAAACCGCGGTTGGATGATGCCTTCAAGTCATGTGAATATCGATAAGGTATTTCGTGATTTGGATATGCACCCACTGCAAAAGCCCTTTGCACAGGTATTTGCGACATGGGTGAAAGAGCATCGTTTGTATGTGTGCTGCGCCATGGCGCTTTTGGTGTTTTCGGTGCTTTACCACCTTTGGCTTCATTGGCGCTTTAAGCGCAGCCGCGATCATCTGAAAAAAACGCTTAATGATTTGCGCCGTAAAAGTAGCATGCTTGAGCATGCACAGCGTGTCGCGATTGTGGGTGAGCTCGGTAGCAGCTTGGCCCATGAAATTAACCAGCCTTTAGCGGCGATTCAAAACTATAGCCAAGGCGCCAAAATTCGCATGGAGCGGGGCGTATCATCACAAGAGATGCTACCAGTGATCGATAAAATCCAGCATCAGGTGACAGCGGCAAGCAATATTATCCAGCGGCTTCGCGATTTGATTCATAAAAAGCCGGTGGAGAAAAATTGGTGTGATTTGGTCAAGCTCACTGAAGAGACGATCAAGTTGGTGGACTATGAATTCCAACGTGCAGGTGTGCAGCTTGGTACTTTCTATTCCGGTGAGCCGCGGCCAATTTTTGCAGATGCAGTGGGTTTGCAGCAAGTGATCTTAAATGTGGTGAAAAATGGTAAAGATGCATGTTTAAGTCATCAAATGCCGCCATCTCCGCTATTTGTCGATGTGCATGTCATCTTTTTTGATCATGAAGTGCTCATCGAGGTCACCGACAATGGTATTGGCTTAGTTCAAGATCATTTGCCGCTTGATCATGCATTTTATTCGACCAAAGAAAATGGACTCGGCCTTGGTCTGGCGATTTGTCGTGATGTTGTAGAAGGGCATCGCGGCACGATTCAATTACGAACCATAGAACCAACAGGATGTCAGGTGACGGTTGTTTTACCTTATCTTCATGGTGATATTGATGCCTAAGAGTTTGCCTATTTATCTTGTGGATGATGAAGCGACAGTACTGGAGTCCATGGCCTTTATGCTGGAAAGCTATGGTTATCGTGTGCATACCTTTGAAAGTGGCCAAGCCTTTCTCGACTCGGTTGATCTCAATAGCTTGGGTTGCGTGATTTTAGATAGCCGAATGCCCAATATGACGGGGCAAGATGTGCAGCGAGAAATGCAGGCTAAAGGCAGTACCCTGAGCGTGATTTATTTGACCGGTCATGGTGATATTCCCATGGCGGTTGAAGCGTTAAAATCAGGCGCTTTTGATTTTTTCCAAAAGCCAGTTGAAGCCGAAACCTTAATGCCAGCCATTGAGCTGGCGATGCAAAAATCGATGTCTCATGCACAAAAAGGCAAAGAGCATCAGGCGATGCAAAGCCTGACGAAGCGTGAAAAAGAGGTGCTAAAACTCTTGGTGCAAGGGATGAAAAATCAGCAGATGGCAGAGACACTGTTTGTATCTGTGCGCACGATTGAGGTTCATCGTTCAAATATTATGAAGAAGTTGAATGTGAACAATGTCGCGGCGTTGATTCATCGCGTCGGTACCCTTTTAGAGGATTAATTCACGTAATTAACAATGGGTGATTCGTCAAGCGTAAGCGGGTCGCCTATTCTTGCCTTCCATCACCGAAAACATCAGTAAAATCGCAGACTTTCAAGCCCTGACCTGTCTTAAAAATAATCAGTCTCACATTTGACAAACGCTGAATGCTGTCCAAAAACTTATATATCTATTAACAGGGATATTTGAGTTTTATGACGCCCGCACAAGTTCTTGTTGTCGACGATAACAAATCGATTCAAATGGCCTACGCCATGGTGTTGCAAAAACGTGGCTATAGTGTCGTGACCGCCAATGACGGTTGCGAGGCACTTGAGCGCCTTCAAGAACACCCACAAATTCAAGTGGTACTCAGTGATTGGTTGATGCCAAGAATGGACGGCATCGCGCTGTGTCAACGGATCAAAAACAATGCATTGGGGCGTTATATCTTCTTTATTTTGGTCTCTGGTCAAGATGATAAAGACTCCATCGTAATGGGCATTGATGCCGGCGCCGATGACTTTATCGTCAAGCAATCTCATTACGATGAAATGGCAGCGCGCGTACGCGCTGCCTTTCGCACTGTTGCACTGCATAACGATGTAGTGGAAAAACAAAAGGCATTAGAAAAAGCGAAGAAAATCATTGAGGCGGATTTGCGCTTAGCCAGTGAGGTGCACCAAAGCTTACTACCACGAAACAATCGCTTCCCAGGCGTTGGCCTCAGTTATGTGTTTCAGCCAAGCTATCACATTGGTGGGGATATGCTTGGTTATTTCCCCTTATCGAAACACCAGTCTGCGATTTATCTGCTTGATGTGTCTGGGCACGGTGTGGCGTCAGCCTTGATGTCTTTTTCTGTGCAGCAAATGCTCAGCAGCGGTATCGACGATATTTTAAAAGATCCAGACAGCGGGCGCGTGACACCGCCGGATGAAGTCCTTTCTTATATAAACCAGCGTTTTAGCGAGCGGGCATTGTCCCATTATTTCACCATGATCTATGGCGTGTTTGATCAGCGAACGGGGCAATTTAGTTATGCCAGTGGTGGTCATCCGCCTTTTGTTTGGTTTCATGCCAGCAGCGGCACCGTCGAGCTGGTGGAGCAGCGCAGTTATGTCGTTGGTATGTTTGATTTTGCCCAATATCAAATGGAAACCATTGAGCTGCAGCTCGGCGATCGGCTGTGGTTTTATTCTGATGGGCTTACTGAAGTGATGAAAATGCACCAAGCCTTTGGTGAGGAGCGATTGCGTGATGCGGCTTTAGCATTTAGCAAACTGTCGATGCAAGCGCAGGCTCAGTCCATTGTTGATGAAGTGAAACGTTGGCAGGGCCATGAACATTTTGAAGATGACGTCACCATCTTAGGTATGGAGTGGACGGGCATCGAACAAGGAGAAAAGCAATGCAATATCGAATCGAACAGCGAAGCGAATGTACCATCTTATTCATAGATGAGATGCGATTTGATGCTGTGCTCGCGCCAGAGTTTCGCGAAGTGATCAGCCATATTATTGAAGATATGCATGCACACTTGGTGCTCGATCTTTCTAAAGTTGCGTTTATGGACAGTAGTGGCCTTGGCGCCATTATGACCGTTTATAAAATGCTAAACGGCGGCAAGATTTCCATTCTTAATCCGCAGCGCGCGGTCCGTGATTTGCTGCAATTGACGCGTATGGATGATCTGTTGGCCTGCCATGAGTCGCTTGACTCAGCGATTGCCTAAGGAGCCTGCAATGAAAGGTATGATCTTAGCGGCAGGGCAGGGAACTCGGGTCAAACCAGTGACTCAGGTGATCCCAAAGCCGATGATTCCCATTCTCGGTAAACCTGTGATGGAGTCCATGGTGGAACTTTTTGCCAAGCATGGCATTGATGAAATCATGGTGAACACCAGTTATCTCGCGCAAAACATTGAAGATTTCTTCCGTGATGGTCGTCGCTATGGCGTTCAACTGAGCTATTCGCGCGAAGGCTATATGAAAGATGGTGGTTTTATTAGTAAAGCCATGGGTTCAGCTGGTGGGATGAAGAAAATTCAGGACTTCTCGACCTTTTTCGATGGCACTTTTGTGGTGGTGTGCGGTGATGCTTGGATTGATTTGGATTTATCGAAAGCGATTGCTGAGCACAAAGCCAAAGGTGCACTTGCCTCAATTGTGACGAAAAGCGTGAGCCCAGAAGAGGTGAGTAAATACGGTATTGTGGTGACCAATCAGCAGGGCCGCGTAACCTCATTTCAGGAAAAACCATCGCCGCAAGAGGCGAAATCAGACCAAGCAAGTACGGGCATCTATATCTTTGAGCCTGAGATATTCGACTACATTCCAAGCGGTGAAGAATACGACATCGGTAGTCAACTCTTCCCGAAATTAGTCCGCTTTGGCTTGCCGCTTTATGCCTTAAACATGGATTTTCAATGGCTCGATGTCGGCAGCCTTACCGATATTTGGGAGATCACCACTGAAATTTTGGCGGGTAAAGTCAAAGGCTATCCTATTCCGGGACAGGAGCTTCGTCCGGGTGTCTGGGTTGGTATGAATTCAGTGGTTAGTCTTGAGTGCTGCGATCTTAAACCGCCCATTGTGATTGGCAATGGCTGTTTGGTGGAGCCTGGCGCCACCATAGAAGGCCCTGTGGTCTTGGGCTCTAACTGTAAAATAGCCGAAGGCGCGCAGGTTAAAAATAGTTTAATCGGTGATTACATCGCCATTTCATCGCTGGCCAATATCTTTGATAAAACCATTTTTGGTGATTATTTCATCAGTCATGATGGATTTACTCAGTCACTGAAAGAGCTCAATGCGGGGGATTTCATCCGCGATACCCGCAATGTGGATGAGAAGCCAACAGAGCTTGCTGAAGATATCTCCACACTTTGGCAAAACAACGAAGGAGCGCTGCAATATGCAAACCGAGGAAAGCACCGTAAGCCCTGTAAAGTATAAATCTGAATACTTGAGTGCTTTATCGGTCAGTCGAATCATTGCAGATGATTGCGTGCAATTTTGGCGACGCTTAGCGCTTTCAGAATCGGATTTGATTCAGCTTGAGCTTTGCGTCGTTGAATTGGTCAACAACGTGGTCGAACACGCCTATGACTATGCGATTAACCAACCTATTCTCTGTGAGACTTGGTTGGAGGAGCAGAAGCTGCAATTTCGCGTCAGTGATTATGGCAGCGGTATGAGTGAAGCGAATTTAATGCAAGCTAAATGCTGCGAGCTGCGCCCGCCTGATCCGAAAGACTGCAGTACGTGGCATAGCTCAGGCCGTGGCTTGCAAATGGTGGTGCGTATGGTGGATGAAATTCAGCATTATCAAAAGCAGGGCATGAATACCACGCATATTGGCAAACTTATTGAGCACATTGAGCCCAGTTAATTTCCCCATCAAGCAAGGATGATGCATGGATAACTATTTTTTACGGTTTGAACATCGCAAGCCGCCTAAAGCTGTGCCTTATCACATGGGGCTGGAGCTGCTATTTCAATTTGTAGCCACAGTTTTATTGGTGATCGGTGCTTGGTATATCTATTGGCGCTGGACAGATGCACTCAATTGGCAAGCCCTGTGGTTTGCCATTCCTTTGGTGATGGCTGAAACCTGCGCATATATCGGCACGGTTTTATTTGTGTGTAATTTATGGAAAACCAAAGATACGCCAAGACAAGCACCACCGCAGTGGCTCAGAGAGTGTGTGGCTGACCCTAATCCGCCGCAAAGAAAAATCAAAGTCGATGTATTTTTCCCAACCTATGATGAAGAGCCGGAACTGGTTGAATTAAGTCTGCGAGATGCCAAACGGATGCGTTATCCGCACCAAATCGATATTCAAATTTACTTGCTTGATGATGGTCGTCGTCAAAGTATGCGCGAGCTTGCCCAGCGTATGGGCGTTGGCTATATCACCCGTGATAACAACGTTGGTTTTAAAGCGGGCAATATGCGCCATGCAATGTCGCAAACCAGTGGTGATTTTATTGTGATTTGCGATGCCGATACGCGCCCATTACCGACGCTGCTTGAGCATACCTTGGGTTATTTTCGAGACCCGAACGTCGCGTGGGTACAAACGCCACAATGGTTTTTTGACTTACCCTCTGGTACTCGATTGACACGAATTTGGCGAAAGCGCTGGGGCAAAATAGGAGGGCGATGCGCAAAGTGGATTGAGCGTATTTATGGCCCGGTGGTCATTGGTCGCGACCCATTTGCCAACGATCCCACCATGTTTTATGACGTGATTCAGCGTCGTCGAAATTGGCTCAATGCGTCATTTTGTTGCGGCGCGGGCTCGATTCATCGACGCGAAGCGGTGATGGAAGCGGCGCTTCGTGCCTATGCTGAGCAGATTGAAAAACAGCACAGTGAGATGGAGAAAAAAGTGCGCAAAATGACGGGGGAGCGACAAGTGGATCAGTCCGTCTCTGCGCATTTGAAAACCTCTGCATTACTAGACACTGAGCTTACGCCCTATAAATTTCATGTCTCTGAAGATATCTACACCTCTATGGTGCTTCATGGCGATCCGACGCGAAACTGGCGCTCTGTATTTCATCCTCAAATCGAAAGCAAAATGTTGTCACCTCAGGACCTGCAGACTTGGACGGTGCAGCGATTTAAATATTCAGGTGGCACCATTGATATTGCACTGCATGACAATGTGCTTAAACGCAAAGGCATGAGTTTTGGACAAAAATTGATGTATTTTGCAACGGCGTGGGGCAATTTCGCAGCGCTTTGGAATATCGTTTTTTTACTCTCACCAATTATCTATTTTGCCACGTCAATTGCGCCAGTGAGTGCCTATGACAGCGCGTTTTATCTCCATTTTTTGCCGTTTATTATCTGCTCTGAAATTACCATGATGCTGGGGACTTGGGGGGTGGCTGGATTTTCTGGGAAAACCAATTATTTGGCATTTTTCCCCGTGAATTTACGTGCATTGTGGACCGTGTTACGGGGTGAAAAAATTAGTTTTCCAGCAACACCAAAATCGCGGCAGGATGGCCAGTTTTACCATTTGGTATGGGCGCAAATTGCCATTGTGGTGCTCAGTATCGGCTCTATGGGATTTGCTTGGGCTGCTTATTGGGGTGGTTTTTGGGGGCATTATGCAGTGGGCGGCTTGGTACTTAATAGCTTTTGGGTTGCCAATAATGTGATTGCCATGAAAGGCATGATTAAAGCGGCAAGTTGGCAACCGAGGATACCGAAAAAACCTTGGTATCCCATTCAATATGAGCAGGAAGATTTGGAAAACCTCAACAAGAGTCGAGCGCATAAGGAGATGAGCCATGAGCTTTAAAACAGGACTCGTTCGTGCGAGACATCATTTGGTTTTTATCGCAGGACTTGTGATTGCATTGATGATCGTGTTCTCCATTGAAGCCAAACTCAGTGAGAATGAACTTGAACGTCCAGTGGTGGGGCAACAATTAACCATTGATCAAGAAGATCAATATCAATTACCGCTTCGACAAAAAAGAGCGCTAAGTAAAGAAGAGTATGCCTACGCCAAAATTGCCTGGCAGTATTTTGAAAATAACCTTCAACCCTCAGGCCTTGTGAATTCTGTGGATGGTTACCCGTCCACAACGCTTTGGGATAGTGCGTCCTATTTAATGGCTCTGATAGCTGCAGAGCGATTAGAAATTATTACCACAGTGCAATTTAATCAAAAGATGAGCGCTGCGCTGCAGGCGATCAGTCAAATTGATTTAGTTGACGATAAATTGCCAAACAAGGTGTATCACACCCAGCGTTTAAATATGGTGGCCTATGACAACAGCGATGCGCCGCAGGGGATTGGTTGGTCGGCGATTGATATCGGTCGCGTGATGGTGCCGCTACATATTTTGGTCTGGCACTACCCACAGCACACCCAAAGTGTGCAATCGGTGTTGGCGAATTGGCAGTGGGATGCATTAATTGACGATGGCTATTTGATGGGGTCACGTCGAAGTGAATTGGGCCAGCTGGAATTGGTGCAAGAGGGGCGGATTGGCTATGAAGAATATGCAGCAAAATCCATCGCCTTGCTAGGTAAGGATGTCGATAACGCTCGCGAATATATTGATTATCTTCAGTTTGTGCCCATTGATGGTGTTGAGATCCCTACCGATAAGCGCGATCCCGCACGATATCGCGCACATAACTATGTCGTGAGTGAGTCCTATATTCTCGATATGCTGGAATATGGCGGGGATGATCTCTCGGCGCAGTTTGCTTATCGCGTTTATTTAGCACAGCAAAATCGTTATCAGCGAACCAAGGTGGTGACAGCTGTGAGTGAAGATCACTTAGATAAGCCGCCATATTTCGTTTATAACACGGTTTTCTCTGATGGACAGTCTTGGCATACGGTTACAGAAGATGGTCAGTCTCTACCTGAACTTCGTACTTTTTCAACCAAGGCTGCTTTTGGCTGGTATGCACTCTACGACACAGAATATAGCGCGCTTTTATTTGATGAAGCCAAGCCCCTTTTTGATGAAGAGAAAGGCTGGTATGCCGGTCGATATGAAGAAAATGGTGAAATTAACCGCGCATTGACTGCAAATACCAATGGCATCGTCCTAGAGTCGCTGGCTTATATTGCAACAGGCCCCATGCTGACCATTGGTCAGCCATAGGAGAGGGTATGAAAAAATATATTTGGCTGCTTGTTATTGCACTTTTGGCTGGGTGTCAGACATCCACTGTCGATTTTGTTCCCCATTATCAAAGCTGGGGAAGTGGTTCACCAAGGCAAGGGGACTTGACTGAGCAAGAGCTGAAAATGGCAAAAATTGCTTGGAAATATTTTGAAAATAACTACCAGCCGAGTACTGGCTTAGTGAATGCGGTGAACAATTATCCCTCAACCACGCTGTGGGATACCGCGTCATATATGGCAGGCTTAGTCTCTGCTTATGAGCTTGGGATTATTGAGAAAGCCGAGTTTAATCGCCGCTTAATTACGCTGCTCAGTACACTTAATCAGCTCAATTTATTCCAAGGTGAGCTGCCAAATAAGGTATATCACACGCAAACAGCGGCGAAAGTGGATTATGGCAATCAGCCGGGGGAGATTGGTTATTCGGCGCTGGATCTCGGTCGCTTTTTAATTTGGATGCATATTATTAAACAGCGTTATCCAGAATATGCATCGAGTATTGATGCTGTGGTGCTGCGCTGGAATTTTTGTAATGTCATCGATAAGAACGGCACCATGTTTGGCGCGCTATTGCAGCCTGGAAAGCCTGTGCAATATTTGCAAGAGGGTCGCTTAGGTTATGAAGAGTACGCGGCAAAAGGGTTTGAGCTTTGGGGATTTAATACCAAGCAAGCGTTGATGCCAGAGCCCTACAACACCATTAACTTATATGGTTTTGATATTCCCTATGATTCACGAGATCCAAGAAAACTTAAAGCGCACAGTTATGTGGTGACAGAAAGTTACGTCCTTGATGGCATTGAATTGGGTTGGGATTTAACGTCAGATAAATCAAAACATAATAGCCAGTATACCCATACCTGGGTTGCTGAATTCGCGCAGCGTATTTATGACGTACAAGAGGCGCGATATAAAGCGACGGGTATTATCACTGCGCGTACAGAGCATCAGCTAGCAGGCCCACCATACTTTGTTTACGACACCATTTATACCGATGGATTTGCATGGAATACCATTTCTGAAAATGGTGAGTTCTTGCCGCAATTTGCCGCAGTTGCAGTCAAAGGTGCCATGGGGCTGTGGGTACTTTGGGACACGGATTATACCGATCGCCTCTTTGCTCATGTAGCGACGCTATACGATGAAGAAAAAGGTTTTTATGAGGGTGTCTTTGAAAATGGGACGGGCAAAATTAATACCTTTACCGCCAACAATAACGGTATTTTGCTAGAAATTTTGCTTTATAAACAGCAAGGGAAATTGTTGCGTTACGACTATCCGCAGATGCCAGACCGCTGGCGGGAAGCGGTACTCGACCCATTTAGCCATCCGAATCAATGTCTACCGATTCAAGCCTTGGAGGTTCATAAACCCAAACCGAGCTTTCAAAATTGCGATCCCAATGCGCGATTGATCTCGGGGCATGATCGTCGATGCGATACCCTTTACCCCGCACCTTAATGGGGTATGCCATGCGTAAATTGCTATGGGTGACTCTGCTGTATAGCCTGGTGGGTTGTGGCGTTTTAGTCGAGCAGGTGCAAGATGGCATGAGTGCTATTGAGCGCTCGCAGCTCATTCGCCAAGGGCGGCACGGCGCACTCACGGCGCAGGAGCTGCAGTGGGCAAAGATTGCATGGCGTTATTTTGAAAATAACACGCAAACACAAACTGGGCTGGTCAACACAGTGGATCGTTACCCGACTTTTACGATGTCGGGTCTTGCGGATTATTTGGCGGCGCTTACTGCCGCCCATCAATTTGGTTTTATTGATGATAAGCAGCATGATGAGCGTCTCACCAAGGTGATGACCTTTTTAAATGAGATGGCATTGACTCAAGCGGGTGTGCCCAACAAGGTTTACAACGCATCCACCGGGCAGATGGTGGATTATGGCAATCAGCCCGGAGAAGTAGGGTGGTCAGCGTTAGATATTGGTCGACTTTTGATTTGGCTGGCGATCACTAAACAGCGTTATCCTCATTTTTCAGAATATATTGATAAAGCGGTGCTGCGCTGGAATTTTTGTATGCTCACTGGAGAGGATGGATTGCTCTATGGTGGGAGTATTCATCAAGGCAAGATTTCGCCATACAAAGAAGGTCGATTGGGCGCTGAGGAATATGCCGCATATGGCTATCTGGACTGGAATATTGTGCCTTATCGCGCCATGTCGCTTGAGCCCTATGAGTCCATCACCTTTTATGGCATCGATTTGTTATTTGATGGCCGAGATCCCCGTTATTACGATGTGCTTAGGCCAGTCTTAGCAACCCCCTATTGGCAGCTTGGTCTTGAGTTTAATTGGGATCAAATTGATGATCATGACTCACAAGACTCATACCATAGTGCAGCGCAGCTTGCTCAAATAGCAGAATCTGTTTATCAAATTCAAGAGCAGCGCTGGCGACATGAGCGAATCTACACCGCGCGCGCAGAGCATATTCTTTCCAAGCCCCCCTATTTTGTTTACGACACTCTTTATGCATTAGGCAGTCCATGGGCGACTTTAGCTGACGATGGTCAGTTTTATCCATCAGCCGCTTTGGTTTCCACCCGCGCCGTTTTTCAGATGTGGGCACTGTGGGACACTGAGTATACCGATCAGTTGATGCTATTGGTGCAATCGCTTTATCAAGCGGATCGGGGTTGGTATGAAGGGCGATATGAGCACAGTAGTGCCTATGAAAAAAGCATTTCGCTGCAAACCAATACTGCGGTGCTTACGGCATTACTATATAAGCAACAGGGCAAACTATACCAGCGAGCGCAGAGCAAAGAGTATCGTGATGTTCGCCGGTTCAATCGCTTTAACCATCCAGGGCAGTGTCATGCCAAGGGGTTTGAATAATGCGAAAATTAATGATTTTGTTCAGTTTCTTTTTCTTTTTCTCTTGGTGCCATGCGCAGCAATTTGAGTTAGGCGCAATGACGCAAGCATCATTACTCTTATCGCAGGGTGATTATCAGCAGAGCGCGCGATTGTTTAATCAAAGTAGCGCTGTCATTTTAGCAAGTGATGCCGAGGAGACTGAGCGCTGGCAAATGGCTGGTTTAGCGTTGGTTCTCGCATCTGCGGCAGAAGAAAAAAATGGCAATGCCAAAGCATATCAGTACTGGGCGCGCGCCACGGAATATTTACTGTTTGGGGATCGCACTTGGCCGCAGCTTCAGCAAGCACTGTATTTGTATTTAGAGCAGCAATTACAATTACTGAAAACGCAATCGGCACAATTTGGTAACTATCCAGCAGAGCTGCAGCAGCAGCTGATGCTGATTCAACTGTGGCAACAGGAGTTAGCGATTTTCCAATATCAAGGCCCAAGGACAGGGCTTCGTCAAACAAGCATTGTGGCTGAAGAAAGCAGCCGTGATACAAGTAATGGCCAATCTGGTGACTTTATACCACAGGTAAATACATTAGCCACACAGCCAAAGTCTGCAACCATCCCTAAAAGTGTGGTGCCGCAGCAGCAAGATAAACACAATGAAGTGCAATCCGTTGACTATATTGCACGGCCTCATTTTGCGCCAGTCACAACCATCGAAGGGCAGGACAATGTGTCCGCGCAGGCGCGAGATGCGAAGATGATCATAGAAGAATCGAAATCCAATCCCATGGCGCGCGGCCAATTTATTCCCATTGAAACACCGCCGATTGAATCCCAGCAATCGCGGCAATCTTATCAGAGTGAAGAGACGGTGAAATAAATGTCGGACAGGCTACGTTGTCTATATGGGTCGCAGAATTTTGTAATGTAACAACGCAGTAACAACATAATTTCGAGAATTTCGTTGTTGTTTTCATCGTGATTCGTGGTCGAATCAATTGCTGAGTATATTAAGAATACCGAATTGAACCCGGAATGATGAATGACGCAATCGAAGACAAACAGTCGCAAACTTTATCGATATATTGGGCTTTTTTGTGGCTACTATTTTTGTGCGATCAATACTTACGTGTTGATTTGTGCTGCGGTTAATATGCCAATTAATATCGAAATTAGTTTAGCGCTATTGTGGTTGGGTGCTTATGGTGCAATGTTACATTATGTTATTGAAAAAAAACGTGCCCCAAGCGCTCGAGCAGCATATATGTTGACCTTGTTTAGTTTTTTATGTTCGATTCCGCTGCTTGCCAGTACCTTTGCTTTATATTGGCAAGTTGAGCATTTATTACCCGGGTTTATTGCGGTGAAATCCGTGATGCGAGAGCAAAGTTGGTTCTATTTTTCTTTTATCTTTATCCTTTATACCTTGATTAGTTTTACGGTGCTTTACATTATTTATCGTTGTTTAAGCCGTCGCGTGGCTTATCAAGTGCAGCATCAATACCGGGCATCATGATGATGCAGATAACAAAAAGGCCACATGAGTGGCCTTTTTGTTATTTTAGGTATTATTAACGGCAAGTCGCTATCTCTTTCCAAGCTTGTTGCCAATGATCGCCTTTGCCTGGCGTGTAAGCCCATTCAGCTTCTTGGGAGCACCAACCGCCGACAAGACATTCATAGGTACGCCCTTTGTAGCGGACTTGATCGCCTTTTTGATAATCTCGACCCAAGACAAATTTCTTTGCCTTGCAAGGGCCTTTATCAGGCGATGCATCACCACAATGTTTTAACTGAGTCCAAGCTTGTTGCCAGTGATCACCTGTACCAGGCGTATAAGCCCATTCAGCTTCTTGTGAGCACCAGCCCGGCACTTTACAGCGAAATACTTTACCTTTGTGTTTTACGCGATCGCCTTTGTCATATTGTGCGCCGGCGCGATAGCGACTAGCTTTGCAAGACTGATTGTAATCATTGTCGTTATCGTCATCGAAATCTGGCTTTGGTAACAACCCAGCCTGATTGCGAACTTGGTATTTTAGAATTTGCGTGGTTTGGCTGCGATTATCTAAATAAGTGACACGTGCTTTAAAGTGCGCTTTACCAGTTTGAGTCGGTGTGAATTCAAGCGTAAAGGGACGGTTGTTACGGCTACCAATATGTTGGCCGTTATAGTAGAAATCGACAGATTTGAGCTGCCTAACTTTTAGCGGTACTTTGACTGAAAGTTCAATCGACTGGCCTTTAACAATAATGCTTTGGCGGACATTGGATTCTAGCTCAATATCATTGTCTTGCTGAGGTTTGGTCAGTAGCTGGCAGCTGCCTTCTTTTTTCCAGGCTTTACCCTCTTTATGATGACTGACAGGCGCATCACCTTGCGTCCACCAGCGCGCGCTATAAACCACGCCCAATTGTTTGACGCGATCGCCGCTATTATAAGCTTGTGCTTTATCCCAGCTGTCAATATGCGCACAATTTCGATCGCCCGCGACGGCCATACCACCGAACAGAGACAGGCAGAGGATAGGCCACTTCAAAAAAGAAAAACGAGTCATGTTTGAGTCCTGAAAAAATATCAGCCTCTGTTTTACACCAGCTTAAATTTGCCGATGAAGCAGCATTTTGCTGTTACATCATGTTTCGCTTCAATTGATGAGTTTGGCCGTGTTTTTATCTGGTGTGAGCAGCAAGGTTAACTGATTTGTAAAATCAATTGCTTGCTTGCGTCGGGTGACGCCTATCTTTTGATAAAGATTGCGTATATGGGTTTTTAGGGTGGTGGCCGCCACGCCTAAATGATCGGCAATTTCTTCATTACTCAGTCCCATATAAATAAATCCAAGCACTTCCCATTCACGCATGGTGAGTGGTTGAATCGTTAAAAAATGTGGAAATTGTGGCTGCTGCCTTAACTGTTGGATGGCAGCGGCGTTAAAAGGATGTTGGAAAAACGAGGGCGCAGAGGCTTCAGCGACTTTTGGCCAATGGCTTTGCAGAAGCGGCGGCGGTGTTACTAAGTGGTGGTGTTGCAGGATATAGGGCATTAACAAAGCACGATATTGTAATAACTCGCCAGGGGTTGTATTTGTCAATTGATCAAGCACGGTGCTTAACTCTTGGGCCTGCGATTGTTTTGGCGGGCGCGTGAGTAAGCTCAGCATGGCAAGGCGCGCAGAATATTCAATGGATAATGTGGGCTGCTGTTTTAAAAGTTCGGCGCGAAGGGCTTGATAATGCTGTATTTGTTCTTGTTGGCCTTGCAGAATCAACGCCAAAAGATGATTGAGACTGCATTGAGACCACATCCAATTGGCTTGTTTGAGCTGGTGGCTGCGCTGTTTAAGCCACTGGGCAATTGCTATCGGTTGTTCACGAATTTGCAGCAACACCTGCGCATCATATTCGGCTTGCCAAAATTGTTGCTGTAGCGGTGAGAGTAGCTGAAGCTCGCATTCAGCCAAGAGCGCGCGCGTCATTTCTGATGACGAGAGGCTCGCGGTGTGAATGAGTTGCAGTAGCTGTCCCAAGCAGACGGTGCGCTCTTGATTGGCTTGGAGTAGGTGCTCTAAACGCTCAGGTTGATAAGACAGACCCTGTTTTATCCGTAGTAGCTGTTCGGTCGCAATTAAGTCAACATAAATTGGCCACTGTTGTAACTGCTGCTTATGGACCAATTGGTGAATTTGCAAATTGAGTTGAGCGGCCTCATCAAGTGCATTTTCACTCATCAGCAGTTGTAGTCGATAGAGCATGGCAAAGAGTGCATCACCATAATAGCGCTGCTGAATTGCCATTTTTTCTGCTTGTTGAAAAAGAGATCGCGCTCGGTTTTGTTTACCAGAGATAACCAGCAGCAGCGCGCGAATAATAAGATTCATTGCTTGGCTGACATTAAATTGATGATTCTGATAGCTGGCTGCTTGATTCATGTATGTTTCGGCGTTGTCCCATTCGCCGCGATAAATGGCAAGTAGCGCTGTTAATGTGGTGCGATCTGCTTGCCAACGATTGTGAGGGTTTAAATTTTCATGGGTATCTAGGTAGCGTTGACAGGCCTGCTCGCCATCTTTACACAGCAGAAGCCACGCCCACAAAAGTTGCAGCGGCTCAGACAGTGGCGCTTTGACTTGATGAATTTGTAAAAAAGCCTGTTCCAATAGTTCAAATTCACAGCGCTGAAAGAGCGCCCAACCAGAGAGCGTCAGCAGCTCTTGCAAATACACCACATCCTTGGCTTTAAGCGCATGACTCATTGCAGATTTCAGTTGTCGCTGCTGTTGCCATGCACTGGAAGCAAGTCGATGCAGGTGGGACTCTAAATTAGCTTGTTTGAGTTGTCGCTGGTGGGTGAGAAATTGATGAAACAGTGGATGAAAGCGAAACCATTGGCCTTCTTGGTCGATGGCGTAAATGAACAGTCCCTGTTGCTTCAGTTGCTCAACTGTCGCCATTGCATTTTCATCTTGCGTGAGATGATGAATTAACGCCGTATTAAAGGTGTCAAAGACGGCACATTGCATCAATAATTGCTGATGTGCTTCGGGGAGTTGTTCAAACACCTCTTCAGTCAAATAAGACCAAAGATGCTGATGGTTGAGTGAAAAATCTTGCGCTGGTGTATGGTTAAGTTGCTGATTGTGCAGCGCAATCAGCTGCAAGGCGCTGGGCCAACCTTCTGTTTTTAAAAGAATGTGGTCAATTTCGACCGGGTTCAGTCGATGCCCCAAGCGGCGCTGAAAAAACTGTTGGCACTCTCTAGCATTAAAGGCAAGGCTATTGGCATTAAGCTCAAATAAACGATTTCGAATTCGCAAATTGGCAATGCCAAGTGCTGGCTCTTGACGGGTAATCAGCAGTAGACGTAGGCATTGCGGTGGATATTGCAGTAAAAGCCGAAGGAATTGATGTATCGCACTGTTTTCAATGTGATGATAGTCATCAAGCACCAGATAAAGGGGGGTGTCTAGCGGCTCGAGTCTGGCGTATAGCTGTTGATGGAAGAGTGTCCAATCGCTGGCTGTGGAAAGTGGCGCCGTACTTTGTGTTTGCGTGGATTGAAAGCAGCCATCGATGGCGGCATCGAGATAGCGTTGAAATAGCTGAATATCGTTATCTTGTGGATCCAATGAAATCCATGCCACGCGCTCTTTATTACTGAGCCAATCGGCGATCAGCGTGGTTTTACCAAAGCCTGCGGGGGATTGGCACAAAATCAGGTGTTTATTTTTATTTTGTTCCAATAAACGCAAAAGCCGAGGCCGTACAATGGTACCGTCTCGGCGCGGCGGAAGGCATAATTTGCTGGTAAACCACATGGATTAAGACTCGATTTGACAGCGCTGGAGGGCAAACTGACAAAGCTGTTCAATCGCTTGATAGTAACGCTCAAAATCATCTTCACTTGGCATGCGCTTGGCTTTTGCACTGCGCTCCAAGGCTTCAGAGAGGGCGCGCACTGGCTCGGCGGCAAGATTGGCTGCAGACCCCTTAAAACTATGACAAATCAATGCGATGTCCCCTAAATCTTCACATTGCTGAGCTTGTTTCAATTGTTTGACCATCAGCTCGCTCTCTTCAATAAAGATGGCAAGACAAGCATTAATAATCTCTTCATCTTGATCGAAGCGATCCATTAATTGGTCAAAATCCAAAGGCGGCACTTCATGAGCCTGCTGTGTCAAATCCTTTGTTGCTTGTTCTGTGCTGTTCATGTTCTTTCCTTGAGGCGCAGTTGGTGTTGATTCGATGCGCTCGAGTCGATTGAGCCGATGGCGAAACATCGCCAGTGCATCATCAAGTTTGCGCTCATCCAGTGGTTTGGTAAGGACGTGATCCACGCCTGCTTCAAGCATGGCATTTTTGGTTTCTTCAAAGGCATCGGCAGTACAAGCAAGAATCACCACATCACTTTTTTGTGGCGCTTCAAGTTGACGAATACGGCGGGTTGCGACTTTGCCATCCATAATGGGCATATGGTTATCCATCAAGATTAGATCAAAATCTTGTATAGCCAACATATCCAAGGCTTGTTGGCCATCCTCAACACAGCTGGTTTCAAAGCCTCGTTGTTTAAGAAAGGCATCAATAATCATGGTGTTGAGTTTATTGTCTTCGACAATTAAGACCTTTAGGCCACGGCAATCGAGTTTGCTGTGGCTATTGGCATCTCGTTTTTGCTGCGCTTGACCTTTATCGACACGTAAGGTGACGCGAAACTGTGTGCCAATACCTAAAATACTTTCAACGTCGATATCGCCCTGCATCATTTGGCAAAGCTGACGAACGATGGCAAGCCCTAGACCGCTGCCTCCAAATTGACGCGTAGTGGAGACCTCCGCTTGCGTAAAGGGCTCAAAGATCTGTTTGATTCGCTCTGGCGCAATGCCAATGCCTGTGTCTTTGACTCGGATTTCAATTTGCTGTGGGTCGTTGTTTGAATGGCCGATATGGACATCAATGCGTCCTTCATTGGTGAATTTGACGGCATTATTGAGTAGGTTGAATAAGATTTGGCGAATGCGCGCTTTATCTGCCAAAAACCATTGCTGCGGTGAAATTTGATTATCAATGAGCAGCTCAATACCTTTCTCTTTGCAAAGCGAGTGATAGGTACTTTCTACGCTGCCGATAATGTCATGAAACAGAAAGTGGGTTGGATCCAGCTGCATCTTGCCTTGCTCAATTTTAGAAAAATCAAGAATGTCGTTGAGCAGGGTCATCATATGATTACCTGAGTCATAGAGCTGAACCAAGTGGTGCGTTTGGCTCTCATTTAGCGGGGTTTTGAGTAGCAGTTGGGCCAGACCCAATACGCCATTCATTGGCGTGCGAATTTCATGGGAAAGGGTGGCTAAAAAGGCCGATTTAGCTCGGTCGGCACTTTCTGCGCGAATTTTTTGTGCCAATAAATCTTGCTGTTCGCGTTGAATCACACCGCCACTTTGATTGAGCGCTTGGCGCAAAATACCAAACTCTTCTATTTCAAGCATGGGTGGGTGCGCATGATAATCGCCTACTTGAAAGCGTTTCGCTTGGTCGGTTAATTGGGTGAGTGGTCGACTCATTCGCCGTGCGAGTAGCAGCGCAAAGAGTGAACAAAGCAGCAGAGTCAGTAGGCCAAATCGATAATAAAATTGCTGCATTTCGGAGACGGGTTGCAAAATCGCTTGGGTCGGAGCAAAGGCGATCAATGCCCAAGGCTCGCTTTGTTTTCGGCTAAGGTCAGGATAAGCAAAGGCGATGATATGAGATTTGCCATGATCATGACCGATTTCTAAATGACCATAGTGCTGTTGATTGATTAGGTTTAGCAGCGCCTTTTGGCTGCCCTGCAAATGTTCAAACAGGGATTCACTTTGCATTCGATGCTCAGAATAGGTAATGACCTCACCCTCAAGGTTAATTAAAAAAGTGCCTTCTGAGCCTTTAATTCGCTGAGAAAATGCATTGAGCGTTTGGGTGACATCAGTGAGATCAAAAAGGATCACTAGCTCATGGGGGCTATTGGAAAAAGGCGCAATGACCAATTGATATGCATGACCTTGAAGTTGAACAAATTGGCTAAAATAGGGCGCTTGGCTGAGCGATCGCTTTTTTTGTAGCGCAATAATTTGTGGTTGGAGCGCTGAAAGTGGCAGCGTTTGTGGTTTGCGCGATGCTGATGAGGCTTGATAAATGGGCTGTAACTCGTTTTGACTGTTGAGCTGAAATGCCGCGTAGACTTCCTCCGCTTGGCTTTGATAAAGCGGCGTGAAATGTTGCGCTTGAAGATCTGATGCATGAGTATCTAAGTAGCGTGCAAGGGTGATGGTGAGATCAATATGCCGTTGAATACCTTGCTCGATGTGCTGTGCCACGAGATAGCTTTTTTCATTGAGCTCATTGGTGATGCCTGTCGATGCGATCTGCTCGGTGCGATCTAAAGTGATATAAGCAAAGAGCGTGAGCGGGACGATGGCAGCCAAGAGTAAGCTGATGATTAATAGTGGCTTAAGACGTCGTAACACAAGATATTCCTTGATCTTGTTAAGAACCCTGTCAGTAACTATAGACATAAATTGTCTGGTGAATCTGACACTTTTTATGATGATTTGAATGCACGCGCAGAGTATTGGCCTTTGCCACTGGAATCAGTACAATGCCAGTCATTATTCTTGAGTTGGAATCGTGATGAAAAGTTTTGAAGATGAGTTGAAAGCGCTTGAAATGAGCGATGAGCCAGAAGTGGCTTTGCCAAGTTTAGATGAGCAGCGCACGATTGTAGAAAAGCTCAAAGCGCTTGAAGCAAAGGGGGAGTTAACCCCTGAGGTTCTTGAAGCACATTTTGCTCAGTTTTACGCAGAAAACGACGCACCCGTGCACTAACATATGGGCGTAGCTTAAGCTGCGCCTTTCTTTTCTCGGAGGATGAATGCAAGTACTGATTCGTGGTTTGTTACTCCTGTTTGCTATGACCACCGCCTTTGTTGTACTGATTTTTGCCATGGTGACGCAAGTTGTCTTGAGCATGATTGTGAAAGTCACTGGGCTATTTTCTGGACAAGGTCCATCAACAAAAAATCGGCATTCAGCCGAGACCACCGTTTCGTCAGATGAACACCAAACGATTGAAGGTGAATTTGTCGAAATTCAACGAGATGAACGCCACCCTTAAGTTGGCGTGATTGCGCAAGTCAGCCTTGATTGCGTAAGTTAGCAAAGCACACTAAGGTCAAATCATCACTCACTCAGGATGAGCGTTTGTATGCGCAGCCTACTATTGATGCTTTGTGTGCTATTTCTTGGTTGTACCCATGCGCCGCAGGGTGTGACGCCAGTACAAAACTTTGAATTATCCCGTTACCTAGGGACTTGGTATGAGATCGCTCGATTGGATCACGATTTTGAGCAGGGTCTTAGCCAGGTCACGGCCGATTACGCTTTATCTGATGATGGCGACTTGCAAGTGATCAATCGTGGTATCAATGCGGAAGGCAAATGGCAACGCGCACAGGGTACGGCAAAACTTATTTCCACAGAAAACATTGGCCATTTAAAAGTGTCATTTTTCGGCCCTTTCTATGGCGCTTATGTTATTTTTCATCTTGATTCAAATTATCAATATGCATATGTAACAAGTTACAATCGTGATTATTTATGGTTGCTCTCAAGAACCCCAAAAGTCAGCGATGCAGTGAAGAAAGATTTTATTGAGCAGGCGTCAATACTGGGTTATGCGGTGGATGAATTGATTTGGGTTGCGCAATAAATATAATTTAATTTTTATTAAAAAATAAAAAGGCCAACCCGAGGGTTGGCTTTTTTATGGGATACAACTTAAAGTCAGGCGTTATTTATTTTATTGGCCAAAACAAAATAGATAACAAAGACTCGCGTTGCGTTCGTGAAATTAAAGATACGCGAACCGAGGATATCCTCCAGTGTAGAAATATAATTTCGTGATGCAGCTAAAACTCTGCAAATGGATTTGTGAGCCAGACACGAATATGGTGCAATGCAATCGTGTCCAATGGTGTGAGATGAGAAATATTTGGCAAATTCACAGAGCGAGCGCGCAGTGATGCAGATCCCCTGCTAACCCCATGGTTTTATTCAGACCTATTGCCACGTACAATCGAGAAGGGACACTTTTTTACGATAGATTATGAATCAACAGATAGAGAAAACGCCAAGTGTTGGGATCATCGGCGGTGGCGTCGCTGGCACCACAATTGCAATGCGCCTTGCGCAGTCAGGTATTCAGGTTCATCTTTTTGAACAAGGCTCACGTCTCGTAAGTGGACCGCCGATTTGTCATTTGCACGCGGGTGGAAATCTGTATCGTGAAATTTCAGAGCAGCAATGTGTCACCTTATTGCGTCAGTCCATTGCATCGGCGCGCACTTTTCCGCATACCATCAATCGTCGTCCAACGGTGATTGCGATTCCGCAGCATGATAGCGGTCAGCCTGATGACCTGTTGCCACGTTTACAAGTGGTGCAAGCTGCGTATGCTCAGTTGATTGAAGAAGACTCGGCCAATGCGATTATGGGGCCTGCACAGAGCTATTTTCAGCTTTATGATGAAGCGAAATTGATGGCACTTGCTTGCCGACCAACGCCGAAAATGCCACTGACGGCAGACGAGTGGATGATTCCTGTGGCAAAAGGCCTTGATCTCACGCAGATGAAATTGCCGCTGATTTTGGTCCAAGAGTATGGTTGGAGTGTTTTTCGCTTAGCTGCTACTGCAGAATTAAGTTTGCAGCAATCGGAGTCTTGTCATTTGCACCTTAACGCGAAAGTGACTGGTATTACCAAAAAGAGTCAGGGTTGGCAGATTGATTATGTTCAGCACTTTGCGAAGCAATGCCAAGTCGATTGGCTGATCAATGCCGCCGGGTATCAAAGCGGTGAAATCGATAATTTATTGGGCTTAGCGCGTCAGCGATTGGTGGAGTTTAAGGCGGCCTATGTCACACACTGGCAAACTTCAGCACAATGGCCGGAGGTGATTATTCATGGTCAGCGCGGTACGCCGCAAGGGATGGCGCAATTGACCCCCTATCCTCAGGGCTATTTTCAGCTGCATGGGATGACAGAGGATATTACGTTGTTTGAGCAGGGGCTGGTGGCGAGCAAAGCGGATGATGCGCAGCCGCGTCTTGCCGCACATTTTACTGACAAACTGCAGGGTAGCTGGCAGCCAGAGGAAGTGCAGGCCAGAACGCAGCGTGCGATTGATCATCTCAGTCAATATATTCCAGGTTTTGCAACGGCAACGGTTGCTGGCCTGCCGCTTTTTGGCGCTCAGCAGATCCCTGGTGATGATGTCACACTGCGCGCGGCGGATATCTCCTTTGGTGACGCGCACTATGTTCGTGCAGAAATTGTCAAGGGCTCTTCAGCGCTTGAAGTTGCAGAGGTATTATTGGCGCAGTGGCAGTGCGCTGATCGGGTGGCGACCTTGCCGCAACTGAGCGAAGCGGATGTGGTGGTCCATGCCAGTAAAATTGCGAAAGAGCGCGATTACCCAGAGGCGCTGGCTTTGCCTTACGGTGATGCCTTGCATCTGTAATGGCACTCCGAGTCATAAAAAACCACGCATTGGCGTGGTTTTTTATGATTGAAAGCTTCACTTTCGTGTTTGGGGTTGAGTCTGGCACTAAACGAGCATAAATGAACCATCGAACTTAAAGGTTGCGCAGGGTAAATCGTGTCAATGGCTCCTGCGTGTTTGGTTTTTGCTCTGTTTTTTGCTGATACATGCTTTGATCTGCTAGTGCCATCAGCTCTTCAATGGTTTGTGGTTTATCCGGTTGCCAAATCACGCAGCCGATGCTGGCGCGGATCGCGATAGATTGAGTCAAAATGGCTTCTTTGAGGCTGAGATACAATCGCGTGGAGATCACCTCGGCATCCTCATTGTGTTTGATGGGGCAGGCCATCACAAATTCATCGCCACCATAACGGGCGACGATATCCATGGCACGGCAGCGCGATTGCAGTTTTCGCGCTAGTTGAATCAGTACTTGGTCGCCCACATCGTGACCATAGTGATCGTTGACCTGTTTAAAATCATCAATATCAATAAAAAAGAGCGCGATGGGCTGCTTTTGTCGCTGGCTTTGCGCCATCATGCGCGCAAGATCGGTGCGAAGGGCGCGCCGATTGGCAATCCCAGTTAAAAAATCCAGGGTCGCGGCATCTTGTAGTCGCTGCCGCTCTGCGTTGGCAATGAGCGCGGCATTGAGCACTTGCTGGCACAGTGAAAATATTTCATCGATGTATGATGCATGCGCAAGGGGTTCAAACGCGGCGATAAGTAGCACCGCTGTGTTTGTTGCCGGCCCAGTGTTCAGTGTCAATTGCCAACTTTCGCTAAATCCGTGTTGTTGCAACTGCTGATGGATATAGCGACTGGTGGCGTTTGCGGTGAGTTGGCAGTGCTGCCATTGCGATGAGCTTGGCGCTGGTGTTAACAAGGGGGCAGGGTCTAATTCAAGGGCGCTTAATTCATGAATTTTGCAGACCAGCTCGTCTGGGAGCAAACTTTGCGCAACCAACACCTTGCTGTCATTGGTTTTAGATGGCATGAAAAAAGCACATGAGAGAGCAAACTGATGGCTAATCTGCTCACAGCAAAGTGCCGCGGCTTGATCAATGGAGAGCCCTTTGGCCACATCGCATAGAATTTGGAAAAAAGCGCGATGCGCGGTGAGTAAATTACGGCTCATTTTACTGCTATCTAATTGAAAAAATGAATATATATAACCATGTTATTGTATGCGACAAGGCCACTACTTGGCTGTGAAGCAGTTAACAGAGGTGAGCAATAATAGATAACAACAGATCACAACAACAGGTCAGTGCGCTGTGTAAAAATTTTGGCATTGATACTGGCGATACGTTAGAGCATGCTGCGCGCCATACCCACCAATCGCGCGATAACACGCTTGAGCCGCGGTGGAATTTGTCCCTGTAAGTGCTGCTCACAATAGTTCACCACCGCGATGGCGACGTCTGGTTTGGCGTATTTTCGCAACACTTTGGTGATCACTTTTTTGGCTGGCATTTGGGTGTTTGGGGTGATTCCAGCCATATCGCGAAATAGTGGTTCAAACCCTTCTTCATAAAGAAAATGTTCAATATCGCGCTGCTTGAGCTTGGTAAGACGGTAGGTGAGTGATGTCTCTTTGGCATAATTAGCCACCGTCGCGGCGTATTTCTCTCCCGCCATGTCGCCATCGGTGATCACGTGCCACTCAATGCCTAGTTGCTTGGCTATTTTGATCAGTGGTTTTAAACCGCACTGGGCAAATTCGATAATTTGAATCCCTTCTGCGGCAAAGCTATAGCCAAATAGGCGGGCAAATTCATTAAACAGCCAAACTTCGGTTTCCCCTTCCACCAGTAGCCAAACGCGGGCAAAAAAAGCAGTAGGGCGATGAAAGCGAACGTGAAATCCGACGCGGCGCATTTCGTCCACCGACATTTTTCGCGGTTTCACTTGAAAGCTATGGGTTTGCCCTGATTGGCGAACTAAGCGTCGCATCGCGCTGATATCGCAGGAGGATAAAAGCTCACCTGAGTTGGTGGTGACGATTTTTTGCATGGGCAGCTGCTGCATCAGCCCCCACACTTGGTTTAGGGTGGTGGGGTGTAATCGTCCTTCTGGATCTTCAAACACCAAAATGGGACGGATGGATTTACCAAAGGGAATATCGCCCTTGGCTTGAATAAACTCGCTCAAAAGTGCCAGCAAAATTAATCGACTCTGTTTATGGCTGTTCTTGCCCAGTAGCTGGCTGAGAGTCGCCATGCCTTGCAAAGATGATTGTTGCGGGCTTGATAGCGCAGCACTTGCTGGCGTTTCTCCTGGCTGAGGTATACGCGCATGAGGTTTAAAGGCGAAATAGTGCTCAACCAATTTGCGCATATTAGATAAACCACTGGTGATCTCGGCATCACTCATATCACCGGGCATGGTGCGAAGTCGCTTGGCGGCTGAATGAATGCGTTTTTCAACCTGCGCACTGCTGGTATTGGCAAGCTCAAGACGATCATCTCGAAGGTGGCGTGCATCGCGCAAACGAATGATCGGGTGCAGATGGCATAACACCCGGACACAGCGATTGATATTTTCAACTTCGATGGCTTGACCACTGGCATTGATAAAATCACGATAGGATTTAACCTTGCCGTTATTGTGCGCGACTAAACGATAGTAGATACGCGGATGTTGTTTATCCTGCCAGCACCAAAGCGGCTCAAGGGCGCGATAACGTTTATGGTAGGGCTGCTTTGGATGGTTGGCTTTAAACTGCAAGACGATTTGTAGTGCGCAGCTTTTTTCATGTCCCATTTGGTGGTCGCGATGAAAATCTTGATAGCGAAATTTGTAATCGAGATATTCGGGTGATAGCGCAATGGAAAGGGCGTCAAGCAGTGAGGATTTACCCCACATATTTTCACCGATCAGCACGGTTAGCTCATCGATATCCAGCGACAGTCGACGTATACCACGAAACCCACTAATTTCTACGCGCTCTAACTGCATGGCTCATCTCTCTGCTCGCATCCCTATTTTCACCTTAGCGGATTCAATCTACTGAAACTATGGCGTAGCTACCACATTGCTTTATTTTTCATGACATTATTTGTGCCTTGGGGGCGCGTCACACTCCTTGTGTGAGGGGGTTGCCATTTTGTCTGTATCGACTATGAAAAAAGGGGAGCGAACTGTGCTGAGCTAAGGTAAACTTGGCCGCTATTCTTATATTGTTACAGCTTGTGGAGCTTACATTTTGCAATTTCGCGATTTAGACATCGACAACCGTTTATTAAAGCCGATTCATCACTTTGGATTTAATCGCACCACTGAGATTCAAACCAAAGCGATTCCGGTGGCAGCCGCGGGTCGTGATGTGATGGCCTCATCTAAAACGGGCTCAGGTAAAACGCTTGCTTATTTGTTGCCGGCGCTACACCGTCTAATTCGTTATAAGCCGCTCAGTCGTCAAGATGCTCGTATGGTAATTTTGACGCCGACACGCGAACTTGCAAAGCAAGTGTATGGCCAGCTCAAGCAACTTACCGCGTCACTGCGCTTTGAAAGCGTGCTGGTTGTGGGCGGTGAAAACTTTAACGACCAAGCGCGTTTATTTCAGCGTAACCCATCGATTATTGTGGGCACGCCGGGGCGTATTGCTGATCATCTAGAGCATCGCCACCTCTTTTTACAGGGCCTTGAACTACTGATTTTTGATGAAGCTGACCGCATGCTCGATATGGGCTTTGCCAAGCAGCTTCGCGCCATTAACAGCGCTGCTAATCACCGTAAACGTCAAACCATGATGTTTTCTGCCACCATGGACAGCGCCGAAGTTAATGAGTTAGCACATGAGTTTCTCAATGAGCCAGTGCGTATTGCCGTGGGTAGTGGTCATGAGCAGCACCAAGATATCGTGCAATCTTTTTACCTATGTGATCACTTGGATCATAAACAAGCGATTTTGCAGCGTTTGCTTGAGCAAGCGGATTATCGTCAGGTGATTATTTTTACGGCGACGCGTCAAGATACGGATCGTTTGGCCAAACTGCTCAATGAGTGGGGCCATAAAGCAGTTGGTTTGAGTGGTGAGCTAAGTCAAACCGCCCGTAACCAAATCATGAGTCAGTTTGAGCGCGTGGTTTACAAGATTTTGGTGACCACAGATATCGCATCGCGCGGTCTTGATCTTGAAAATGTCAGCCATGTGGTGAACTTCGATATGCCAAAACATGCCGAAGAGTATGTGCACCGTGTTGGTCGTACGGGTCGTGCGGGCGCCAAAGGCGAAGCCTTTTCTTTGGTGGGACCAAAAGATTGGTTCAGCTTTAAAGCGGTGGAAAGCTTTTTGCAACAAACCATCACATTTAGCGTATTGGATGGCTTGAAAGGTCGCTTTAAAGGATTGAAACCGAAAAGCAAAAAAGTCGTGAAAAAAGCAGCGCCCAAAGCGAATAAAGATGCCAATAAGCGCAGCACTAAGCCACAAGCGAAGAATTACGATAAACGCTTCTATCAAACGCAAGATGTGGGTGATATGCCCTTTATGGTGAAAAAGAAAACACCATTGGTTGATGATGAAGGTGAAGAGGCATAACCCTCTCGTTGATTGTGCTTAACGTGCATATCAATCAAATTCTATGCAAACAAAAAGGCGCATCATGCGCCTTTTCTATTTTGCCTGAGAGGCTCTGGCAATTTATTGCGCCATCTTTTCAACCAAAGGGCCAACCAGTGGCATACCGTTAGCCATCACAAGACTGTCGTGCACAAAGACAAAGCCACGATAGTGACCTGCAAGGCGAAACAGAGCGTGCCAAATTTCAGGATCATCTTGAAAATCTTGAGCGGTCACTAAGCCAACCACCATACGCGTTTGGCCAATCACCTTGGCTGCCGTTAAACGGCGCTCTTCTGGTTCATCCAAGCCTGCAACATAATTGACAAAGCTGGTGAGGTGCGGCGTCATCACGCTTTTTTCCATCACATTGAGCTGAATGATGGTCTGGCCTGAGCCAACTTTACTTAAATCAATCTGATAACTGTGTGCTGTTTGTGCATTCTCAGCAGGAATGAGCGTCACCTTGTCAAACACATGGGTGGGGTCGATTTGGTCGACGGGTAAATAGATTGCGGCATTGGCAGCCATGGGACTCTCCCTGTATCGGTACACCATGCAAAGGGCAGGTGCGAAGCTAAAAACTGCTCGATTATAGGGGGCAAAACGGGATGTGGTGCGAGCACTGTGCTTTGAAAGCGTGAGCTCGCACCAATTTAGGTCGAGGAAATTTAAGCTGGATCGGATTTTGATACTTTTTCTAGCAGCCAAACCGCGGCAATGCCAAAGAGCGCGGTCCCAATCGCTAGCAACCATTGCGAGTTGACTTGCATTGCTTGGCTATAGGTCGATGGCAAGACATTGAGCAGTACACCTTGGCTATCTGCCAATTTCCAAGGCCATAGTTTTGGCAAGGTTCCCGCCATGAGACCCGTCAGAAAACAAAGCGTTAAATTGCGATGCTTGCGCAGCAGCCAAGAAAGTAGATGCGAGAAGCTTAAAAGCCCAACTAAACAGCCCATGGCAAAGACCGCAATAATACCAAAATCAAAGGCTTTAACAGCGTTGATAACTGTCGCGTAAAGCCCCAGCAAAAGCAGAATAAAACTGCCTGAGATCCCCGGTAAAATCATCGCACAAATAGCAATGGCGCCACCGATGAAAAAGCTCAAGTTGTTTTCAGGCAGTTGCACTGGATGTAGCACGGTCATCGACCAAGCCAAGACAGCACCAATAACAAGGGCGATGATGCTGGTGGTATGCCAGGCTTTGACTTGTTTGAGAATATGCAAAATAGAGATCAAAATGAGGCCCGTAAAAAAGGACCACAATGGAATGGGGTGGTGCACTAACAAGTAACTAATCAAACGAGCAAAACTCAGGATACTGGTGAGAATGCCAAGACCTAGGGCCACCAAAAAATTGCCGTTGATATGTTGCCAAACAGCAACCAATCCATGCTGGCGAAAGAGCGGCCAAAGACGTGGATTAATACGACGAATACTCTCAAGGAGGGTGTCATAGATGCCAGTGATAAATGCAATGGTACCGCCTGAAACGCCCGGTACAACATCGGCAGCTCCCATGGCAATGCCTTTTAAGAAAGTAAAAATATATTGACGCATAGTCTGATTTGAATCGTAAAAGTGACCGACATTATACGCAGCTTACTGCAAAAAAAACGTGAAAAATCACGGCAGCGTGATCACAACGGATTGAAGGTGACTTGGCTCATATTGAGCCCGTGATCCATGTTAGTCAAAAGGTCAGAATGAGAGTTCGGTTTAAGAAAAAAAGTCATCATGTTGCGAGTGATCTCTAAACAGGTTACATCAATGGGGGTCACAAATGGATGGGAGCCGATTGATGACTCGCCAAATGTTCGTCTCTATCTTTGCCTTGCTGCTCATTGGCTGTAGTAGCGTGCCGACATCGACAAAAAGCAAAGATGAGTTGTTAGTGCAAGCCAAGGCGATGGCAAAAACCGAGCAAGTTGCTGTATTTGAAATTCCAAGCCGCGGCGCCATTGCCGATCAGTTGTCTTTAATGTTTGGCGATGATGTGAATGCAAAGGTATTGCGCTCGGTGATCAAGGATATGCCCATTTATGGCCAAAAAGCGATATTAGTGCAATGTGACAACCCAGACTTAGCGGTGTTGGTGATCGATGAGGCGATGGACAATTATCGCTTCTCAACGCCTGTGTGGTTTATCTTCGCCTCTAAACCACAATATGAGCATCGTGTCGCGGCCTCTGTGCTCGGCAGTGGCTTACATTACGGTTTTATTAATAACTAGCGTTTAGCACAATATCAATGAATGCATGCTATTCAATGCTCGCCATTCAATGACGTCGCATTTGTATTCTGAAAACGCGCAGTGAGAACAAGCGACGCAAGAAAAAGTGATACGCCCCTGATAATTCTTCCTTTCCTGCCATTTCGTTAGACAAATAGGGGGCGGGTTCTACCTTTAATGAAAGTGACTAATTTTAGGATGAATCATGTCATTAAAAGCAGGAACCATTGCGACCTATTTAGGTGAGCCTTCCCCCCTAGGTGCCACGGTTTGTAAGATGCACAACGAGCGTGGCGTGAACTTCAGTGTGTTTTCCAAAGATGCCACGCAAGTCGAGCTGATGCTCTTTCGTGACGCTGAATCTCCTGAGCCTTTTTTGACCCTTGATTTAGAGCCCATGGTGCATCGCCAAGGTCACTATTGGTTTATTTTTGTCGCGAATATTGGTCATGGTCAGCATTATGGCTATCGCGTTCGTGGGCCGCATAATCCTCGTCGCGGTCAGCTTTTTGATGCGCAAAAATTATTGGTGGACCCATACGCGCGCGCCATTGAACGGCCTAAGGGATATGATCGCGTCAGCGCCAGTATGCCGGGCTCGACCTTGGCCAATGGTATGAAATCTGTGGTGGTCGATGCCAACCGATTTGATTGGCAAGATGTACCGCCGCCACGTACCGCGCTTGCTAATACAGTGATCTATGAGCTGCATGTGCGTGGTTTTACCCAGCACCCTAATTCAAATGTCAAAGCGCCGCATCGCGGATGCTATTTAGGTCTGCTCGAAAAAATTCCCTATCTCAAATCATTGGGTATTACGGCGGTTGAGCTGATGCCGATTCAGCAGTTTGATCCCGATGATGCACCCCATGAAAAGCAAAATTACTGGGGTTACAGCCCGATCAATTTTTTCGCGCCGCACAATGATTATGCCAGTGACGGAACCGGTATTACGGCGGTGGAAGAGCTGAAAATGCTGATCCGCGAGCTGCATAAAGCGAAAATTGAGGTCTACCTCGATGTGGTCTTTAACCATACCTGTGAAGGGGACCATGCAGGGCCAACCCTGTGTTTTAAAGGGTTTCAGGCAGGCGCTTACTACATGATAAATAACAAAACGGGCGCTTTTTCTAATTTCAGTGGTTGCGGTAATACCTGCAATGCCAATTTCTCTATTATGCGGCGTATGATTATTGATGCGCTGCATTTTTGGGTTGAAGAGATGCATATCGATGGTTTTCGTTTTGATCTGGCCTCGGTATTGGCTCGCGATGGTAAAGGCAAACCGATGCAGGAGCCGCCACTGCTCTGGTCTATTGACTCAGATCCTGTGCTTTGCGGTACGAAAATTATTGCTGAGGCTTGGGATGCTGCGGGCTTGTATCAAGTGGGGTCATTTATTGGCGATCGCTGGAATGAGTGGAATGGGCGTTTTCGTGATGATGTGCGCCAATTTTGGCGTGGCGATCAAGATGCGGCCAAGCATTACGCGCCAAGGTTGATTGGCTCACCTGATATATATGCACAGCAGCGGCACTCACCGCAGCGCTCGATTAACTTTGTCGCAGCGCATGACGGTTTTACCTTGAACGATCTCGTCTGCTATGAGCAAAAACATAATTTGGCCAATGGTGAAAACAATCGCGATGGCGATAACCATAATTTATCGGCCAATTATGGCTTTGAAGGGCCAACCCAAGATGTGCGGATTAACAATATTCGCCTCAGACAAATTAAGAATATGTTGGCTACTGTGTTTTCATCCTTAGGTACGCCGATGTTGACCATGGGTGATGAAGTTCGGCGTACTCAAGGGGGCAATAACAATGCCTACTGCCAGGATAATGAGATCAGTTGGTTTGACTGGTCCTTGGTGGAAACTCAGGCCGATCTCTTTCGCTTTGTCAAAGGCTTGATTGCATTACGTCGCAGCCATCCGGTGGCTGATCAGCGTATTCATCGCTCGCTCAACGATGTGGTAGAAAAGCTCAATGTGGCTTGGCATGGCATTGAGCCCAATCGCCCAGATTGGGCTGCGCATTCACATGTTGTGGCGGTGTCGATGTTTTCACACCGATTGTATGAGTACATCTATTTTATTCACAACGCCTATTGGGACTCGCTCACCTTTACACTACCGCATTTCGATGGCTGTGATTGGCACCTTTTAATCAATACGGCCAATGCAAGTCCAGAGGATATTTATACGCTTGGGACCGCGCCTAAAGTGACGGAGCGGTCATTGCTCGTGACAGGCCGAAGCTTTGTTGCTTTGGTCAGCCGAAAACGATAAATTAACAAAATTTATCGTGTACAGAAAAAATATTTGTACAACTGATTCTGATTGCCTATAGTTTCACTGTACAAAAATTAATCTTGTACAACGAATGGAGGCAGATATGATTCCAGTAGGTATCAGTGCATGCGTACTAGGCCAAAAAGTTCGCTTTGATGGCGGCCATAAGCAAAGCCGTTTTGCAGTCGATGAGTTGACTCGACACTTTGATTTTGAGCCGATCTGTCCTGAGGTTGGCGTTGGAATGGGTGTGCCACGCCCCACCATTCGTTTGGTGAATTATGGTGATGAAATTCGTTTGCAAGGCAGCAAAGATCAGTCGCTGGACTTTACAGAGCAAATGAACGCATTTAGCGAACGCGCCATAGCGCGGCTTGCTCATCTATGTGGTTATATACTTTGTAGTAAGTCACCCACATGTGGTATGGAGCGCGTCCCGGTTTACAGTGAGTCGGGCAAAGGGCACGAAAAAGTGGGGGTCGGGTTATTCGCGCACAAGCTGCAACAAACGATGCCTTGGCTGCCCATTGAAGAAGATGGCAGACTGAACGATCCCGTCCTTCGTGAAAACTTTATCTCTCGCGTATACGCCCTTTACGATTTGAACCAAACCTTTGCCAATGGCATCACCGCTGCTGCGCTGTTTGAGTTTCATGCGCGCTATAAATTGATGCTTTTGGCCTGCGATCAGCAGGGGTATCGCGCCCTTGGCCGCATGGTGGCGCAATTTACGCTAGAAAATAGTGACCAATTTTTTCAAACATACCGCCAAGCCTTCATGGATTGTTTGGCCAAGCGCAGCTCGCGTAAAAATAACACCAATACCTTGATGCATATTCAAGGCTATTTTAAGCGCCAGCTTGATGCGCAGGAAAAAGAGGAGCTGGCCAATCTCATCATCTGTTATCGCAAAGGCGATATGCCGCTTTTAGTGCCGCTGACTTTGATTAATCACTACTTAAAAAAATATCCCAATGACTATTTGCAAAGTCAGGCTTATTTGCGCCCTTACCCTGAAACTTTGAGGCTGAGATATGGACTCTAATGCCCCCCTTTATGCCATTCGAGACGTGGCAAGCATGACCGGGGTTAATCCTGTGACCTTACGTGCTTGGCAGCGCCGCTATGGTCTGATTAATCCTCAGCGCAGTGGTAAAGGGCATCGCCTTTACAGCGAGCAGGATTTGCAAAATATTCGGCAAATCATGGCGCTGCTGGAGAAAGGGATTGCCATTCGTCATGTCAAAAGCTTGCTTGAGAAAAATCTTGATGGTGATGATCTTTTAGAGGGGGATTTAGCGCAGGCTAAAGGGATTTATGATGCTTTAGCGGCCAAAAATTTAGGCCGCGCAATGCAGCTTTTAAATGAGGCGATCAAAGAATATCCCATTCAAGTGGTTCATGAGCGCTTGTTTACTGTGCTTGAGCAGTGGCTGAATGAGCCGCCTTTGGCTGGCAGTGAAATTGTGAAATCACTTTGGCACCACTGTATTTATAATCGCGCGCAATTTTTGGTTCAGGCAAGTTTGCAACAGGGTAGCGAAAAGCTTTATTTGGTGTTGATGCAAGGAAGCTTGGCACATCTTGGTTGGTGGCATGCCTTGCTACTGAGTCAGCAAGGTTGGCAAGTTATCGTGTTGGAGGGGATGCGCGAGCAGCTGAACACATTAGACGTGTTACTTGAGCACAGCGAGGCGTTGGCAATTTATAGCGATGCCAAATTGACCGCAGTTCAGCTACATAAATTGCGACAGGTGGCACAGCATACCGGAAGCGATATTCGTTTTTATGGTCTGCATGCAGCGCAAAATCTTGCGTTGATGCATGAGGCGGTGTCATGAGTAATATCATTCACCTTGTCTGGCTGCGTGGGGATCTGCGCCTTGTTGATAATCAGGCGCTTAACCAAGCGCAAGCTGAGGCTGAAAAGTGTGGCGGGGTAATCCACCTGATATATCTAGCAACCCCAGCGCAGTGGCATCGACATGATATGGCTGCGATTCAAGCTGATCTTATTTATCGCCGGCTTGAACATCTCGCTTTGCAAGCGGCAGCATTGGGTATGCCTTTTCACTATTTTGAAGTATCGGATTATCGCGCGCAGGTCGCGCAGTTATTACGCTGGGCCAAGCAGCAATCGGTGCATGCCGTTTATGCTAATGTTCAGCACTGGCCCTATGAAAAACAGCGCGATGCTGCGGTGCGCCAGCAGCTACCAAACCATATTCAACAACACTGGTGTGATGATGTGACCTTGATTGCACCAGGTCAGGTACGCAATCAGCAAGGCGAGATGTTTCGCGTCTTTACTCCTTTTTATCATCAGTGGCGAAATAGATTGCGTGAGCTAAATTGCCAACCAACGCCGCTGCCAGCTGCGCAGGGGGGAGCGCTGTCTGTGACGTCAATCTCGCCCTTTATCATGCCTCGAAAAGACAGCTCAAATTGGCCAGTGAGCGATGAGGCGATTCATCAAGTGCTGACCCAATTTTGCCAAGCGCGTTTATCTCAATATGGACAGGACCGAGATTTCCCAGCACTAGAGGGCACCAGCACAATTTCACCCTATCTTGCCATTGGTGCGATTTCACCGCGCCAATGCTTAGCAGCCGCGCTGATGCAAACACCTGATCTATTTTATTTTGCGCCTAGCGGTGCTGAGCGCTGGTTGTCAGAGCTGGCTTGGCGTGAATTTTATTATCACCTGATGGCGGCTTGGCCAAAATTAGCCAAAGGTCGGCCTTTTAAGGCGCAAGGGGATGTGTATTGGCAAGTTTATGATGCGCAGCGCTTGCAAGCGTGGCAGCAGGGAATGACTGGTTATGTATTTGTCGATGCTGCGATGCGCGCGCTCAATGCCACAGGCTGGATGCACAATCGGCTGCGTATGATTTGTGCCAGTTTTTTGGTGAAAGATCTGCATATCGATTGGCGTTATGGCGAGCGCTATTTTATGCAGCAGTTGATCGATGGTGATTTAGCATCAAACAACGGCGGTTGGCAGTGGGCAGCATCCTGCGGCTGCGATGCGCAGCCCTATTTTCGAATTTTTAATCCCATCAGCCAGGCGAGAAAATTTGATCCAGCCGGGCAATTTATTCGCCAATGGTTGCCAGAGCTTGCGAAAGTGCCAGATAAGTTTTTGTTTGAACCGCATGCTTGGGCGCAAAAGCATGGCGTAATGCTTAATTACCCTACGCCCATTGTTGAACATCGCAAACAGCGAGAACTGGCCTTGGCGCGATTTGAAGCGGCTAAACAAGGTGTTGTAACAGGTAGCGGCGCTGCCAGCGAGGTGCTGCGATGATCCCACTTGATGATTTTATTGCCTGTTATCAAAGCTTGAATCGGAGCAATTTAGCGCAGTTAAAGCGGTTCTATGCCCCCAATGTTCGCTTTATTGATCCTGCCCACGAGATTCAAGGCTTAGCGCCGCTCATGCGTTATTTCGAGTCGATGTATGACAATGTCATTGATTGCCAGTTTGTGATTGCTGGGATTTACCATCAGCAGAGCGAGGCTATGAATGGCGAACAGGCGGAATCACAGGCGCAGCAATCTTATGTGTTGCGCTGGCAAATGCAGCTGCAACATCCCAAATTAAATAGGGGCCAATTGATCACAGTGGATGGCATGACTGAGCTTCGCTGGGCGCAGGAATTGGTGGTTTATCATCGAGATTATTTTGATTTAGGGGCCATGCTTTATGAGCATCTACCACTCATTGGCAAGGTGATTGGCGCAATCAAAAGGAGGCTGGGTCAATGATTCCGCAAACAGTGGTGATCACAGGCGCGACATCTGGCATCGGCCTTCAGCTGGCCAAAGATTATGCCGCGCAGGGCTGGCAGGTGGTTGCCTGTGGCCGCAATCAAACTAAGCTCGATGAGCTAGCGCAATCAGGGGGACGCGTCTTCACCTTGGCTTTTGATGTGACGGATCAACATGCGGTGCAGCAGGCGTTTGATCAGTTATTTGCGCAAGAGATTCGTCCTACCCTCTATATTTTTAATGCTGGGGATTGCGAATATATCGATGATGGTGCGCTGCAAAGCAGTTTAGTTGCTCGCGTCATGGCGGTGAATTTTATGGGCGTGGTGCACTGTTTTGAGGCGATTCAAACGCAGCTGACGCAGGGCGACCGCGTTGCTGTTGTTGCCTCAAGTGCCATGCTAACGCCGCTGCCACGTGCCCAAGCCTATGGCGCATCAAAAGCTGCGATCAGTTATTTTGCGCAAACCATGGCGCTTGATTGGGCTGCGCGCGGCATTCAAATCAGTGTGATTTACCCAGGCTTTGTGAAAACGCCGCTCACCGATAAAAACACCTTTTCAATGCCGATGCGAATTAGCGTTGAACAGGCATCGCAGACCATTCGTCGTGGGTTAGCGCTTGGCTATGGCACGATTTATTGTCCCTGGGGGTTTACCTTTATTTTACGCTGTATCCATCGGTTACCGATGCGTTGGCAGCAGGCATGCGTTCGTTGGTTAACAAGGAGTGACAAATGAAAATTGCCATCGTGGGAAGTGGTATTTCAGGTTTGACTTGCGGTTACTATCTTTCGCAAGAGCATGATGTGAGTTTGTTTGAAGCCAATGATTATCTTGGCGGACATACAGCCACCATAGATATCACGCAGCAGGGGCGCGATTACGCCATTGATACGGGTTTTATTGTGTATAACGATCGCACTTATCCCAATTTTATTCGGCTGCTTGATGAGATTGGTATCAAAGGGTTAGCCACAGAAATGAGCTTTAGTGTGCGACATGATGGCTCTGGTCTTGAATACAATGGACACACGCTGGCCACACTCTTTGCGCAAAAACGCAATTTACTGCGACCCAAATTCTATTATTTTCTATACGAAATTATGCGCTTTAATCGCTTAGCAAAGCGACATGCGAGTCAGCATGATACGCCGAATTCGCAGGCTGAAACGCTGCAAACACTGGGTGATTTTCTCGAATTTCATGGCTTTAGTGATTATTTTTGCCATCACTATATTTTGCCTATGGGTGCCGCGATTTGGTCATCTTCCATGGCTGATATGCGTGATTTCCCGCTGCATTTTTTTACTCGTTTTTTCCTCAATCATGGCTTGCTTGATATTGCGAACAGGCCGCAATGGTACGTGATCCCCGGCGGTTCAAAAAACTATATTCCTAAATTAGTGGCACCATTTGTTGATCGCATTTTTCTCTCGACACCCGTGCAAAAGGTGTCTCGTCACCAGCATGGCGTCACCTTGCATCTTGCGCAGCAAACCATGGATTTTGATGCGGTGATTTTTGCTTGTCATAGCGATCAAGCGCTCGCGCTTCTTGATACACCAACGGATGCTGAGCAGCGGATTTTGGCCGCTATGCCTTATCGTCAAAACCAAGTGGTGCTTCATACCGATACCAGTGTGCTACCCAAACGAAAAGCGGCTTGGGCGGCTTGGAATTATCGCATTGGCAGCGAAGCGGATGCGATGCAAACCTTGCCGACGGTGAGTTACAACATGAATATTTTGCAGCGTTTATTACCCGCGCATGGGCAAACTTTTTGTGTGACGCTTAATCCGCAAGTGGCGATAGATGCCGATCAAGTGATTGGCGAGTTCACCTATGCCCATCCCGTATTTAATCAAAGTTCATTGTTAGCGGCGCATTCTCGCAGTGAGATCAATGGACATCATCGAACCTGGTTTTGCGGCGCCTATTGGTACAACGGTTTTCATGAAGATGGGGTGCGTAGTGCATTAGATGTGATTGAAGGTATCGCAAAGGTCGCGGCAATACGAGGCGCAGCCTAATGGCCGTCGAGGCAATGAAAAGTCGTCTGCTGGTGGGGCAAGTTCGCCATCGGCGATTTGCGCCGGTGCAGCATCGTTTGTCCACGGGTCTATTTATGATGGCGATTGATCCCAAAGAGCTAAAGCAGTTAAGCCAAGAGGTGCGCTTTTTCGGTCAGCGTTGGTGGCATCCTGCACGCTTTAAGCGAGGTGATTATATTGGCCAGCAAGGTGATATCACGCAAGCCGTGTTTGCGAAAATCGGCGAGATCACCGGGGATGAGATAGCGAAAGGCCGGGTGATGATGGTCTGTCATCTTCGCTATTGGGGGCTTTATTTTAGCCCGGTGAACTTCTATTACGTCTACGACCAGGAGGAACACTGGCAATATCTGGTTGCAGAGGTCAGCAATACACCCTGGTTACAACGTCACTACTATGTGCTCAAGGTTGATCCGAATCAGCCGGGTTATTGGCAGCATGAAAAAGCGTTTCATGTCTCCCCCTTCAATCCCATTGAGCAAACCTATGATTGGCAGGTTAGGCCGCTTGATGAGCGATTACTCATTCAACTCTCAGTGAGAGACGCAAACAAAATATTTGATGCCACCTTGGCACTCAAGGCACAACCCTTTGACTCGCGACATCTTGGCCGTTTATTGCTCAAAACGCCTTGGTTAACGCTCAAAGTGCTCATGGGGATCTACATTCATGCATGGCGGCTGTGGCGAAAAGGGGCGACGTACTACCCCAATCCTCACGCCGATCAATAACAACAAAAAGTGGAGAAGGTTATGTTGGAGCTTACCTCTCAAGTCAGCGAGATAAAGTTAACCCGTGCTCAAGGATGGGCAAAGCGGGTCGTGCATGGGTTGCTTAAACAATTAAAGGGTGGCCAGTTGGTGCTGGTTGAGCAATTTGGCGAGCGCTATCACTTTGGTGAGCAAGGCCAATTTGCTGAAATTCATATTCATCATCCTGATTTTTATACGCAGCTTGTGAAAGGGGGTTCGATTGCCGCCGGCGAAATCTATATCGACGGTTTATGGGATAGCCCAGATCTAACCGCAGTCGTGCAATTGATTGCTGAGAATATGGCGATGCTCGATAGGCTGGAGCGAAAAGTGGGTTGGTTGACGCAAGTGGCGCGCCGCGTCGGCCATCTGTTGCGGCGCAATAGTAAAACGACGGCCAAAGCCAATATCGCCGCCCACTATGATTTAAGTAACGCCCTATATCAGACTTTTTTAGATGAGCAGATGCTCTATTCCGCGGGCATCTACCACTCGCCTGAAGATAGTTTGTTTGACGCGCAGCAACAAAAAATGGCGCGATTATGTGAGCAGCTTGAGCTTAAAGCTTCGGACCATGTACTTGAAATAGGGACTGGCTGGGGGGCCATGGCGATCTACATGGCCAAGCATTATGGTTGCCACGTGACCACCACAACGATTTCTCAAGAGCAATATTTATATGCCAAAGCGCAGGTAGAGGCGCAGGGCCTAAGCGAACGGATCACCTTGCTGATGCAAGATTATCGCGACTTAACGGGTCTATATGACAAAATTGTCTCCATTGAAATGATTGAAGCCGTGGGTCAGCAATATTTGCCGACTTACTTTCAAGCCTGCCAGTCCTTGCTGAAACCTAAAGGGCGATTTGCCATGCAAGCGATCACCATTGCCGATCAGCGTGCCAAGCAATATCAGCAAGGGGTCGATTTTATTCAGCAATATATTTTCCCCGGTGGATTTTTGCCTTCGATCTCTCAATTGTTGGGCATTTCGACCCAGCAAACGGACTTTGCACTGCGCGATTTACAAGATATAGGTCAGGATTACGCGCTAACCTTAAAGAGTTGGCATCAAGCATTTCGCGCCAACCAAGAGCAGGTGCTCAGCCTTGGCTTTGATCACCAATTCATTCGTTTGTGGCAGTTTTATTTGAGCTATTGCGAAGGTGGTTTTTTAGCAAGGAGCATCAGTACCGTACAACTGACGTGGACACGTCTGCCCTAGGGCGAGGAGGTCAGGATGAAATACCTAGTCTATTCACTATGGTTCCAGTTGGTTTGGTTAGTGGCCGTGTTGGGACAACAAACACTATTGCCTTGGCTATTGGCACTACTTTTTGTCAACGCTGTGATTATCCACCGTTATTTCTCTTTTCCTATCTGGTTGCCCTTAGTGATTGCCATGCTTGGGGTGGTGCTTGATATTCTTAATCGTGGTCTTGGTGTCTTTGAATTTAGCACCCCGCGTTTTCCGCTTTGGCTTGTTTGTTTGTGGGTCGCCTTTGGTGCTTATCTGCTGGTGATGACTCCCGTGCTCAAACAGCTTGGTCTTTTTGCTGTTGCCGTCATTGGTGCACTTGCTGGGGCAATCAGCTATTGGGCTGGATTTAAGTTGGGTGTGGTGACATGGCCGCGTGGTGAAAACGCAACGGTGATCATTTTGGCCATTGAGTGGGGCATTATGCTCCCTGTGTTACATCATCTTGCCGTGAGAATGCTCAAGCGTGCGGGAGGAAAACATGCACTTTCCACGGAATAAAGGGGGCGTCGTTTTGGGATTGGCATTGCTGATGCTCTGGATGCCAATTCCAGAAGCCATGGCTAAAGAAAGTAAGGCCATAGCCATAGAAACTAAAGTCAACGCCAATGAAAGTGATGCGCTCACCCCTGCAATGCATGTGTGGCAAGACTGGCCTGTGGTGGGTGAAGCGCGTCTGACTTGGGGCATTTGGACCATTTATGATGCGACTTTGCGTGCACCGCGAGGAACCGTGATATCGCAAACGCCCTTTAAGGTGCATCAGCCTATGGCGCTGCAAATCATATATAAGCGCAATATTGCCAGTGATGATTTTGTCGAGGCTACGGTGGCGCAATGGCAAAAACAGCAAGTCTCTGCGTTTAACATTGCGCAGTGGCAACCGCAGCTCGGTAAGCTGTTCCCATCGGTGCGAAAAGGTGAGCAGCTGATTTATCTGTTTGATGGTGAGCAAGGACAGCTTTGGTATCAAACAAAGCAGGGGATTTTTTTACGCGGTACGGTCACCGATCCTGCATTTACTAACGCTTTTTTAGGCATATGGCTTGCCCCCAACTCGCAATATCCAACATTGCGATTGCAGCTGTTAGGTGAGGCGCGTTCATGAGAGATGCTTTACGAATATGGGCGATGGCCCTGATGCTCCTTTTGATGAGCGGTTGCAGCGCAGATATTGAGGAGTACGAAACAACCCATCCATCCTTTGATCTTTTTGAATACTTTCAAGGTGAAGTTCACGCTTGGGGCATGGTGCAAGATTACCGTTATCAACAAACACGCCGCTTTGAGGTGGTGATCCTCGGTTATGTTGACGACGGGGTTTTAGTCCTTGAGGAAGACTTTGTATTTGATGATGGTGACATTGACCGACGCGTTTGGCGCATAGAACAGATTGACGCGCATCAATACCAAGGAGAGGCGGACGATATTTTAGGCATGGCTACGGGTGTGAGCTACGGTAATGCACTGCAATGGCAGTACAGTATGAATATTGAAGTCGATGACAGCAGCTATGAAATTCACTTTGATGATTGGCTCTATCGCCAAGATGAGCGTCACCTATTTAATTTAACCAAGATGACCAAATTTGGGGTCGAGGTGGGGCGAATTACCCTGTTTTTCCAAAAAATTGAATAACCTGATAGATGGAGGTGCCTATGGAGCATAAAGCGATGCGTTACGAAGCCTTAATCCAGCAGCGAGAGGCCGCATATCAATCCGGTGACTATGAACAGGCACAATACTACGAGCGGCAACTTGCACAAATGCAAGGGCGACGCTCTCTCCAGCATCAACACACTTATGAGCCTGAAGGGCGAGCCGATTGGTTTGATGAAGGCTAATTCAAGATTCAGCTTTCTATTTGAATGCGCATGGGTACAATGCCCTGCGCATTTTTTGTTGAGGAAGAGAGTATGGCAAACACAGCCGCGGCATTGCACATTTTGGTCAAGCATAAAGAGCAAGCAGAAGACATCATCAAGCAACTGAAAAAAGGTGCAAAATTTCAAGCGCTCGCGAAAAAATACTCAACTTGTCCATCAGGCAAACGAGGGGGGGATTTAGGTGAATTTCGCCGTGGTCAAATGGTGCCCCAATTTGACAAAGTTTGCTTTTCTGGTGAGCTATTGACGCCACACTTAGTGAAAACAAAATTTGGTTGGCATGTTGTATATGTGCTTTATCGTACCTAGTCAGACACGCTTTAGTTGAATTTGAAACGCCGCACCTGCGGCGTTTATTGTTTGTCTAGCGTCAAATTAATTGCATTTTGCCTGTTATGCCTAATAAATCGCTGCATTTCGATAAGAAAATTTACATTTTGAATGGTTTTTACCGAGTGTAAGCAATTGTAATTCTGCGACCAATAAACCTCTTTGTGCAATCTGTTGCACCCGTTTAAATCTCATGAAATGACATCTCTCGTTTTTCCCTTATCGCCAACAGGGTTTTGACCGAATCTTGATAGCAATTTTCCTTTGGTCTGTTTTGATGAAATAAATATGACAAAAAGATGACAGCGTCATTTTTCTTGAGCTGCAACACTGAAGTTGTGGAAAGGGAACACTATCAAAAGAGGATTTTGTGATGAACAAAACGCTACTTGCCACCCTGATTGCCAGCGTGGCTCTGGTTGGATGTAACTCAGATTCAAGTGATGACTCGACAACCGTCACCAAAACGGGGCACATCGATGGTTATGCTGCCAATTTGCAGAAAATTCAGTTAGATGGCGGCCTATATTCGATGCCCGCAAATGTCGCAAGCTTTGATGGCAATAGTGTCCGTATTGCTCAGCTACGCAATGTTGATGTCACCATGACCGCCACTGATGGCACGGTGACCCAGTTGGAGCTTGATCCGGAAGTTGCTGGCATGTTGACGGTTAATCATGCTGAACCCGCGGTTTATTCTGTCAATGGCATTGTTCTCGCGAAATTTGAAGAGGGCTTTGTGACTAACTTGGCTGCATTGGTTGGCCAATATGTACTTGTCTTTGGCTGGGAAGATCAAAATGATCAACTGCATGTCACAGAGGTTGCTGCTGCGCCAAATGGTACAAAGGCAGAAGTGGAAGGCAAGGTGCATGCCTATGATCCGAATACAGGTATTTTGCAATTGGATATTGTGGGTTCGACAACAGAACCAACGACGCCAACCGAACCTACGCCTCCCACGGAACCAACGGTGCCAGCAGAGCCAACCCAACCCGCGGCCGTGTTAGCGGATGAGACGGCGCCAGAACCAACACCGGATCCTGAGCCAAATCCAAATCCAAATCCAGAAGCAAGCCCTACACTCGTGACCTTTGTTGTCGATTCAGACACTGAATTTGATGATGGCACTGAGGCTGATCTAGTCGAAGGTGCGCTCCTTGAAGTCGAGTTTGTGTTTACTGGTGATATTGCATCTGAGCAGACGGCTCTTGAAATTGACTTTGAAGCGGAAGATGAGCTGAGCGATGAGCTTGAAGGGATTGTCACGGCATATACGCCAGGTGAAACACTTGAGCTTAATAATCAACATCTTGTTGATATTGCTGAGGCGCAATTTGATAAGCTAGCCGATCAGTGGCTTAAAGTTGGCATGCGTGTTGAAGTGGAGCTTACCGATGACTCGACGTTAGATAATTTGGTTGCCGAAGAAGTGGAAGTGGAAACCGCATCGACAGAAGGACGCGTTGATGCTTTGACGCCAAATGTGAGTGTTGAAGTGCAAGGGGTGACTTTTGATCTATCAAGCGTTGAAACTGTCCATAAAGATATTGAGTGCGCCGTGGGTGATTGGGCTGAAATCGAAATTTTGGCCTTGTCATCTGAAACGCCACAAGCGACGGATGATGCATCCGTTCATTATGCTGTATCTATTGAATGTCAGCCGATTGCCGACCTTGATTTAGACAATGGATTATATGAAATGGAGCTTGAAGGTACCGTGGCGGCTGGGGCACTGTGGGGCTACAGCTGGGAAGGCCTTGATCAATACGATGGTGCTTGGTTTGAATTTGAGTGCCAAGTCGATCCAAGTGATATCAGCACCCTTGCGCAATGCAAAATCGACGATTAATCTATCGAAGATTAAACCCCTGATTAGGCCGCTCATTGAGCGGCTTTTTTAGTCTGAGAGGGGCGCGATCCTTCTGTATATCCAAGCATATCAACACCCTATTTACCTTGCATTTACCATATGGCGCTGGTATATCAATTTGAGTTCATCCCATTCAAGGAGTGATTATGTTATTGCGCCGTTATTTTGTGCTGCTACTCAGTGGATTGATGTTTTTTTCATCATCGCTTTGGGCGGCCGTAAATCAAGAAAAAATCGTGGTGTTTGCAGCATCATCGATGACCTACCCACTGAATCGATTAGCCAAGATCTATAATGCAGAGCATGGCACCAATGTGGTGGTCTCCTTAGGAAGCTCATCAACCATGGCAAGACAAATTGAGCGCGGCGCACCGGCTGATATTTTTATCAGCGCCAATCAAATGTGGATGGATCATCTACTGAAAGCCAAATCATTCAAAGATGCCAAACCTGTGGTGGTGGCGCAAAATGAGCTGGTGCTGATCACCCAAATGGACCGTGTGATGAAACCATTTTTGATTAACGATCAAACGGCGCTGGCCAAGGTCATTGGCCAAGGGCGCTTGGTTATGGGTGACCCTTCACATGTGCCGCAAGGGCAATATGCGAAAACCCTGCTGGAATCTCTTGGTCTGTGGCAGCAAGTACAATCGAAAATTGTGCCAGCAGCCAATGCAAGAAATGCGCTGATGATGGTTGAACGTGGTCAAGCGGCATTTGGTGTGGCTTATTTTAGTGATGCCGCTAGCAGCGATAAAGTGAAAGTGATTGGTCGTTTTCCTCCGGCGAAGCAACCACAAATCGACTATCAAATGATTGCGCTTAATCAGCGCCCGGATGTGCTCGCCTTTTATCAATTTTTGCTCAGTGACAAAGCCAAGCCTGTTTGGATGCGTTTTGGCTTTAAAATGGAAGACTAGTGTTAACTGCAATTGAATATGATGCCCTGCGACTAAGTTTGCAGGTGGCCTTGGTCGCGGTATTGGCTAGTTTACCTTTAGGTATCTTTTTGGCTTGGCTTTTAGCGCGCTTTCAGTTCTGGGGTAAAAACCTGCTTGATGGCGTGATCCATCTGCCCTTGGTGCTGCCGCCGGTGGTGGTGGGCTATTTGCTCCTCATTGGTATGGGTCAGCAGGGTGTGGTTGGCCAGTGGCTGTGGCAACATTTGGGCTTGAGCTTTAGCTTTAACTGGCAGGGCGCAGCGCTGGCTTCGGCTGTGGTCTCACTACCCTTGATGGTGCGCGCCATGCGCCAAGCCTTTGAGCAAGTTGATAGCCGCTTTGAGCAAGCGGCAAAAACGCTGGGCGCCAGTCCGTTGCGGGTCTTTTTTACCATCACATTGCCATTGATGATGCCTGGTTTAATTGCTGGCATTGTTCTTGCCTTTGCGCGCAGTTTGGGGGAGTTTGGCGCAACCATTACTTTTGTTGCCAATATTCCGCAGCAAACGCAAACATTGCCATTAGCGATTTATCAATACATTCAAACCCCAGGTGGCGAACAAGCTGCAGCGAGGCTGTGTATTATTTCCATTGCGCTGTCACTCTCTTCCCTATGGTTAGCGACTTGGCTAACATCTCGTAATCATCGCAAAATGGAGCGCAGTCACTAATGCTTCATATCCAAGTGAAAAAGCAGCAGGGCGCCTGTCTAATTGATGTCGATTTAACTTTGCCAAGCCAAGGGGTTACAGCCCTTTTTGGACGCTCCGGCGCAGGAAAAACATCGCTACTTGAGCTGATTGCAGGATTGAAACGACCGGATCAAGGCACTATGTCGATTGATGATGTGCTGCTGTGTGACAGCCAAAAGCGGCATTATTTGCCAGTGCAACATCGTCAAATTGGTTATGTCTTTCAAGATGCGCGGCTTTTCCCGCATATGACGGTGGCAAAAAACATCGCTTATGGTGCAAAAGCCACAGCGCAAGAGGTGGCGATGATCAATCGGTTGTTGGGCATTGAGACATTACAGGCGCGATATCCAGCATCGCTTTCTGGTGGTGAGCAGCAGCGCGTTGCCATTGCTCGGGCATTGGTCACTAAACCTAAGTTACTCTTGCTTGATGAGCCGCTGGCTTCTTTAGACGAGCCACGAAAACAGGAATTGTTGCCCTATTTAGAAACCCTAGCGAACGGTCTATCCATTCCGATTATTTTTGTGAGTCATGATTTGCGTGAAGTGCTTCATCTTGCGTCGCAGATGGTGGTGCTTGATGCCGGTCAGGTGATTGCTCATGGCTCGCTTCAGGATGTGTGGTCAAGTTCAGCGATGCAGCCATGGTTTAACTCTCAAAGTCATAGCACTGTGATTGAAGCAAGCGCATTGGGTCATAACAAAGCCTATGATATGACTGCATTAAACCTTGGTGATAATCATTACCTATGGGTGAAGGGGGGCGGTTTTCAGCAGGGCGAGCTGGTGCGGGTGTTACTCAAAAGCCGTGATATTTCTGTGGTGCGAGAAAAGCCAGCACAAAGTTCGATTCGCAATATTTTACCGGTAACCGTGCAAGCGATGACGCCCTATGAAGGGGAGATGCTACTCACGCTTAGCTGTGGCCCGAGTACGCTCTACGCGCAAGTGACACGCTGGGCCTGTGATGATTTGGCATTAAAAACGGGTGATGCTTTATTTGCTCAGATCAAAGCCGTGTCGTTATCAGCTGAAGCATTTCGTCATGTTGAACATTAGTCGCGCCGATTACCCTAACCAAATGAGAATGGATATCAATAACATCTAGTGTTATGCTCCTTGTATCAAACAAGGAGTGTTTATGTTGATTCCCATTCAGCGCTGGCGTGCATCACTATTATTAGGCACATTATTTGGTTTGTTGTTAGCCATACTGGCCTTTATTGGCATCTTTTTGGCAAGCGCTGCACTGCTCTTTTGGGGGTTAAATTGTGCATAACAAACCCATAAAAAAACGCCCATCTGGGCGTTTTTTTATGGGCGTAAAAGCCAAAGGATTTAATAGGTAAATCACACGTTCATTGGCGTGAATACAAACGCGAGTCTCTAAAAATAAGCGAAAAATTAAAGCGAATGAACAAATGCCAATAGCTTTTTTCGATCTCTTTCAGAGAGCTGCATAAAATAGGCGCGTGAGGCTTGGGCTTCGCCGCCATGCCATAAAATGGCCTCTTCAATGGTTCGCGCGCGGCCGTCATGCAAAAATCCTGCTGCAGGGTTGACCAATTTTGTGCGGCCAATACCCCAGAGCGGACTGGTACGCCATTCTTGGCCACTGGCATCAAAGGCGCGGCGACCATCGGCAAGTCCTTCGCCCATGTCATGAAGCAATAAATCGCTAAATGGATAGATGGTTCGATAACTGAGCTCGGCAATGGGATGCTTTCCTGTGGTAAAGCTTGGAGTATGGCAACCGCTGCAATTAGCAGCGGCAAAAAGCTGCGCCCCTTGCTCAATGTCTAACTGCTGCGCTTTGCGTTGTGGCAGTTTGCGGGCGGGTACCGCAAGTGTTTGCGCGTAAAAGACTAAGCTTTGATCAATCGTTTCCGTAGACTCAATTCCCTTATTTTGCATGGCGGCAAACTGTGGATTGTTGGCCACAAGCTTTTGGTAGAGGGCGGTATCTGCAATAGACTCTTGGCCAAATAAAGTGTTGGTGACGCCCATATCTCCGCGCAGTGCGCCCAAGCTTTGCTGGGCAACACTTGGTGTCGTGGCTTTCCAGCCAAAGCGACCCAGTGAAACTGGGGGCTCGCTTTCACAGTTTTGAGCGGTTTGACAATCAAGATATTTTTGCTGATCAAACACCCAATTGGCGCGTCCCGTAATGCCATGATTTCGACGCGGATCTGAATTGACTTGCGCCAGAATGGCCGATTCCGGGATCGCTTCAAGCAGACCCAAACCAAAAATAGGCAGGCCGATACGTGGGCTTAATTTGACGTTATCGGCAAATAGCGCGCTTTGACGCTGGGGTGTGTGCGGGTCAAATTGATCGCTGTCATCAGGCGCATCATGCGGGTTATCTACTTCAAAAATTGGTTTTCGTAAGGTGACTCGATGGCCATCGGCATAGCTGACCGTCACACTTTCAAAGCGCATCCAAACATCAGCTAAACCGCTTTGTCTGGCAGTAAAATCGGGTTGATGAAAGCGGTTGGTTCGCGGCTCTCGAATGCCTTGCCCGCCTTCAATGCTGCCGCGCTGAAAGAGTTGTGTGCCAAAGTTTGCCACAGGTGTCGGGCTGCCCCAGAGATTGCTTTCATTACGTGGCACGAGGCCATGCTCTCCTTGGAAACTGTTCTCATGCTCTACGCTGATCCGCAAAAATACACCCGCATCACTGAGTTTTATTTGCCCAAGATCGTCTCGCAGCCTTGGTAGTGCTGAGCGACCATCTTTGGGGTGGCAGCTTTCGCAGTTGTTGTCGTTAAACACCGGACCAAGGCCGGATGCTAAAGCGTTTGGATGTGAGCGCAGGGCAAAATTGGTCTCAAAAAACGTATCGCCCGCTAGATGTTGTGACAGTGCTTGAGCTGAAAGTGCTGCATCAGGCTCAGAAAAGGCGTTACTTGAGGTATTGCTGGAGGTGTTACTACCGCGCCCGCCGAGGTGCTCTATGAGTGCAAAGGGGACTTTGGGCAATTGATCCCACTGAATGTGCGTAACACGCTTGGTAATGAGCTCAGCAATTTCATTTTGCTGATGGCATTGCTGGCAACTATCGCCACTGGCGCTATATACCGTATGACTCACGAGGCTGCAGAGCAATAGACCGCCATATCGTAAGAATCGTTGGGTCTTGAGTTTTACTTCCATGGTGTTTTTTTAAAGTGTCGATTGACGAAAGGATGAAATAAAGAGAGGGTCCAAGGGACCCTCAATGCGCTTATTGCAGTAGTGGTAACACTTGCTCAGTTAATGTTTGACTGAGCGCATCCAATTTGGCCTCGGCGGCGCGAATTTTTTTGCGGCCAGAGTTGGTGAGGATCTGTGATTTAAAGGCAAACTCAATATCGTCTTGCTCAATTAACAGAGCAAGCTGCTTGGTATCACCATTGGCACGGTGGATAGCGCCAGAGCCACTGAGATATTGGCTATAGCTAATTGCCACAATAGCATTGATAGCTTCATCAATCTCTTTGCTGACTTGATCGGCTAAGGCTTGATCTTTACTTGCAATGTAATGGTATAAGCCATTGCCTTGGGTGTTTTTTTCAAGCAGTAGATTCTCACCAAGCCAAACTTGCTTCACACCAACGATGTTATAGAAAAAGTCTTGTGTTGAGCCCCAGCTGTATGGCGATTCGACAGCCGAAGGCACCGCAGTGGCAATGGAGTCGCCCAGTGGGTCAATCAGTTTGGCTGTACCCACTTCATCAACAATGGTGATCATGCCGTTGACCAACTCTTCAATCACGGCATCTTCATTGGCGTAAAGACCAGCTTGGTATTGCGTCATTTGCTGACGATAAGCGAGCCCTTGCTCAAAGCTTTGCTGCCAGCTGTTTTGAAGCTCTGCACTGGTGTTCACCATGCGTTGAACCAGTAATACGAGATAATGGGCTTGTTGATCGCTGATATTTTTTGCGCGCTGGTTGTTGTTTTCACCAAAAAGAAGGTATTCAACGCTGTGAAAACCGACCACATCATCATTGAGGCTGGCAGAGAACTGATCGAGTTGCGCACTGTTTTTGAGTTGATTGGCAATATTGATGGTGAGCTGAAGTTGCTCCGTATCTAGGGGCCAGCTATCGAGCGCTGGATCAATGCCAAGGCTGACCACGGGGCCAAATAGATGCGCTTCGGCAATCTCAAATCCAATGCGGGCTTTGCGCCAAGATTGCTGCGCAGCTTTTAAATTGGCTGGGCTGCGGTCCTTGGCGAGCGCTTGGACATCTGCAAGAAGTGCCAGCAATTGATCATCCATAAATTGATAGTTGGCGACAATAATGTCATCAACGACATGATTGACCATGGCTGATTTTTGTTGATTGGTAAATTGTGAGCTTGTTGAATGCTGCGCGCAGCCTGTCATGGTTAAGGCTGTGAGCGCAGTGATAAGAAGGCGTTTCATAATCATTCCTTTGTTGTTTTTTGTGAATGATATTGATAGTGATTATCGATTGCAACAATAAATTAACGTGTTGTCATTTATCTGCTATGCAGTGCAGGCCACAATGGGTTGTTGAACAAGGTGCAATGCAACAGATAAAACAGTCGATAAATCATATAGTTCTGGGTGCAATATAATAATGGCTTCTTCCGCCATCTGGTCGATGACATGATTAGGCAGTAGTAGAGGCAGTTGGCTTTGCGCCATTTCATCGAGTTGAATGATCACCCTTGGCATGGGGAGGGCCGAGATAATCACGCGTGCGTCATGTTGTGGGTGATCGATCACCACACTTAAGCTGGAGCGATTTAAACTGACCGTAAATGATTGACTGTAGCTTAATTGATTAAGCTCTCGCGCGACTTCATCAAGACCATAGTGACAATCGATATTGCCATGGTCGACCTCGATCAAAGTTTGTAGGATTGCGGTGGTTTTTGGATATTGGCGCAAGCTGCAATGGGTAAAATTTGTCATCTAAGGATCCTCGTTGTTGTGGTTAAATTTTGTCCACAAGCAAGGCATCCGACAAGTCTAAGGATTCAAAACTTGTATCACGATAACAAAAGTTACCCGCGACTTTTTTAATTTTCGAAGCAGATCATCTTTATTTCATGCATCAGCACGCGATCATACTTGTCGGTTGTTTTGTGCCCAAATGCCAATGGCAATAAACCAAAGACAAATAACGGCCAAGAAACCTGAAGGGGGGGGGCGGCGAAGCACCTGAGCCAACCAAGGTGAGGCATGAATAATCAACATGGCATAACCAAAGGCATTGAGCAGCACAAATACTGCTGTGCGCACGATAAAGTGGGCCGTTTTGACTAGCCCGCGTACGGCGCGGTTAATGTGTACACCCACCATAATCAGGGTACAAGTGACCAAGGCGGTCGCGATTTCAAATAGATGCGGGTAGCACCAACGGGCAATGGGTAAGAGAAACTGATCCATCATCATCTCAGTTGTAGAAAAACGAGCGCATAGCTTGCCACTGATTGTGTCACTAGTTAAGGATTTCACACTTTTGCATCCCATCACTTGGGTCTTCATCGCAAGCTGATATGCTGATTTTTTTAGGTGGAGCCAATCAATGTCAAAGACAGTATTAATTACAGGGGCAAATCGTGGCATTGGCTTAGCCTTAGCAAAGGCCTATGCCGCCCAAGGTGCACAAGTGATCGGAGTATGTCGCAGTTGCGATCCAGCGCTGCGCGCGGTTGCCACGCAAGTGATCAGTGGCATCGATGTCACGCAAGCTGAAGACGTACGCTGCGTGGTTTCTGCGCTGGATGAGCAGCGTATCGATGTGCTGATTAACAATGCGGGCTGTTGGGGTGATGAAACATTGGGCGATATTCATTACGATGAAATGCTCGATCTATTTGCCATTAACACCCTCGCACCGCTGCGTGTGACAGAAGCCCTGCTCAACCATTTGACGCGTGGTAGTAAGGTGGTGAACATCACCAGTCGAATGGGATCGATTGAAGATAATAGTTCTGGTGGCCGCTATGGCTATCGCGCCTCAAAAGCGGCACTTAATGCCATTGGTAAGTCCTTGGCTATTGACTTAGCACCGCGTGGTATCGCTGTGGCGCAAATTCATCCTGGATTTGTGAAAACCCGAATGGTCGATTTTGATGGGTTGATTGAGCCAGAAGAGTCAGCGCAAGGGATTATCGCACGCATCGAGGCGCTTGATTTGGCGCAAAGTGGCGGATTTTGGCACGCCAATGGCGAGTCACTGCCTTGGTAAAATTCAGTGCGAGAAGCGGGCCAATGGCCCGTTTTTTTATGTTTGAAATTTAAACTAATCGATTGCTTTTTGGAACTAAGATCAAATTCTGCGTGAGATCTCATTCATATGCCATGAATGGCTTGATTAGTTGGGGAACAAAGACAAAAGGAGTATGCTAGGGCAAGTGTTATATGCTTGTGAGTTTTATGTCACGCCTATCTTTCTCTTTATGTTGGCTTCCTGAGAGTCGATTATTCTTACCACTGGTTGTGGTGGTTTTGACGGTCGTCAGTTTGCCTGCGTCGTGGCTCAATCAGACGCATCTACCTATGCTGATTGAACTGCCCTATGTGTTGTTAGGTTTGGCACTGCTACTCAGCCATCTCTATCACCAAGGACGCAATGCGCGAGTCGCGCTGCTTTTATTAGTGGCCTACTACATTATTCAGACTCGGCTACAAGCGCCGCTTACCATGGGCACCACGCGCCTTGAATATGTGCTGCTTGGCTCTTTACTCAGCTTGAATTTACTTTATCTCACTCTTTTTTCTGAGCTGCGTTTATGGGGACAAAAAGGCATCCTCTATCTGTTCTTTTTGCTGTTGCAGATAGGCTGGGGCGCACTGGTGATCGATTATGACAAAGCGCATGATATTAGCTACTTATGGCAAGGGTATCTCTTCCACTATGAGCCATGGAGTCCTTTCCCCATCCTAAGCTTGTGCATGATTGGGATCTGTACTTTGATTGCGGCGTTGTTGGCACTCAAGCGTCATCAAACGGGCGATCATGCCATCTATATTGCGCTGCTGGTCAGTAGTTTTACCTTTGTCTTTTTCTCTAAACCCCTGATTTCTGCCACGCTTTTTAGCTTGGGTGGGCTATTTCTTCTATTGGGTTTATTGCGCTGCAGTTTAGATTTGGCTTTTGTCGATGCACTTACAGGCATTCATGGCCGACGCGCCTTGGAATCCGAGCTCAAACATGTGGGCCGCTGCTATACGCTGGCGATGCTTGATGTGGATCATTTCAAGAAATTCAATGATACCTATGGCCATGAAACTGGCGATGATGTGCTAAAAGTGGTGGCCAAATTGATGCAAGAGACGGGCTGCGGCGCGCAGGCTTATCGCTATGGCGGCGAGGAATTCACCATTTTGTTTCGTGGCAAGACGTCGCGCGAGTGTCTTGAGGCATTGGATCAGCTGCGCTGTGCGATTGCCGATTATCCGCTTTATTTGCGCAACAATAAAAATCGCCCTGAAGATGATGAAGCAGGGCGTAAGCGACGTGGTCAAAATGCAGCGACAAAAGCGGTGCATGTGACGATCAGTATTGGCGTTGCTGATAATCAATATTTTGATAGTGTCGATGAGACCTTGAAAGCGGCAGATAAGGCGCTTTATGGTGCCAAAAAGAAGGGACGAAACTGCGTGCAAAGCGCTGTGGTGTGAGTCCGTTACTCTTATATCTGCCTTGTATTTTTATGATGCGTGCTTGATAGGCAGTGAGCCATAAAAAAGCGCAGCTTCGGCTGCGCTTTTTCTTGATTGAGAATCACTGGATGTGATGGCTGGCAGACATGATTTAGCAGCGAAAGCCAAACACCGCATCAATCAATTTTAGCATTAAGCCTTTTTCAATCTCCTCAGGATCGCGATCAGCAAGGTACTCCACAAAATCAATACCGATAAATTTGCGATGCTGCGCCAGTTGATGGACTAAATGGATAGCTTCACGCGGCATTAAGCCGCCAATATTGGGGGTGGCGCAGGCGCGGTGGTAGCAGCCCTCAAGGCAGTCATAGTCAAAGGTGACATAGAAATAGTCATACTCTTGCTCAAGCTTATCCATCAGCCTTTGCAGCGCATGATGAAATCCCTGCTGATCAATCCACGCCATATCCATCAGAGTGATAGGGTGCTGGTCAATGAGCGCTTTCTCGCCCAGCATCAGATCGCGCTGGGCAAACAAAATGAGATCCTGTGGAGCAAGCGAAGTGAGTCTGGGGCCTTGCCAATCCTGATGGGCGCTAAGGCGCATTAATATACTGGCTGGTTTGCCATGTAAATTGCTTTTCGTGCTGTCATTACAATCGGCATGGGCATCAATCCAAACCACGGCCATACGCTTATTTTGTGATTGAACATGATCCAATGCGGCTTGCACGGTTGCTAGGGCAATCGCGTGATCGCCTCCAAAGGTGATCGGTATTGCGCCTTGTTGGTAGCTTTCAATTAAAGCTTGGTAGAGATCATAGCTATAGTGCGCAAGTGCCGCGTATGTTTGATTTGCGTCGAGCGCCGCATGGACTTGGGGGCTTAACCTAATATTACCGCAATCTTGAATTTGGCTTTGCCAACGTTGGTTACGAATTGTGATCCAATCTGTCAGGCCAAATTCACCATCGGCAAAGGATCGTCGCAGGAAGTCAACACCACAAATTTGGCTTTGCGCTGCGCCGCTGTGATCAAAAGGGGCACCGTAGAAATGATATTGCCGCATGACTGATTCCTTGCAGATGTAGTGATGAAAGAATATTCAATCTAATCAAGTACAAAGGAAAAAGATAGGGGTGTTCTCAATTGAGCAGAATACCACCAATGAGCATGACGAAAATCAATAGAAAAAAGACATAGCTGAGCATTTTGGCTTTTTGATTCTCAGGCATTTTGTCTTGCTGCTTTTTTTTGGCGTTCATCGAAAAATACACGGTTTATTTATTAATACATCACTAACCGCATGATAAGCAGACAATTCGAGCGCAACAATCCTAAAAAAAATACGAGATTGATCATTGTGGAGGCGTTCACGATTGCACTGTAAGTTGTGGCATATTGCAAACAAATATCACTAAAACGAATGGGTTTAAAGGCCATATTGAGAGGGTGGTGAGCGAGCGATGGCGCAGGGCTAAAAAGCATTCGCTCACCCCAAATAGGTGAGCGAAGCGATTTTTAGCAAAGGTATTTGCGGGGGAATGATTTAGTGGGTGAATACCACCTCTTGGTTGGGCACGCGATCACGCGGGGCATAGGTTCCTTCGGGGACCCCTTCACCACAACCAATCACCATACAAATTTCTGTTTGCTTCGCAAGCCCCAGCAGCTTTTTGACGCGTTTTGAATCAAACCCTTCCATAGGGCATGTGTCATAGCCTTGATCTTTCATGGCGGCCATAAAGGTCATGGCCGCGATCCCCGCAGTTTTGTGCAGGCAAACGCGTAAATCAGCTTTGCTCACTTGGCGCACAATGGGTTTTTTAAGACCCAGAAAAAAGCACAAAATCTGACGTAAGCGCCCGAAAATACCGAAGCGATCATTTCGATAGAGAAAGGGGATCAGCTTTTCATAATATTGAAATGCGCGCGCAGCCCTTTGTGGCGACTGCGACTGAAAATTATCTCGTACCACTTGTGCGTTACGCTTGGCGCGCTCTTTCCATTTTTGCGGTGTAATGGTAATCACCACCAATTCACGCGCTGTGGTGGCAGCATTTTGTCCCATGCAAAAATGAGCGAGGAGTTTGCGCTTTTGTGGGTCGATCACGCGGTGAAACTCCCAAAGCTGCATATTGGAGCTATTGGGTGAGAGCAGGGCTAAATCGATGGCACGCTGCACTTTGTGGTGATCAAATTCACTGTCTTGGTTAAATTTTCGCACCGAGCGGCGCGCTTCAATAACGGCGGAAAAGTCCATAAAACACGGGTTCACTATTCAAATGGAAAATCGAGTGTATCAGCTCGTTGCGAGTAAAAGCGTTATTAGTCTTGGCTTTTGAGTAAGCGAATTTGGCTAAATCCCAATTTTTGAAAGTAACTATCACGATGGTTTTTCACCGCTTTGCCATCAGCCATCTGCTCGAGTTGGCGCTCGGTTTGCAAAAATTTCTCGATGTTAATGCCTTCAGCTGCTGCCGCTGCTTCATGAGCGGTACGAAACTGGGTAAAGCTGTAGGGCATGGTTTTGGTTTCACCTTTGTAGGTGTAGGTCAGCAAGCGAGCCATAGCGTTCTCCAAAAATAAAGGGCGCAGCCTAGTGCGCCCCTGATTGAATGTCAACGACCAAGCAAAGCTTGGCGCGCCGTTAAAAGTCCCACTGTAGATACAAGGTATTGTAGTTACTGCCACCTTTGATGCGATTGTATTGCGATGCGGACTCAAAAATTGCAGAGCGATGGTGCAAGCTATAACCAAACCATAGCTGGTCATAGGATGGTGCATTGAAGAGATCGCCAATATTGATATCGATGGAGAGATCCAAATAGTTCAGCAAATGACTGGCTTTATAGCCTTTTTCTTCCATCTCCTTGGCTTCAATATGGGTGATGTTTTCGACATAGGACATCCCTTCAGCCACACCAAAGCGCCACTTGGTTGGCCAATTGACCGTGTAGTACGCTTTGATCGCCAGTACCGCTTCTGCGGTATTACGCTGCACCTCTGATTGCCAATGCCAAACCAGCCCCGGCGTGAGATAGATATCAATCGGCAGGCCAAAGAGCGTGTCCGTCAGTGGTTGTCCATAAAACAGGGAGGTCATGGTGTTATTGTGCGGATCGCGCTCATAGCCGCCCGTATAGATGTCACCAATATTGGATGGTGTTGCCAGCCCTTGCGCAAGGCGAATATAAGGTCGGGTGGTGAGCTGACGTCCTGTTCGGCGATGATGTTCTGGCGTATTAAAAAAGCCAAAGCCAACAAAGGCTTCGGTTTGCCAGTTACTGTCCATGGTGTCTGCGTGACGAATGGCATCACTAAAATAGGTGCCATGCAGTGCGCCGAGTAAATAAAGGTTGGAATAGAGATGAATGCGCCCATCAATTCCCATTTTGAGATCAACCCCAGCGCCGACATCGGTCTGATTCAGACCATAAAAATGATCATTATGACGCGCGCTGTTATAACGCAGCGCTGCGGTAGGTTGAAGTAACCAACCCTCCCCTTGCCACTGACCGGTCACGCCCAATTCTGAATGCCAGCGCCAAGCTTTAGCGCTCATCAGTTCGCCGTAGAGATTGTAGGTATCATTGAGCTGATAATTCAGTGATAAGCCCAGATCACTGCTATCGCCGCCCCAAGCATTTTGCATATCAGCGGGCAGATCGAAAAAGTGAAATTGTAATTTGGCATTGAGTTGCCACTGGTCATGTTGCCAAAGGTGAAGGCCGCCTTCGGTGCCATCGATATAACCATATTCACCTTGATAAAACAGCACAGGTAACATGGTACTCACGCGGCTTTCCATTTCGCTGCCCGCAGGCACAATGTGATCGGCATAGGGAACAGTGGCTTGGCGATAGAGCAGGGCAATCCCCCAGTTTTGCTCTTCACTGGCAGCAGACCAGCGTGAACCGCTGAAAGGTAACGTATTTTCAGGTGCGGTTACAGACGTTGGCGCTGTTTCAGTGGATTGGCTTGGCTGACGATTTGTGTCTGGCGCGTTTTGGGGCTCGGTATGCGCTTGATCAATCGCGTCTTGAGTGATATGGGTTTGAGAGAAAGCGGGCAAGCTGTAAATAAAAAATAACAGAGTCGTTAAACAGCAAAACGGCAATGAACGACGATTAAATGTCATGAAAAAACTCAATGAAAAGAAATGGATAAAAAAGCATGACTGGCGCGTAGAAAAAATATCAAAAAAGCACGATCGCCTCGCTATGCAAGGGAGGCATTATCTTGTACGGTGCTTCAAAATACTAGTGATGAGAGAACCACTTATGGTCAAACAGATTCAAATGACGTCTACTGGATCGCAATTTTCACAATTCGTTCAGGGCTATTGGCGCTTGGCTGAATGGGGCATGACGCAGCAGCAGCGTTTAACCTTTATCAAGCAGCATTTAGAGCTGGGTATTGATACGGTGGATCACGCCGATATTTATGGCGGTTATCAGTGTGAGCAACTGTTTGGGGAAGCGTTGGCACTTGAGCCAAGTTTGCGTGAGCAGCTGACCATTGTGACCAAGTGCGACATCAAATTGACGGCGTTTTCACCAGCGCAGCGCATCAATTACTACGATTGCAGTGCGGCACATATTGAAGCATCGGTGAACAATAGCCTGCAACGTTTGGGCATTGAGCAAATTGATACTTTGTTGATTCACCGCCCTGATTATTTGATGAATGCGGATGAAGTGGCGCAGGTCTTTGATGCACTGCATCAGGCAGGTAAAGTGGCCAGCTTTGGTGTGTCCAACTTTACGCCAAGTCAATTTGATTTGTTGCAATCACGTCTAGATGCCCCTTTGGTGACTAACCAAGTGGAAATTAACCCAGTGAATATGCAAGTGCTCGATGATGGCACCTTAGATCAAATGCAGCAGTATCGTATTCACCCGATGGCTTGGTCCTGTCTAGCAGGCGGTGAGATTTTTACCGGTCAAAGTGAGCAGCACCTTCGCTTGCGTCAAACCTTGCAAATCATTGCTGATGCACAGGGGGCGACCTTAGATCAGATCATCTATGCATGGATTTTAGCGATGCCATCGCAACCACTACCGATTATCGGCTCAGGCAATATTGATCGCGTGAAGCAAGCGGTCGCGGCAAGCCGTATTGAGCTGACACGTGAGCAGTGGTATGAAATTTGGGTCGCCAGTAAAGGTCATGGCGTGCCATAAGTCGTAGTTCCATTGCTTAAATGGCTTTAAAGCTTCGCGATTGGCGAAGCTTTTTTATTTTTGTGCCGCTATTTCCCTTTGTTTCATATTGAAATACCGCTTTTATAAAACGAGATCTCCCATCAAGTTTTTAGGGATCAAATTGTATCCTCGCTGCACTGATTGTGACGCAACAAAGAACTTCGCTTTGTTTTCTTAGGTTAAAAATCCAACTGTGATCTTCATGCTTGTTTATACAACTAGACAAGTGGATATTTTAACCATAGCAAACGTTTCCGTTGTCGTTTGCAATTAGCAAAGGGGAAGCAGTATGACCTTCATTCGAACCTTGACGCAAGACATTCAACCGAGCGAACTCGGTGTGACCTATGCGCACGATCATATCTATTGCCTTCCCCCTTACTGGCAGAGCAAAGGTGAAGCGGACTTACTTTTGGATGACGCGCAGGCATCCGGGAAAGAGCTGGCAGACTTTGTCGCCTGCGGTGGCCAAAGCATCTACGATGCCACGGCACCTGATTACGGTCGTGATGTGCGCGTTGTGGCGGCGCTGGCGCAGCAATATCAAGTGAATATCATTGCCACAGCGGGGTTGAACAAAGGTTTTTTATGGTCATCGCGCTACCCACATGCCAAGACCCATCCACATTGTGGCGAGAGCTTTGCACAATGGATTGAGCGACACAGCGTTGAGCAAATCAGCCAGCATATTGCTGCTGAAGTGGTGGTTGGCATTGAAGGCACCGCCTTTCGCGCAGGCGTCATTAAATGCGGTACAGGGTATAACCAGATTTCCCCACTTGAACACAAGGTGATGCAGGCCACGGCGCTTGCCGTCAAAGAGACGGGCGCGCCGATGCATTGTCATACCGAAATGGGCACCATGGCACTTGAGCAGCTGGCGATTTTAAAGCAGCAGGGCGTGGATCTATCACGAGTGGGGCTGGCTCATCTGGATCGCAATCCTGATCCTTGGTTGCACCAACAAATTGCTAAAACAGGCGCCTTTCTTTGCTTTGATGGCATGAGTCGAATCAAATATTTTCCTGAGCATATTCGCAGCCAAGCCTTAATTGCGCTTTGCAAAAAGGGCTATCAGCAACAGATTTTGATTGGCGGTGATTTTGCACGAAAAAGTATGAGTGCCCATTATGGCCTCGGTGGTTTGGGCTTGGCTTATATCCTCAGAGATTGGCGACCACGTTTTGTGCAAGAGGCGCACGCGGAAGGGCTTGATGGCGAAGCGCTGCTCCATGACTTTTTTGTCGCAAACCCTGCGCGCTATTTGCAGTTTGCATAAGGGGGCGTGATGAATCTTGCCAATTGCAATGAATCGCAAGCCAAAGCGCTTTTAAAACAGGCCAAGCTGGCACTTTTACCGCTTGGTGCTACTGAGCCTCATGGCGATCATCTGCCGCTCAATACAGACAATCTACTGGCGGAGCGTTTTGCCAAAAAACTGGATGCAAAATTGCGTGAGCAAGGGATTGAGGTGGTGCGCTTGCCCACACTGCCCTTTAGTCAAGTGTGGTCTCTAGCTGGGTTTGCTGGCGCTTTGGATATCGGTCCTAAATTGCTGGCTGACTTATTGATTGCGCTGGCGAGTAATATGGCCGGTTACGGCATTGATACGCTGGTGGTGATCAACAGCCATTATGGCAATTTTGATGCGATGAAAGCTGCGGCGCGAACACTGAAAAAACGCGGGATCACCCTGCTTAATTTTACTTGGTATCAAAGCCAAGCACTGATTCAAACCTTACAACAAAGTCCAAGCGCGCATCCTTCCTTTATGCACGCTGATGAAATTGAAACATCCATGATGCTTTCGCTTGCTCCGGAGTGGGTTGATTTGGACAAAGCGCGCGCGCACTACCCAGATTTTCCCGACACGTTTTCATTTGAGCAGATCCCATGGCCTGAGTTTAGCGACTACAGCGTGCTTGGCGATCCGACCTTGGCATCCCAGCGTAAAGGTGATGCTGTGATTGAGCATTCGCTCAGTGCAACCCTTGCCGCGCTGAGTGGCTATTTGGAGAGTCGTTATGTTAACCCCTGATCATATTTACCTCGATGCACAAGTGGACAATGCCGAGCAAGCGATTCGCGTCAGTGGCGATTGTTTACTGCGCGCAGGTGCGATTACGTCCGATTATATCGATGCCATGGTGCACAACTGGCAAGAGAATGGCGCCTATTTTGTGATTGCCCCTGGACTTGCGTTGCCCCATGCCCGTCCTGAATGTGGCGTGCTCGAAGCGCAAATCTCAATTGTTCGACTGCAAACGCCTGTGGTGTTTGGCAATGAAGAGAATGATCCCGTGGATTTGGTCATTGGCCTTGCGGCGACCGGTAGTCAGCAACATGTACAACTGATTCAAAAAGTGGCGCTGGTGCTGAGTGATGAGCGTAAATATGCCGCGCTGAAACAAGCCACAGATAAAGAAAGTGTGATGGCGCTATTTAATGCGTCAAGTTATGCCAAGTCGGCATAGCAGCACAAGTTGAATCGACATAAACAAGCCGCGATGCGATGCGATGCCATGCGCTGAAATGCGATACAGCCCAATTTGCATCAAAGCACATCAAGGAGGTGAAAGCCGAAAGCCGAGAATAGATAACCAACAATGTCGCCATAACAAAATCAATAACAAAAGAAGTAGGTACACCATGAAGAAAATTTTAGCTGTATGCGGTCTAGGGATGGGCTCAAGCTTGATCCTACGAATGAATATTGAATCTGTTTTACGTGAGCTAGGGATTGATGCAGACGTTGCCCATATGGACGTTTCTGCGGCAAAAACAGCCCAAGCCGATCTGATTGTGACCAATGCAGAATTTATCAAAGCGCTTCAGGGCACAGAGTGCCAACTGGTTGAAGTCAATAACTATATCGATTGCGCCGAAATTAAAGACGCGCTACGAAGTGCTGGCCTATAGGGCGAGGAGGGAATATGTACGACGTTATACAATGGGTCACGATCAATATCTTTGGTGAAGCGTCAATCCTGATAGGCTTGATTGTTATGCTCGGCCTTGTGTTGCAGAAAAAAGCGGCACCAGATGTCATTTCTGGCACCCTAAAAGGGATTTTAGGCTTTCTAATTATCGGTGCAGGCGCGGGTATCATTGTTGGTGCGCTGCTGGCCTTTCAGCCGATTTGGACTGAAGTCTTTGGTCTTACTGAGATGAATCTGAAAGACATCATGGGTCAAGAGGGCTTTACCAATCGTTATGGTAGCGCTGTGACCTTGGCCATGGCTTTGGGTTTTGCCATCAACCTACTGCTGGCGCGGTTTACACGTTTTAAATTTATCTATTTAACCGGCCATATGATGTTTTGGACCGCCATGGTATTTGCTGGCGTTGCGGTCAATACCAACCCGGATATTTCACCTGTGCGTCTTACCATTATGTTGGCGCTGATTATGGGGGTGTACTGGACGCTGCAACCTGCGCTAACCCAGCCATTTATGCGCAAAATCATGGGCAATGACAATATCGCACTGGGTCACACCTGCGCCTCAGTCGCGCTGCTTGGTGCATTTACCGGCAAATTGTTTGCGAAAAATAAGGTCAGTTCAGAAGATATCAAAGTGCCTGCGAGCCTTGCTTTTTTACGCGATTCTAATGTCGTGACTGCGCTGACCATGGTGTTGCTATTTTTCGTCGGCACTTTCTTGCTGCAACTAAAAGGCAGTGAAAAGGCGATGGAAATCCTCAATAGCTCAGGCAATGTCAGTTTTTATATCTACGCGTTGAAGCAATCCTTGCTCTTTACCGGTGGGATCGCTGTGGTGCTGCTTGGTGTGCGGATGTTTATTGGCGAGATGGTGCCAGCCTTTAATGGTATCGGTAGCAAATTGGTCCCTGGTGCACGACCTGCGCTTGATTGTCCTATTGTGTTTAACTTTGCACAAAATGCCGTGGTACTGGGCTTTTTAGGCGCTTTTGCTGGTGCGATTCTTTGGCTTTCAGTCATTGGTAACACCACGGGTTATGTGTACGTCCCATCGATGATTGTGCTCTTTTTCCATGCGGGTACCGCTGGCGTATTTGGCAATGTCACGGGTGGCTATAAAGGCGCATTGGTGGCGGGCTTTTTAACTGCGACTGTGGTGGCTTGGGGGCAATACTTCTGTGTCACTTATCTGATTAACACCACCATTCCTGATACCGCGCTTTGGGCCGGTGATAGCGATATGTTTATTTTGGCGCCATTGGTGTCCTTTATTACCACACTGTTCTCGTTCTAACGGTTTTTCTCTGTGGATGTTGTGGCCGCATTAAGCGGCCACAAGGAGCTTGCGATGACACAATTGACACAAAACTATTTTAATCAAATCAATCAAAAACTAACGCAGATTTCGCAAAATGAAGCGCAGCTGAAAACCTGCGGTGAGCTGATGGCGCAGGCGGTGATGAAGGGGCAAAACCTGTTTGTCTTTGGTGCCAGCCATGCGGGGATTATGGCGGAAGAAGCGTCTTACCGAGCTGGTGGCTTGGCGGTGTTTAACCCCATATTTCACCCATCTTTGATGCTTAATATTCGTCCGTTAACCCTGACCACGGATTTTGAAAATATTGAAGGCATGGGACATAAAATCGTAGCCGCATCTCCTATGAAAGCGGGCGATATTTTGCTGGTTCATTCGGTCTCAGGGCGTAACGCTATTGGTATCGATATCGCTTTAGCGGCCAAGGAGAAGGGGATCACGCTAATCGCCATCACCAGTTTAGCTACCGCAAAACGAGTGCAATCAAAACATTCAAGTGGTCAGCTTTTATGCGAAGTGGTCGACTATGTGATTGATAACCAATGTGATTATGGTGATGCCTCTGTGAGCCTGGCTGGCATGGCACAAAAAGCTGCACCCCTGTCGACCATAATGAGTGTTACAATCCTCAACTGTTTGTCGCTGGTGATTTGTGAGACCATGCTGGCCCATGGCCAAACGCCACCAGTGCTTGCAAGCGCCAATATTGATGGGAATCAGGCGATTAACCAGGCTATTTTTGAGCAATACCAACAACAGATCCATTATTTATAGTTACTACATGGAGCGTGTGTTTGCTGTATCAACATGATCTACCGCTGTACCTGCAGATCAAAAATGCCATTTTAGAGCGTATTATCTCTGGGGTTTATCACGACAAACTGCCGGGTGAACATACGCTTTCAAGTGAGTTTGAGGTCGCGCGCGGTACCATTAAACAGGCGATTGATACTTTGGTGCTCGATGGGGTCTTAATCAAACGCCAAGGGAAAGGGACCTTTATCAATCAAGAGACGGTGACTCATCTGCACCGTGATTATCCAGTGGTGACGGTGTCACAGCCCAATCCGTCGCAGTTGACCACCAAACTGCTGACTATGATGGATATTATGGCGGACAGTGAGCTTGCTCAATTGATGCAAATGAGTCCGGGAATGCCTTTAATCTGCCTAGAGCGCGTGCATTATAAGACGCAGGAGATTGTCGGTTATACCCGAACTTATTTGAATGGTTTGTTGTATTCAGGTTTAAGCAGTTATCAAGTGGAGCGCGGGCTCTATGAGCAGCTGCGTGAGCTATTTGGAAACTCGCCATCGCGAATTATTGAGCAAATTGAAGCGGTGAATGTGAACGCTGAGATTGCCAATAAATTAGGGATTGCAGTCGATCAAGCGGCGCTATGTGTGCGTCGCATGGGATTTGACCGTGAAAACCATGTGGCTGAGCTCTCCTATAACTACTTGGCTAACAGCCAAATCCTGTTGCAGCTTACGGCTAGTCAGACCAATCAGGACCATGAGTGGTGGTGCACGCTGAAATAGCGCAATGTGTCTACTTCAATCACCTTTATCTAATGAGCCGCTTATAAGCGGCTTTTTTATGCCTGCTAGATGCGATAAATGAGTGCTTTTCAAAATAGTCTGACCAAGGCTGTGAATGAAGGCCATTGAATCAACGGGTTTATCTGACGAACAACTTGGAGCTGGATATATGAACAGTGTCCCATTTTGCCGCTTTGTAGATTGCTCACTAACGAGCAATTTGTACAATCATGGCCATTGATTGTTTTATTAATACAAGTATATTCAAATGGTTACCAATATTGTTCGCCAATTTTGGCAAACCTGCGCAACAGGCGAGTATCAACACTTGCGCCCCATGCTGGCCGATGATTTAAAAGTCATTTGGCCCACCAGCCATGAATATTACCAAGGCCCTGATGCTTTTATTGCGGTCAACGAAGCCTTTGGCCCGAATTGGTGTTATCAAATTTTGACCCTAGAGCAGGTCGATGCGCAGCAAGCCATCAGTGTGGTGCATGTCAGTAAAGCGGGTTGGCCTGATAGTTTTTATGCCACCTCGGTGTTTCAGTTTGTCGAACTGCGCATTCAAACCATGACCACCTACTGGGCATTTCAGGATAAACAGCCCGAATGGCGGATAGGACTGAGTGAGGTTTACGATCCTAAGGCTGATTTTCTTGAAACATCTGAATAAGTTAATTTGGCATTCAGAGTCTAATCACAGGAACGCAATGGATTGGCCATGAATTGAAATGAACTCCAATTCAGTCACAGTTTCAGTGCATCAGTTTGATTATGATGCGACTGAAATCACGTCAAGGAAGAGGGATCTATGTTACGTCAAGGCGCGTTTGTCATCACTTTGCTGCTCGCAGGGTGTGGCAGTGAAAGCCAAATTGAGCAAGTGCAAAATAGTTCGTTGTCTGATCAGGCGCCGTCCATCGGACAGCTTTTTGAGCAGCGCGTGGACTGTCTTGAAGGGCAGTGGGATAGTTATGAAGATGCCCACGGCGATCAATATGTGCGTTTTCGCTGCCAGCTTAATCCCAATTATGTCGCCTTAGTGAAACAAAGTGAATTGGCGAAAACCGCAGCCAATATTGAGAAATACAATGGCCACAATCAAGCGTTGATTGAGGAGATGCAAGCTGAGCTTGAGTATTATGCGCAAGTAAAAGCGGTGATGATGCGATCTTTATCGCCTGAAGCTTCATCCTTGCTGTCGAAAATGCAAATGGACTTAGAGCAGCATTATCAGCATTTAGCACCGCCAGTACTGATGGTGGTCACTGAGCAGAGTAAAGACGCGATTGCGAAAGGGACGCTACAAACCGCGACGCAATTTTGCGCTGTGTATGACAAGCAGCCAGCAATCAAAGCCACCTGTATCGCGCGCTATTTTCCCATCTATCAGCAAATGCATCAGCTGGTAAAGCGTCTGGATTTATCACTGGATAGCCCAGAATATGCATTGATTGAATATGCGATTGAGCGGCCCAAGCACTATCAAACCGCTTATATTCGTGCGCTGGATGAGATTGAAAATGCGATTTTGAAAACTCAGCAAGACATCGCCACATCGCGGGATAACATTGTGAAGAACAATGATATTGTGGCTAAATTTGATCAGCGATTTGTGTTCTCACAAATGCGTATGACCTATGTTTGGCAAGTCGGCGATGATGTGGTGCGGCCAAGCCAAGCCTTTTTTGATATCAAAGGCGAGATGGGGGCGGCGCAATTTATGGCAACCGACATGGAAGCATGGCTCGCTGAAGCCGCGCAAAGTCGCGCTGATCAAGTGCCTGTGGCCTATCAAATTATGTTGGCTGGCGCGGCGAAAACTGCGGATATCCAACCTTACATTCTTTAACTTTTGTGGATAGAAAGCGCCTTGCCAATGCGAGGCGCTTTTTTATGGAGAGCAGCGGATGCACGCAAAGCAACAAAGCCTTGAGCAACAAGCGGTTGATTTACTGGCTGATGATATACAAGTGACTGATTTAACGGCGCGTCATATACGCATCGATGACTACATTATTCGCCCATTAACAGTGAAAGATAACGCCGCGATTGCTGCTGTGATCCGCATTGTTTCAGCGGAATATGGTTTAACACCCGATAAAGGCTATGGTGTTGCGGATCCAACGTTGGACGATTTGTTTGCTGTGTACAGTCAACCGCGCGCCCAATATTGGGTGATTGAATGGCAGGGGCAAGTGATCGGCGGGGCAGGTTATGCGCCTTTAAGCGGCGCGCCAGCAATCTGCGAGCTGCAAAAAATGTATTTTTTACCCAAGGCCAGAGGTTGTGGTTTGGCTAAACAGCTTGCGGCGCTTTGTTTTGCGCAGGCCAAAGCTGATGGTTTTACCCAGTGTTATTTAGAAACCACGGCCTGTCTTGGTGAAGCCGTGGTTTTTTATGAGCGCCTTGGCTTTCGATATCTCGCAGGCCCACTTGGTAGCACCGGTCACGATGCCTGTGAGATTCAGATGATTTTAGCGCTATAGGCGATAAGCTAACACGAGACAATAAAAAACGGCGATGGGCCGTTTTTTATTATCATTGCGGGTTATTGCTTGGTTATTGCTTAGATATTGTTTGGTTTTGTGGCGCTATTTTGTCAGGGGTCACTGCGTGGCTATCAGCTTTGTTCCTCTTCTGGGCTGACAACCTCAGTGGCTTCAGGAAAGAGCTCAACAAAGCGCGGATGTTCACGCAGCACATCAAAATAAGCTTCATTGGAGACCTCTTCGCGCAGCGACTCTGAAAGCTCAAGGGCGCGGATAATATCATCAATGGCTTGCTCATATTGTCCCAATTTAGATTGCGCGCAGGCACGTTGCCAGTAGGCAAGGGCATATTCGCTGTCTTGCTCAAGGGCTTGATTGGCCAATGACAGTGCCCATTTTTCCTCATTAATATCAAGCAGTACATCGGCTTTATAGGTAAGTGCTTCGACGTCATTTTTGCTCACTTCCAAAATTTGATCGTAAAGCTTAATTTTTTCCTGCTCACTTTTCTCAAGACCTGAGCGCATCCAGAGTGAGTGAATTAGATTGGTGTCGGATATCTTTTGCTGCGCCGCCATGATTTGGTCGGAGCGCTCTTTAATACTGCGCTCTAAATCGTTGAGGCGAGTTTCATACTCTTGGGTGAGATCGGCCACTTGCCGCGCCGTAGACACCTCAATATTTTCACGAATATCACGAATAGAGCGCCAGCCTAGCAGCACTAAAATCGATGCGGCGGCGGTGATGATATAGAAAATATTGTTGGTGGTATCGGCGGTGTAGCGCAGCGCGCGATCAGAGGCTTCCAATTTAGCGGCGGCAACTTTTTCAGCAATATCGGCACGCAGCACTTGCTGCTGCTGACGTAGATCGCGCAGCTCATCTAAGATATAGCGCTCAATAAAGGGCTTAAATAGCGGCTCTTTTAATGATAAATCCTCAACTTGAGTATGCGCGATGGCGGCGCTTGCTTCAGATGGGGGATTTGGCGTGTCGGGTTGCTCAGCTGCAACGCTTGGAATAAAGGTGATAGTGAACAAAAAGAAGGGGGCAAGAAAGCGGAAAAGTGTCTGCATGGGTACCTCATCGATGACGCTTCTTTTTAGCCTAATGGATCGTGCTGAGAATTTCATGAAATTGACCGGAATTTATTGGCTCAGTCTTGTGCTGAGGATAGATACGCCTTTCTAAATCAAATCCAGTTCACCGAAATGATAAAAAATACAGGGATTTGCTTGATGCATATGGCGATAAAAATATCAGCAGTTCATACTGGCCGAGAACCCATTGTTGCCGCATAAAAACGCGGAAAGGTCGAGGCAAAGGATGCAACAGACAGACGCCATCTATCAGCACTATCTCACCATTGCACTGGCGCAGCCTTCAATTCTAGATGGACAAGTGTCCAGCAATCTTCATAGCCACTTAGATTATATTGCCGCCGCAGCCAGTCACCGTTGTGATTTGGTTGTTTTCCCTGAATTGTCATTGACCGGTTACCTTCTTGAGCACGCCGCTTCTTTAGCGCTGAACCTGCAATCGCCAGAGGTCGAACAGCTGAAACAAGCTGCGACGCGACATCAGTTGGTGGTACTGGCTGGCGGGTTTTTTGACTGCGGTGGCGACAAGCCGGTGATTGGCACCTTGATTTGTCGCCCCTGCGGACATGTGGATCTTTATGCCAAGCAGCATCTTCACCCGGGTGAAGCGCTATTTTGCCAGCCAGGAAAGGATCATTTCACGCTCGCGATTAAAGATGTGCATATCGCTTTAGCTGTGTGCGCCGATTTTACTGAGCCCAAGCACCCACAGCATGCGATTAATGTTGCCACCGATCTTTATTTAGCAAGCGCACTGATTTCACCGCAAGGCTATGGTGTTGATAGTGCTTTGCTGGCTGGCATCGCTAAACAGTATCAATTGCCTGTACTGCTCAGTAACCATATATCGAAGACAGGCGGCTGGCAGGGTTGCGGTCAAAGTGGCTTTTGGCTGGCTAATGGCGAGTCGCAGCAGGCGAGCCAAGAGGCGGGCATGATGCTCTGCTATTTCACCAGTCAAGGCATGCATGGCCAAGAGATGGGGCTGCTGGCTTAAGCGCTGCACACTCGCATCACGATTGGCCTCCACTGCTTGTAACCGCGCGATTGGTGATGCGATCACGATATTGCTTTCTTTTTGCGTCTAAAACCTTGAGAATGGCGCGCTATCTTCTTGGGGCAGCTTTAAGCTGCCCCTGTTTATTTGTTCTACCGAGCCTTATCTATGAGTTTTACCGAACTAGGTCTAATCACGCCGTTATTAAAAGCCATTGAGAAAAAAGGGTATCAAACCCCATCCCCGATTCAGCAACAAGCGATTCCAGCGGTGCTGTCTGGACAGGATGTGATGGCCGCGGCGCAGACAGGGACGGGTAAAACGGCTGGTTTTACATTGCCGATTTTGCAGCGCTTGGATGTGGGCCCGCGTGTGCGTGGCAATCAAGTGCGCGCGCTTATCTTAACGCCAACACGTGAGCTTGCTGCGCAGATCTACGAAAACATCTATCACTACAGCCAGTTTATGCATCTGTCATCTGCCGTGGTATATGGTGGCGTAAAAATTAACCCACAGATGCTTCGTTTGCGCAAAGGCTGCGATATTCTGGTCGCGACCCCAGGTCGTTTGCTTGATCTTTATCAGCAAAACGCGGTGCGTTTTTCGCAGCTTGAAGTCTTGGTTCTCGATGAAGCCGATCGCATGCTGGATATGGGCTTTATTCGTGATATTCGAAAAATCATCGAATTACTGCCAAAACAGCGCCAGAATTTATTGTTCTCTGCTACCTTCTCACCCGATATTCGTGAGCTTGCCAAGGGCTTGGTGAATAACCCTGTTGAGATTTCAGTCAACCCTGAAAATAGTACCGCGGTTACCATTGAGCAGCGTTTGTATGCGGTGGATAAAAAGCAAAAATCAGCGCTATTAGCACATTTGATTGAGACTTTGAATTGGCGGCAGGTCCTGGTCTTTACTAAAACCAAGCATGGTGCCAACCGTCTCGCGCGTTTTCTTGAAGAGAGAAAAATTCACGCCGCACCCATTCATGGCAATAAGAGCCAAGGTGCGCGTACTAAGGCATTGGCTGATTTTAAATCGGGCGAGGTGCGTGTATTGGTTGCCACTGACATTGCTGCGCGCGGTATTGATATTCCACAATTGCCGCAGGTGGTGAACTTTGACTTGCCACATGTGGCTGCCGATTATGTGCATCGTATTGGCCGGACAGGCCGCGCGGGTGAAGTGGGTCATGCGGTCTCTTTGGTATGCGCGGATGAAGCGGATGATTTATTTGCCATTGAGCGCTTAATTGGCCAGCTGATTGAGCGTGAAGTGGTGGCAGAATTTAAGCCAGTTCACGAGCTGCCGGCATCGCGTTTAGATACGCGCCCAATTAAGCCGAAAAAACCGAAAAAGCCGAAAAAACCAAAAGTGATGGGTGAGTCGGACAACGCGGGTCAAGCGAGTCAAAAGAAAAAGCCGCAGGGTCAGAAGTCTCAAGGCCAGAAATCCCAAAGCCAGAGCCCAAAAGCTCAAGGTCAAAAAGCTCAAGGTCAAAAAACACAGGGTCAAAAACCGCGTTCATTTGGTAAAAAGCCAGCGGCAAAAGGTAGCCAGTCACCTACGGGCGATAAACCTGCCAAGCAAGGTGGCGCGCAGCGCAGCGGGCAAAACCGCGCTCAAGCGCGCCCAGCAAATCGCGCAAAGAAAACCTTTTCGAACAAAGCGCAAAGCAAACCCCAAGCCAACTGAGTTTGCCCATAGACTAATTCAAAAGCCTGCTAACGCAGGCTTTTTTGTTGCAAATCAAAGAGCAGCGGTGACTGAATAGCTAGGCTGAGAGAAGGGTTAACTGGAATCATAGCTCAGGGATGAACATGGATTGTTTTGGACAGGCGCTCCTTGCATATGAATATGGTATGAAGGATGCCCACTTACAGGTTGAGAGTGAGGGTGGTATCTCAATGCTGCCCGTTGCGCTATTTTTCCGAGATAGTGAGTACTATGAGCTTGATCGGATCGCATTGGCACATTGCAAAGGTAAGATCTTAGATATGGGGGCCGGCGCAGGCATCCATAGCCTAAAACTACAACAGACTGGCGCGAATGTGACCGCAATGGATGTTTCGCTTGGTGCCTGTGAGGTGATGAAAAAACGCGGTGTGAAGCGCGTTATGCATGGGGATTTGTTTCACTTGTCTACATCCTGTCACTTTGACACATGGATATTGTTGGGACGGAGTATTGGCGCTGTTGGGTCAATCGACGGTTTCAAACAATTTTTGAAGATGGCAAGCAAACAACTGAACCCTCGTGGACGAATAGTTTTTAATTCGGTTGATCCTGGACAGATGCATCGTCAACGCTGGATGCAGTTTTCATTTTCAGATGCGCAGGATAAGCGGACGCCATGGTTTGATATTCATTTTCGACAAGTAGAAGTCATAGCGAAACAGTATGGTTTTGAGGCTTGTTGCTTACATCTCGAGGCTGATGGAAATTACCTCGCGCAATTGACGAAAAACTAGTTCGCAAGATTGTCGCAAGAATTTGGCGTTTAAAAGTGATGCCTTTATAAGGATTCATCGAGTCACTATCCAAATTTGCATGTAACTCCCTTGAAAACCGTGATGGTACTGATAAACCAGTTGTTTCACAGGGTATGGATTTGTAGTTTGAAGCGGCCTTGGCGGGTTTCAGCCCGCTAGGTACCTGCATCAAACAAGGAATCTGCATGGTCAAAAAGACCCCTTCAGTCAAATCGCGAAAGAAAACGCCAGCAACATGCGCTGCAAAACCAGCAGCGCCAAAGGCAAGTGCCAATCACAAAACAAAGGCGAGCGCTAATGCTAATGCGACCTTGAGTTCGAATACCAGCACCCATAATAAGGATCGCGATATTCCTGTGCGTTATCCGCTGGCGGGCATGGGCTTAGTTGTGATCGCCGGTGTGCTTTTTATGCTGGTGGGTGAGCGCGTATTACAAGGACTGAATCAGTGGCAACTGATGCAAGCGCGTGGGGTGGTAGGCTATACCTCAATACCTATTGCCATGGTGGGGCTGGTGTATCTGCTCTCTGGTTTTTCTTTGCTCTTTGCCGTTTATTTGCCGCGTAAAAGTAATGATGAGCTGAGTCGAAGTTGCGCTGTGCTCGCTTTTATTTTTCTGGTAGTGGAAACCTTACTCTTTTCCTTACTGCTACTGAGCCCCATTGGCCGCATTAGTTTTGGTTAGCTTGGGTTTGGTATTGCATCGATGTCAGTTCATTGAATCAACAAAAAAGCGGATGCCATGGCATCCGCTTTTTTATGTGCGTGATCATTTCCGTTAATGCCCCATAGGCGCTTGGCTCTGACCTTTAGGCTTGGGTTTAAAAAATGCCAAAAGCGGAATTAAACAGAGATAGGAGATCAGCAAAAAGCCAAAGGTATAGACAAAGGCGGTTAGAGTGGATTGTTGATGGAGCAGATTTTGAATCTGAATTAAAAAGCTTGGATCGGTGATCTGCTGGCCTTGCGCCTGCGCCGCTTGTTGTAAAATTGGATTGCTTGGACTCAGTGCGCCGCCCAATTCATGCCATTCTTGCTGCTGAACGCGAGAGAAATAGGTATTGACGATGGAGATGCCAAAAGAGCCACCAATGGTGCGACATAGGTTAAATACCACAGCGCCACCCACTGTGTCTTTGGGCGCGAGGGTGGCATAGGCGAGCTGACTGAGCGGCGCAAAAACCAACCCCATACCCGCCCCTTGAATAATGCTGGGCAGCAAAATCCAATAAAGATTGATATCCAGCGAGTATTGGGTCATCCAAAAGGTGCCAAAGGCATTGAGCGCAAGGCCAATCACAATTAAAAGCCGTGCATCAATGCGATCCATAAAGCGCGCCATGGCTAATAAAACGATCGCCGAGGTAAGACCGCGCGGCGCCATCACAAAGCCTGTGGTATCTACAGGATATTGTAAAAGCTGTTCTAGCATCATGGGTTGCAGCTGAGTGATGCCAAACATGCCCATGGAAAACCCCGCCATAACAATACAGGACATGGCTAAATTGCGATCGCGTAAGAGCCAAATGGGGGCAATATCCCCTTTGGTGATCCAAGAGCGGGCAACAAAAAAGAGGATGGCACAGGCGCTGATCACTGCTGAGAGTAAAATGGTGTTGGACTCAAACCAAGATTCTTCATTGCCGCGATCCAGCACCATTTGTAATAAACCGATGCCTATAGCCATGGCGATCACTAGCGGCCAGTCAATGCTGGTTTGGCCGCGGCCATCTAATTTTACAAAGAAATAGAGCAGGGCGAGGCATAGCGCGCCAATGGGTAGATTGACGTAGAAAATCCAGCGCCAGTCCATATTTTCAGTAATGATGCCGCCTAATGTGGGACCCAAAATCGGACCCAGTAGGACCCCAACACTAAAGAGTGCCATCGCCTTGCCGCGCTGATTTTCAGGATAGATCTGTACCATGATCGACTGCGATAGTGGGATCACCGCGGCGCCAAAAGCCCCCTGCATAATGCGAAAGGTGACCATTTCGACAATACCATCCGCTTGGCCACAAAGTGCCGAAGTGATGATAAAACCGCTGACGGAGATCAGTAGTAGTCGGCGCACGCCAAATTTTAGGGTCAAAAAGCTCGCTAGCGGAATAAAAATCGCTTCCGCCATGGAATAGGAGGTGAGCACCCAAGTGACTTGATCGGAGGTGACGCCCAATGCGCCCATCATATGCGGTAGGGCGACATTGGCGATGGTCATGTCCAACAAGACCATAATCGCAGAGAGCATCACCGCAATGGTGACCAGCAATCGTGCGCGATCGCTTAACTGGCCACTGGCATCTTCACTCGATGCCCCTTGCGGGGCATGCTGCGGTTGGCTGAGTTCGGCCATATTATGGCTCTTGTGTTTGTGTGGTGTGACTTACCGCTGAACCATCAACCGTATTGACCGTGACTGTAGCGCTGGCACCGACACGGAGTGGGGTATCTGGGTGTTCCGCTTCATTGGTAAGGCGAACCAAAACAGGGAAACGCTGCGGCACTTTGACCCAGTTGCCCGTTGCATTTTCAGGTGGCAATAACGAGAAGGATGAGCCGCTTGCAGGCGAAATGGCTTCGACCACGCCGTGGTAGGCCACATCAGGATACAGATCCAGTGCAATGGTCACAGGCATGCCGACACGAATGTGCTCAAGTTGGGTTTCTTTAAAGTTGGCTTGGAGCCAAAAGGTGTTGGCTTCAACCAATGGAATCAAGGCCAAACCAGGGGAAACCACACTGCCATTGTGCGCAGATAGCTTGCCTAAGTGACCGTCGGCCGGCGCAAAAATATTGGTGTAGGAGAGGGATAAACTGGCTTCGCTGAGCGCTGCTGCCGCTTGTTTGACCTCTGGCGCTTCATTGCCTTTGGCGCCTTGTGATTTCACCAATTGAGACATGGTCGCGCGCGCAGCGATTACGTTTTCTTCAGCGCTAGACAATTTGGCTTTGGCATCGTCCATCTCTTGTGCGGGTAATAATTGCTTTTTCACCAATTGGGCAATGCGTCGATACGTGGCTTGAGCATCGGTGAGCTGCGCCATGGCGCTTTTCACATTAGCGCTCGCGGCAAGAATCGCATCATCGGCCGCCGCGTTATTTTGCAGGGCAATTTCGTAAGCGGCTTGTGCTTGTTCGAGTTTGGCTTGATAAGGGGCTGGATCAATTTGGTAGATCAAATCGCCTTGGCTTACTTCTTGGTAATCGGCAACATTGGTGCTGATCACTTTGCCGCTAATTTGCGGTGCGATATAGATAATGTTGGCATGAACGTAGGCATCATCCGTACTCGGATAGTTTTCTTGATGTTTTACGTAGAAATAGCCTGCAATGGTGATAACAACTGCAATGACGGCAAGGATAGAAAGATTACGAAAACGATTTGAGCTGGTATCTGTGCCACTCATGAAGCTTACCCGATGGAATTTGACCGATGACACAAATATTAGACTCCGCTCACACTTCTCTCAATTGCAGGCTGTAAAAAAAAGAGGGCACAGTACCGAAGGAAATGCATTTATGCTCGAAGATTGTGCGAAATAAAAATAATGGGGACGGAGTGCATTTTATTGTGCGTATTAACCTTGTGTTTTAAATGGATTTAAATGTTCACGCTGTGCGCATGGTTGTCGGTAGGGTTGTGTGCATCAATCCATTAAAAATCGCAGTGGCGGGCATTTATTTGAATCAATATATCCGCTTTAAAGCATTGAAACGGGATAGGACTCTTATACATTCAATGGGGAAATGCAAATGGGAAATGCAAAAATGAATATCTTTCAATAGCTGTGTATTTTCTCAATTGTCATGGTCACTGTCATGAATCTGAAATTCCCATTTATGATTGATGCTGAGTTTATACGCCTGCCATGCCGCCTATTGATGGCAAATAGGTAGGTCTAATTCGGTGGTGTTAGCGTGATAAGTTACTTAATTTCAATGCATTAGGCTTGGTATTGGCTGCCCTCATGGTTAACCTTGAGCGTCGTAATGATTCTGATGAAGGTAGAACAATGCCGTTGAAATGGATGCAAGTGGTCTTTGGTTTGGGATTATGGAGCAGCGCTTTCAGCGCGCAATCGACAATGCAAATACCGGAAGGACTATTGGTTGAGGGCAAAATGGAGGCGATTTTTGAGCTGCCCATTCATCCGCTTTATACAGAAGTGCAGCTGCGAAAAAAATTGGCAGAGATACCTGGTTATTTGTGCTCAGCCAATTGGCGTGGTTATGTTGGGCGCTGGGAGATTCGAGACAATCAGCTTTATTTAGTGAGCTTGATCAAAGATGGTTGTGCTCGGAATGCGCCTTTGGTGCCTGCTCAGCTGCTATTTGATGAACAGAAATATCCAGTAAAGGCCCATTGGTACAGCGGCACGCTGTCGGTGATGCCAACATTGACCATTGAGATGATGACGCAGGAGATCGCACCTGTGCGTATTTATCATGTTGAGCAAGGTCGCGTCACAAAAATAACTGAGGGGCAATCAGCGCCCTGAGCCTTTAAGCCATCTATTTTCGATCTCAACATGATGAAATCTGCCACTTAATTTTTATCAGCGTATTGTGATGGCTTTATTTGAAGGAAATGGCGTGAAAAAAAGCACGGCCTTGACGAAGCCAATCATGGGCGCGCATGCTAGATAGCATTGGTGAATCTAAAGGAGTCAAATATGGCGCATGAGCTGGATGGCTTAGATCTTAACTTAATGCGACTTTTAAAAGCGGTGGTGGATAACCGCAGTATTAAATTGGCCGCGATGCAGCTTGGGATCTCACAGCCCAGTGCGAGCCGCGCTGTGATGAAGCTAAAAACCATTTTTGATGATCCTCTATTTATTCGCAAAGCCCATGGCGTTGAGCCATCCCCCATGGCTGTACGATTGGCAGAAGTGTTTGATGAGATGCTTCATCCCATTGAGAAAGTGCTGAGCGAGTTTGAGCATTTTGACCCGACGCGCTATCAAGGGGAGATTGCCATTGTGATTGACCCAATTTTGATGGATGAACAGGGCGCACACTTGCTGTCGCATTGCTATGCCGCTTTTCCTAAGGCGAGTTTCTCTTTTTCACATTGGAGCAGTTATAGCCAAGATGAGATGCTTGAAGGGCAGCATGATTACTGTATTTTGGATCAGGAAACGCAGCTTTCTCAAGATATCTATATGCGGCCTTTATACCGTGAAAAACGGGTGATTTTGGCGCGGGATAACCACCCAGTTTTAGTCAATTGTCATCAATGGAAAACCGTGGCAACGCTTCCCTTGGTGACCTTGCCATCAGCAGATCTCTATAAACCGCTTTGTACCGTTGAGTCTGAATATCAACGTATGGGCTATGAGCCCAAAGTACAGCTTAAATCCTACAACCTGCGCGTTGCTCACCAAATGCTGTTGCAGACAGATGCCATTTTATTTGCCAGTGAAAGTACCGCCAAATTGATGCCGGGGATCAGCTGCTATGATATGCCGCCCGTCAATGATGCCTTTCGTCAATTCGTTGTTTCTGGCGGTTTCTTGCAAGTCAATCGAAACCATCCACTGCATTTACACCTGCATGAAGTGATGATGGCCGCCTTTGCCAATGGCCCCGGTAAAGCCTAAAAGGTAGAGATATTCAAAAATGAATATCTCAATTACCTACCCTTCTTGAAATCGTAAAGATAAGCTTTGTTTATCGAGGAAATGATTCCCGATATAACAATTTGTTCGTTGAATCTCTTTTTACTGCCGTTTTTTCTCTGCTGCGCGTGTTGAGCGCCAGCGCAAAAACCAGTGTAAAGCCTGATTTCTCCGTTCGAGTGAATGACTCATAAGAAGGTGAATGATGTTACTTGCACGACTCTTTTTGTTGATTGCTATTACTGCCGAAGTTGCAGGGACCAGCACACTGAACATGGTTCATGGTGCCTGGTGGGGGTATGGCATCATGTATACGCTGATCGCAGTGTCCTACTATTTTCTATCGCTATCGATTAAGAAAATTGCCGTGGGTGTGGCTTACGCACTCTGGGAAGGTTTAGGCATCTGTATGATCACGCTACTCTCAATCCTATTTTTGGATGCAGATTTAAGCGGCCAGCAACTCTTTGGCTTGATGCTCGCAGTGATTGGTATTGTCTGTGTGACCTTGGGTGAACACCACGACAAAGCGACGCCAAGTCAGAAAAACAAGACACCAGTACGCGCAGTGCGCACACCATCTACATCGAATGCTCGCGCGCTACTGAACCGCACTGCGGCTTAGGAGGCGTTATGAGTGAATTCTTTACGCTGTCTTTTGGCTTTGTTGTATTAGCAGCATTTGCTGACATTATGGCCAACATGGCTTTAGCCCGCTCGCAAGGCTTTAAAAACAAGCAGTGGGGTGTTGTTGCCATTGTTCTGGTGATGCTAGCCTTTACCTTATTAGCGCAAGCCATTAAGCACATTGACTTAGCCATTGCCTATGCCTCATGGGGCGCGATTGGGATTATCGGTACTGCGCTAGGTGGTGCATTGGTTTTTGGTCAAAAACTCAAGCCTATTGGCTGGATTGGCATGGCCTTGGTGGTCAGTGCTGTGATTGTGATGAAGACTGCTTAGTCGACTTTTTGTCAGCTACTTAGGCAATTGTTCGGTAACTGTTCGGCAACCACGAAGCCAATTACCTCCTCATGCTGTCCAACATCTTGATATCAGATGATATATCAATCAGCCCATCATCGAATGGGCTTTTTTCTTGCTGTTTTTGCTGATATGTATGTATTTCAGTGCTGCACAGGCTAGGTTTCTGAGGTTGAAAGCGGATTGATGATGGTTGCCTGAAGCAAGTTTACGCTGAAATGTAGGCATAATCGCCTTCAAAGATAGACAACAACCGCACTCAGGCATAAGATTCCCCTCAAATTTGTATGACTATTGACTGACGCATCACGCACCTTAGATTTGCTGGCGCCAGCCACATCATGATTACCATCCGCCTATTTGAGGATAAATGATGCGTTTACTTTCGACCTTCGCTGCTTATGTGGCGATTTTTTGTTCTTCTATTTTTACCTTGGCGCACGCTGAGACCACGGATCTTTCCCGTTTTGATGGCCAATCTGGCAGCATTAACATTGCTGGCGGCACTGCCCATATTCCCGTGATGAAACAAGCCGCAAAAGCTGTGATGCTGTCACATCCTGATATTCGCATCACAATTGCTGGTGGCGGCTCAGGTGTGGGCGCGATGCAAGTGGGCCAAGGCTTGGTGGATATTGGCAATACCGGTCGTGCGCTGAAGCCAAGTGAAGCCGCGCAGGGCTTGGTTTCTTTCCCCTTTGCCATTGATGGCGTGGCAGTGATTTTGAACCCAAGTAACCCCATTTCAAATCTGACCAAACAGCAAGTGATCGACATCTACACAGGTAAAATCACCAATTGGCAGCAATTGGGTGGTGATGATCGCGCCATTCACCTTTTTACCCGTGATGAAGCCAGCGGTACGCGCAGTGTCTTTGTGAAAAAACTATTGAGTGGCGCCGTTGTTGAGCCAAAAGCGAACGTTGTGCCATCTAATGGTGCGATGAAAACCGCCGTGGCACGTGATGCGGGTGCGATTGGTTATAGCAGTGTGGGTTATATCGACGATTCAGTAAAAGCGCCTGCTTTAGATGGCGTTGTGCCAACAAATGAAGCTTGCGCATCTGGCGCTTATCCTGTGGTACGCCAGCTTTATATGAACACCAAAGGCGAGCCCACTGGTTTGGTGAAAACCTTTATCGAGTTTATCTATAGCCCACAAGGTCAAACTTTTACCAAGCAAGCAGGCTATATTCCAATGCCTGCGCCAAAAACCTTGCAGTAATTTGTTGCGTTATCAGCGGCAGCGTACAAACCGATGATGCGCCTTTTACCTGTACTGGCAAGTATTGTGGGCCTGAGCATTCTGGCCCTTTTGCTGTTTTTGATTAGCTATGCTTTGCCAGTCTTTTTAAAGCATTATCAAGCGGTCTTGGTATTTACCTGGGCGCCGGAGCAGGGCCATATCGGCATTTTAGCCATGGTCCTTGGTTCGGCGTGCATTGCGCTATTGGCATTGGTCATTGCGTATCCAATCGCCATTGGTCTGGTCTGTTTTTTACTGGTTTATCGCCATACGCGATTGGCGCGTTTTCTTCGCCGTATGATTCGTTTTATGGCGGGGATCCCGACGGTTGTTTATGGCATTTGTGCGATCTTTCTTTTATTACCTTTGCTGCGTGAAACGCTATCGCTAGGCTCTGGCTTTAGCCTATTTAGTGCTGCGCTGATGTTATCGCTGTTGATTCTGCCAGTGATGGTGATGACCTTAGAAAACCAAGCGCAGCTGATGATGCAGCCGCTTTGGATAACCAGCGCAGCATTAGGTTTGTCACCCTGGCAAGCGCTTCGACATCTTTGGTTTGTGCAAAGTCGTCACACTTTTCTTGCTAGTGCGCTGCTTGGATTTAGCCGCGCTTTGGGCGATACCATGTTGCCGCTGATGCTTGCGGGTAATGCACCGCAAATTCCCATGAGTGTGTTTGATTCAGTGCGCAGTTTAACGGCGCATATTAGTCTGGTGCTTTCTACCGCGCAGGGATCGCAGGCGCACCAATCGCTTTTTGCCGCAGGATTTTTGCTGCTGTGTTTTAGTGTGTTGATTCAATTGCTGATTCGTCGCTTATTGTTTAATCGACGACAGTTGTTTCACCGACGTCAGCTGCTTAATCAACGTCAATATAACGCTTTGCCACATCAACATAGTCCCTTAGCGCATCAAAAAAACGCGCTCTCTGAGCCCCCCGAATTAACATCAAACCATGTGAAAGCGAGGCGTTATGAAGGATGAACCATCTTTGTATCAAACATCCTCTTTTCATAAAGCTTCATCGTTGAAGCAAGCTGCGGCTAGTCGCGCATCGTCTTATGGCGATCATCTGTTTTTGCGTCTGTGGAGCTGGGCTTGCGCATTTTTGCTATTTACCGTGATTTTAAGTGGCGTGTGTTTTATCGTTGTGCAAGCTTGGCCTGCATTGGGCGTTTCCCTCTTTTTTGGCGATAGTCCCCCATGGGCTGCTTTTTGGGGAGATGTGCCTATTTGGGAAGGCATTTGGCCCGCATGCGTTGGTACGCTGACGCTGATTTGTTTGACTCTTGCTATTGCGCTTTTACCGGGCATTGGCACAGGTATTTGGCTTGCTCGCAGTCATGGCAGGCGACAGCAACTGCTGCGTTTTGCTATTGAGCTTTTAGCTGGGATCCCATCCATTTTGATGGGGCTTTTTGGCTTTACCTTGATCCTATTTTTACGCGCCACCTTTTGGCCTGAGGCCAATGTGAGTTTGCTGTTATCCGCCACTTGTTTGGCACTGCTTATCATCCCCTATTTGGCGATGACCACGCAGTCGGCATTGTCGGCGCTGCCGGAATCATTAGCGGTGACCGCAGCGGCGCTTGGTATGCGCCCTTGGCAGGTGCTTTGGTATGTGCAGTTGCCGCAAGCCAAACGCGGCATTATTTCTGGGATCATGCTTTCATTAGGGCGCGCCGCTGAAGATACGGCTGTGATCATGCTGACCGGCGCCGTCGCCAATGCCGGGTTGCCCGCAGGAATTTTGGAGCGTTTTGAAGCCTTGCCCTTTGCCATTTTTTATTACAGTGCGCAGTACCAGAGTGAACAGGAGCTGCAGATGGCCTTTGGCGCAGCGCTGATTTTACTGTGCGCGACTGCCGTTATCTTTGCCTGTGCGGGATTATTGATGCAACGCAGTTTGCACCTTGAGGAAAAAAGCCAATGAGCGCCCATGTTATTGTTCGTGATTTATCCTTAGCATTTGGCAAACATCAAGTGCTTCAAGGGATTGATGCCAATTTTGAGGCTAATCGTATTCACGTGTTGGTGGGGCCATCAGGCTCTGGTAAAAGTAGCTTTTTGCGCTCGCTCAATCGGCTCAATGAAGTGCAGACGCCCGCTTCAAGTTTTAGTGGTGAAATTTGGCTTGAAACGGTGAAAAGCAAAACGGCCATCCATCAATTAAAAGACAATGAATTGCCTTGGTTGCGCCAGCAAATGGGGATGGTGTTTCAACATCCGCAATTATTGCCAGGGTCGATTGCCGATAATGTGTTACTTCCGCTCAAGGTTGTGCGTGGGTTAACCGGTGAGGCGGCCCAGCAAGCAATGCAAGATGCCTTGGAGCAAGCGGCACTATGGCAAGATGTTGCGCATCGGCTCGATGTGAATGCGAGCTCACTTTCTGGTGGTCAACAGCAGCGTTTGTGCTTAGCGCGAACCTTGGCTTTGTCGCCAACAGTCCTGTTACTTGACGAGCCGACTGCTTCTCTTGATCCAACAATGGCAGCGCAAATCGAAGATCTATTTTTGACGCTGCGCCAGCGCTACACCATGATTGTGGTTTCGCATCAGCCGCAGCAAAGTATCAAGCTTGCTGATCATCTTTATTGTTTTGAGCAAGGACAGATGCGTGAGTTGCCTAAAACGCAGTGGCACAGCTTTTTCTCACTCAAAGAAAATCAACGGGACTAATGGTACCGGCGCGGCGATTACCCACCACATGGGTATAAATCTCAGTAGTACGTAGATCCGTATGTCCCAGCAATTCCTGAACTGTGCGAATATCGGTGCCATTTTCGAGTAGTCGCGTGGCAAAGGAGTGGCGAAAGGTATGCGCAGTGACTCGTTTTACGATATTTGAAGCACTGACCGCCTGACGTAGTTGCCGCGCATAGGCACTGGCATGCAGGTGATGGCGGCAAAGATAACCATCGTAGGGATGCATGCAGCGATGGGTGGATGGAAAAAGAAATTGCCAGCCTTGCGTTTTCAGTGAATCTTTATATTTTCGGTAAATAGCCGGCGGGACAGAGCTCATTCCCGCACCTTGTGATATATCCTGCTGATGGATTTTCTTCACCACTTCAATTTGCGATTTTAAAGGTTCAAATAAAGATTTGGGCAACAAACTGTAGCGATCTTTTCGTCCTTTACCGTTAAAGATAAAAATAGCCTGAGAAGCAAAATCAATGTCTTTAACTCGAAGACTGAGCGCTTCCTGAATTCTTAAACCCGCGCCATACAAAATGGCAGTAATTAGCCAATATTTTCCCTTTAAATGTGCCATCACCATTTTGACTTCTTCTTCACCTAGTACGGTTGGAATTCGCTTGGGTGTGCGCGTATTTTGGTAGCGTAAATCGACAATTTCACGACCTATCACATGTCGATAGAGAAAAATAATGGCGCAAAGTGCCTGATTTTGAGTTGCAGCGCTAACATGCCGATCCACAGCTAAATGGTTTAAAAAATGTTCAATTTCTTGATTGCCCATTTTTTGAGGATGGCTCAGGTCATGAAAGCGAATGAAGCACTTAATCCAGTGTAAGTAACTTTTTTCAGTGCGCAGGCTATATTGGCGGGTGCGCAGCTCTGTTCGAACTTGGTTGAGAAAAGGGGACTTAGACATCAACGCCTCGAAATTACATAAACTGTATGTATATACAGTTATAAGTTAAGATCGCAAAATTACAAGCTCAAAGCTGTTGATCACGAGACTAAAATTGCTCGTTTTGATGTGAGTTTGATACATAACCTTTTGATAAGATTTAAATTATCATTATCCAAGATTTTATCTAAGACCTCGTGAAACGCGTTGCTCACTTTGGTTATACAGCCTCATCTCTCAATCATTAAAATTTGAGAGATGACCCATTGAAACAAGGGAGATTCAACCATGAAATTGTCGTACTCTAACTATATCAGTGGCTGCACAAACCGGACTTGCAGCCTAATACACTGTTATAAAGCAAAATCGTGAGGCAGTGAAATATGAAATATTATTCGCCTAATCTAAGACATTTCGGTTTCGCGTCGCTTATATTTTTGTTATTCACTGGGTGTGAGCAACGAACTGATTTTGATGCTTGTGTCGAATATTGGACTTCTGTTGCTAATGAACAGGAGCTTTCTGAGAAAGATTCTAAACAGTTATCAATTTGGTATATTGAAGCAAATTGTAAGCTCTCAAAATAGTGCTTGCTCAATAACAAGCGCATTAAGTCACCAGCTTCGCTGGCTGGGATGCCAAAGCTGTGCGGCAATTCGCTTATGCGCTGCGCTTAAGTGTAATCAAATTGCCGCTTCGCAAGGCACCCCTTATGCGGGCGTTATGTTCTCGGAGTGTTATGGAAAATATATTAATAGCAATTATAAGTTCGATCAGCAGTGTTAGCCTGATAGCTTTGCTTACTTTTTTATGCAGAAATTGGTTGTTAGAAAGGCTCAAAGCTTCGGTGAAGCACGAGTACGATCTAAAGCTTGAGAGTTATAAGTCACAAATAACTAGGCGTGAACAAGCATACGAAGAAATCATAGTTGCTCTTTATGACATGATTAAATATTTTCGTGTCCACAAAGAGGATTATGGTCAAGGTACTGGTCTATCTGATGAAAGAGAGCGTGAGTTGCTACAAAAATACATAAAGGCATCCTCATCACTAAGTAAAGCTACTGACATTGGGTCTTTTTACATATCACAAAACTCTGTCGATATTCTTCAAAAGCTTAGAAGTCGAGAAATATTAGATTATTACAATGAACCTAAGTTTGAGTTTTATGAACAAGAGTTTCAAGAGCATGACAAAGCTCTGAAAGAGCTTCTAGTTTCGGCTAAGAAAGATATGAAACGAACATAACAAACAATTTAAGAGTGATTCAGCACGCTTGGCATTTTGGGTTTGAGTAGTTCAGCGTCTAAGGTGGTCAAATCAACTTCTGTGGTCGCGTGCTTCACACCTTAATTGGGCGTTAACCGTATGACTAAGAAGACTCGATTATCAATTCAAGATGATAGCGGCAATCATATCTTAACCTCTTATGTGGCGGTGCCAGGCTGTGACTATGAGGGCGCCGATTTATCAGGTTTATCGTTTATTGGGCAGAAAGGCTTGCGTGGTCGATGCTTCAGGCATGCGATTCTTTACTGGGCTAATTTATCTGATTCAGATTTTAGTGGATGTGATTTTCGTAATTCTGATTTGAGAGGCGCTATTCTATCCGGTGCATTATTGACGAATTGTGACTTTAGAGGCGCGAAGCTGGGAAAAGACAATTTAGGCGGAGAAACTGAAATTGACGGGGCGAACTTTGAAGGCTCAATTTACGACAAAAATAGTGAATTTCCAGAAGGGTTTAGTCCAAAAGGTGCAGGTATGCACTATCAAGTCAACGGTTAACAAGTAGTTTAAGCGGGATGCCAAACTGTGTGCTGTTTTCGCTCCGCTCAAGGTTAGCACACTACAGTTTGCCACCCCTTAACTAAGCGTTACATGCTTCTGGATATCGTATGGAATGGAAAATTAGAATATTCATAGCTCTATTAGTGGCTGGCTTTCCATCAATAGCTTATGCAAACGGTGGGGGACCATTGCTGCTATTTATTAGTGGCAGTGCTTTTATTTGCGGGCAAGTGTGGATCTTGCTTGTTGAGACAGTGCTATTGAATCGTGCTTCTGGTCTTGGTGGAGGGACAGCTTTCAAACATGTTTTTTGGGCTAACTTGGTTTCAACAATAATTGTAGGTTTTGGCTTTCCTTTGGCTCTGGCTATTATTACAGGGTTCGGAATGGCGCTACCTGAACCATACGCTGACTATTCTTCTGCAATTGGAACATGGCTTTATGATAGAGCGCCGTATGGAAAGTATCTAATTTATATATCGATGGTTTGGTTGTTTATAACTTTTCTGCTCACTATTTACTGTGAAAAAGCATTTTATAATTGGTATTGGCGAAAAGTTGGCTTTAGCCCATGTTTTTCAATTGACAAATTTATATGGCAGGCTCATGCGGTTAGTTATTCAGGCCTGCTAATAATGGTTCTGCTAATGTGGCATGAATTATTCAGCATGTAACAAGTGCATTAAGTCGCCAGCTTCGCAGGCTGGGATGCCAAAGCTGCGCGGCAATTTGCTTATTGGCTGCGCTTAGTTTAATCAAATTGCCGCTCTGCATGGCACCCCTTATGCAGGCGTTATGCTTTTTGGTGAGTTAAGGATTCGTTAAGAGAGTAAATATGCCATTTACACCTTTGCATATGGGGCCAGCGTTAGTTTTGAAATCGGCGGCTAGTGCAAGTTTTTCATTAACTGTTTTTGGTTGGTCTCAAATAGTTATGGATATTCAACCTTTAGTTGTGATGTTGACTGACTCAGGAGAGTTACATGGTTGGAGTCACACGATTCTAGGAGCTACTTTGCTAGGTCTGTTATCAGCATTAACGGGTAAGTATCTGAGTGAAAGTGGATTGTTTATTATTCGGTGGCAGCGTTTTCTTCCAATAAAGTGGAAAACTGCTTATCTAAGTTCCTTTCTAGGTACATACAGCCATGTTTTTATTGACGCCATAATGCATGTAGATGTTTTACCTTTTTCTCCCTTATTCGATGGCAATCCGTTTCATGGGATGGTCAGCATAGCCGTGCTTCAACAAATTTGAATAGCGAGCGCTGTTATTGGTGGGATTCTTTGTGTTGCTCGAGATAGTAAATCAGAAAAAGCATAACAAAGCGTTAAAGAGGGACTTGGCTCGCGTGGCATTTTCAATTTGCGGTAAGTTTAGTGGTTACGGCGTGATGCGGTCACTTTTGTAGTGCGTGCCGGCGCCCCTTAACGCGGCGTTAGAAAACCTTCGTGTAATTTACAGTTTTCGGTGGGCGGTTTGCAGCCAATTCAATCAACGGTGATTACGCGTATCACTTCTAATCACGCGTTCGGGCTGCAAACAATGGTTCGGCTCGCGCAATTTCTGTGAGTTTGTTGTTCTGCCGCCAACACAGTTCGCGGGTCGCCAATATGCACAACTTCTCTCAAATTTAGGCAAGTGCAATTGGCTCATTCAGGTAAAATTGGGTGGCGGTTTCAGTTTGGCTTGGGTGTGGTGGTTTACGCAGGGCGGGGCTGTTACGTTGGCATTTTTGAGCGCCGCGGTTTCTAACAAGTAGTTCAAGCGGGATGCCAAACAGTGCGCTGTTTTTCGCTTCGCTCAAGTTTAGCGCACTACAGTTTGTCACCCCTTAACTTAGCGTTAGCTTTGCAAGGATTCGAAAAAGTAAGCCACAAATTTGCAGCTTACTTTTACAGTCTTATTTACTTGATGACTTGCTTGGCTTGAGGCCAGGAGTGTTTCCTGGAGTATTTTTGTTGTCGCGTCGACGCTGATCTGGCTTACCTGTCGATTTTGCAATTGGTTTAGGACCGGGTTTAAGAGCCATCGCTATATTCCTCGTATGAATGAGAGGGTTCTCTCGAACGATAATATATTTCCTTCGAAGGGTTACTTTTGCGAGCTAGATTGGATATACATTAACGTGTGCTTCATATCTGGTTTTATTTTGCTTAGTGAAAGCTAACAAGTACTTTCAGCGGATGCCAAACGCTGCGCAGTTTTTGTGTGGCTTGCTTCGCTCGAATTTTGCACAAAACCGGCTGCGCATTTGTCACGGCTGAAGTTGGCGTTAGAAAGCCTTCGGTGAATTTACTGTTTTCAGTGGGCGGTTTGCAGCCAATTCAATCAGCGGTGATTACGCGTTTCACTTTTAATCACGCGTTCGGGCTGCAAACATAAGTTCAGCGCGCGCATTGCCTTTCAATTTTTTGCACTCCCGCCATCTAGGTTTTCACATCGCCAATATGCACAACTTCTCTCAAATTTAGGTAAGTGCAATTGGCTTATTCAGGCAAAGTTGGGTGGCGGTTTTAGTTTGGCCTGGGCATGGTGGTTTACTTAGGTTTGGGCTGTTACTTTGGCATTTTTGAGCGCTGTGGTTTCTAACAAATTGTTCAAGCGGGATGCCAAACTGTGCGCTGTTTTCGCTTCGCTCAAGTGTAGCGCACTACAGTTTGTCACCCCTTAACTTAGCGTTAGAAAACCTTCGTGAAATATACAGTTATCGGTGAGCGGTTTGCAGCCAATTCAATCAACGGTGATTACGCGTTTCACTTCTAATCACGCGATCGGGCTGCAAACAATAATCTAGCGCAACCATTGCCTTCCAATTTTTCCGCCTTCCGCCAGACTGGTTTTCCATGTCGCCAATATGCACAACTTCTCTCAAATTTAGGCAAGTGCAATTGGCTTGTTCAAGCAAAGTTGGGTGGCGGTTTCAGTTTGGCTTGGGTGTGGTGGTTTACGCAGGCCGGGGCTGTTACTTTGGCATTTTTGAGCGCTGCGGTTTCTAACAAGTAGTTCAAGCGGGATGCCAAACTGTGCGCTGTTTTCGCTTCGCTCAAGTGTAGCGCACTACTGTTTGTCACCCCTTAACTTAGCGTTATACGTACATGAAGTATCGGAGTAATCAACCATGGAAGAGTATTTACAAAACGCATCTCAATTAAGTTTTTGGTTAACTGTTTTTACAACAGCAACATTCGGTATCTTTTTAAAATGGTTCTTTTCCCGTATAAAAAATTCATTCTTAAACGTAATCAAGCGCATCAAAATAAAAGAAATTAAAAAAATTAAAGGCATTAGGTTTAACTACAGTGCAGTTACATACCAAATTGTAAAAACTCATAGCTTAATGCTTCTTTTTTCAGGCTTGTGCATTTTCTATTTATATATCTTAGGTAGCTCTAAAAGTGAAAGTGCAAATATGATTGTGGTTTTAATAAAAACTCTACCATTATATATCGTTGAAATCTGGTATCTTAATCAAATGTCCTTTACCAAAAAGCTAATGGCTAGTGTGGGTAAAGTACGTATAACAAGTTACTCAAGAAGGACGTAAAAAGCTTGGCTTGCGTCACTTCGTTCCTAATTTTAGCCAAGCCTTTTACGCCTCTTAGTAAGGCGTTAGAAAACCTTCGTTGAATTATATTTTCCCAGTGGGCGGTTTGCTGTCAATTCAATCAGCGGTGATTACACGTTTCACTTCTAATCACGCGATCGGGCTGCAAACATAAAGTGCGGTGCAACCATTGCCTTCCAATTTTCCGCACTCCCGCCAAGTTGGTTTTTCGTACCGCCAATATGCAAAGCTATTCTCAAATTTAGGCAAGTGCGATTGGCTCATTCAAACAAAGTTGGGTGGCGGTTTCAGTTTGGCTTGGGTGTGGTGGTTTACGTAGAGTTAGGCTGCTACTTTGGCATCTTTAAGCGCTGCGGTTTCTAACAAGTAGTTCAAGCGGGATGCCAAACTGTGCGCTGTTTTCGCTTCGCTCAAGTTTAGCGCACAACAGTTTGTCACCCCTTAACTTAGCGTTATATTGCTCTTCAAATCTAGGGGGAACTTTGAAATTAAGTAGTCATAAATTACTCAAGTTAGCTGTGAATTTTCGTGAAATCACCCTTCAGGAGTTAGAGCCCTTTATTAAGAAAAAGTTTGGTGATTATCGAGACTATTTTCCATTAGCAAATCTGATAACTAATGGCTATGTTGCCTGTGAACTTAGAAACTCAGAGGGTAAACTGCATGAAGAAAAGTTACTAGCTTCTATCCTTTATGCTAAGGCAACCGGTGTAGAAAAGGTTAATAACTTCAATAATACTGGTGGTAAAAGCAACTGTGTTTTCACAATGACCGCCAAAACTGAACTGTACTTTGATGAACTTCTAGCGAAGCGTTCTGAAAGGTTTTTTACAGCGTTAGTCAGTATTATTGTCGGTGTCGCATCAGCCTTGATTACGTTAGGTATAAAATCCCAAATTTAGCCTCACTTCATCAATATAACAAAGCGTTTAAGACGGATTCCCAACGCTTGGCATTTTCGGTTTGATTCAGCTTTAGTGTTTACGGCACAATGGTTTAGGTGTGGTGGTATGCGTTGCTCACCACTTAACGCAGCGTTAGGTGCCAAATTTGAAGCAGAGTGGAAAATTAGCCTCATGGATAGGTGAGTATTTATGGCTAAGAATTTAAAGTATTTTACTGTCGTGCTACTCATCCTCACATCATTTATTGCTGGTGTTCAGGTAGGAAGGCAAGAAGGTGTGTCGACGACGCTGCAAATAATTTCATCGAATAGAATTCCTTCGATGTTAGTTCAGCTAATCGATTCAAGTGAAGCTCTTAAATTTATAGATGAAGGCGAGTATGAGCGTGTGCGCAATCGACTCGATCTGTATGTTGGAACATGGCTAGTCGAAACAATCAATATGTTGCCGTATATGTCTAGGAAAGATAAACAGAATGCATGCTTGGCTCTCAATAAAATTCACGCACACAGAACTAAGCACATTGAGAAATATCGTTCTGGCTTTATGAACCAACGTCTTGAAGAGGCAATGGTATCTGTGGAGTTGTGTGGTACCTGAATTGTCACCTAACAAGTACTTTCAGCAGATGCTAAACGCTACGCAGTTTTTGTGTGGCTCGCTTCGCTCGAATTTTTACACAAAACCGGCTGCGCATTTGTCACGGCTGAAGTAAGCGTTAGAGCTCTTAATGTGAACATGTTAAATATCACTCAGATAAAGAAGTATATCGGCTACTTTTTCGCTATTGTTATTGCATTTGTAGCCATTCGGATTATGTATTTATCATTGAAAACAGAGCTCACTTGGCTAAGCTCAGGAGCTTTTATAGCGCTAATTTTCTGGTCTTTACTTTTGGCGAAGCGCAAGGCATACGAGTTCACAAAGTGCATGTGTATATTGCTAGCGCTATTCATGCCAATGATATTTTTTAACCCATATGCAGCGCTTGATGGTCATACTTTACCGCTATTTCCAGTAGGTATATTTTTGTTTTTGGAGGCCGCATTTTTGTTTTCAGCATATGTACTGGGGTATCAAAAGAGCCCTAACAAGTAGTTCAAGCGGGATGCCAAACTGTGCGCTGTTTCGCTTCGCTCAAGGTTAGCGCACTACTTGTTTGTCACCCCTTAACTTAGCGTTAGGTTTCTTTGGAGATTTTCAGCTTGAGAACGAATTGTACATCAATCATTTTCATTACTTATGGCTGCTGGGTGTCAATTTTCTTGTGTATCTCCATATATGCTGAGTTTTTCGTGGACCATGGAGAATACGGCGTATCGTCACACCTTTGGCTTACGCTCACAGGTTTTCCGAGTTCACTTGTTTCATGGCTCTGTCCGCATGGTTCGGTTCTAGGTGTGTTTGTCGCGGGTATTGCAGGATTAGCTCAGTGGGTAGGTATTACAAAAATTGCTAACCTCTTCGAAACCAAAGCTGATTAGCGCATAGTCAAACCTAACAAGTACTTTCAGCGGATGCCAAACGCTGCGCAGTTTTTGTGTGGCTCGCTTCGCTCGAATTTTCACACAAAAACCGGCTGCGCATTTGTCACGGCTGAAGTTGGCGTTATACAGGCGAGATTATGCATCGATATACCAAGAAAGATATTCCACCTCTCGATTGGGATGCTCATGTTCGAAATAACTTGGAAATGTACTTCGATGTAAGCGAAGTAACTGTATTTCATGTTGCTTTAGCACTGAAATACCCAGCTTCAATTCTAGGGGCTAGACTGTTTGAGAACGTCGAGATTGATGGGTGGAATTACTTTTGCTCCAATGAAGATTGGATATTCAATTCATCAGTTTTGATACAAAGTGAACTGGAAGTATTTACCGAAATCCAATCATTTCCAGAGGATGCCAAATTAAATAGTTTTAGAACTGAGTCACTTTGCTTGCCTGTTGTGAGGGATGCATTCACTTATAATGTAGGGTCATTGGTGCTGCTCAAAGGTAAATTACCATCTGAAGCAGACTTGAAAAAGCATAGAGCAGCAGTTGGGAATTGGGGGCGAGTTGTTGGGTATCGTATGTGATCGCCTATATAACAAGTACTTTCAGCGGATGCCAAACGCTGCGCAGTTTTTGTGTGGCTCGCTTCGCTCGAATTTTCACACAAAACCAGCTGCGCATTTGTCACGGCTGAAGTTGGCGTTATGTGTATCGAAGGAGTTGATTAGTGGAGCTAAGTAAAACTGCCGAGGGGCGGGTCAGTATCGAAACAGAGTCTCTGAAAGAATCGTGGATAATTAGCTTGCTATTGATGTTCAGGTATGGGTTTTTCCGCTGGGGAATTTATATACCACCGATAACAGATGAAGCTATCCATCCAGATTTTGTCCGTTTTAATTTAAAAATTTGTGCAGGCTGGGATAACTGGAGTTGTTATTATTTTTCTGCTGACAACTCACAAACGGATAACTTCCTTCTAAAGTTTTATAAGAAACATAGTGGCAACTACACATAACAAGTAGTTCAAGCGGGATGCCAAACAGTGCGCAGTTTCGCTTCGCTCAAGTATAGCGCACTATTAGTTTGCCACCCCTTAACTAAGCGTTAGAAAACCTTCGTGGAATTTACAGTTTTCAGTGGGCGGTTTGCAGCCAATTCAATCAATGGTGATTACGCGTTTCACTTCTAATCACGTGTTCGGGCTGCAAACATTAGTTCGGCGCACGCAATTTCCGCAAGTTACTTGTTTTGCCGCCAGTTTCGTTTGTCGGGTCGCCAATATGCACAACTTCTCTCAAATTTAGGCAAGCGCAATTGGCTCATTCAGGCAAAGTTGGGTGGCGGTTTTAGTTTGGCTTGGGTGTGGTGGTTTACGCAGGGCGGGGCTGCTACCTTGGCATCTTTGAGCGCAGCGGTTTCTAACAAGTAGTTCAAGCGGGATGCCAAACTGTGCGCTGTTTTCGCTTCGCTCAAGTGTAGCGCACTACTGTTTGTCACCCCTTAACTTAGCGTTATATGCCAGTCGAAATGATAAGGAACATCATGCAGTTAGAATTAGATAATTATTACTTAAGATCGCTGGAAATTGCAGACAGTGAATCATTTTACATGTGGTCGCGAGATCGTGAAGTCACGCTATATAGCCTGTCTTCTTATGCTTACCCTCAATCGAAATCTGATATAGAAAAGTGGTTGAGCACAATCAACGCAAGCCCTAAAAACGTATCTTTTGGTATATGCTCAAAAGCCAATGACCAACTAATTGGGTATACGGGTGTATCTGGAATAAGCACTCTCAACAGAAGTGGTGAGTATTTCATCTTAATCGGTGAAAAGGAATGTTGGGGTCAAGGCATAGGCACTGAAGTGACGAAAATCGTAACTGATTATGCAATTCAAACTCTTGGGTTACATAGGGTTCAGTTAACAGCAAGCTCACGAAATCAAGGTGCAATAAAGGCTTATGAGAAAGCTGGTTACCAACATGAGGGTGTTATGCGTCAGTCTGGTTTTCGTAATGGAGAGTTTATAGATAAGGTCTTAATGTCAGTCCTGTCTAGTGAATGGAAAGGCATATAACAAAACATTTAAGAGTGATTCCCAACGCTTGGCATTTTTCATTTTATCGCTGGGTTTTGTGTTTATGGTGAGATGGTTAAATTTCGTGGTAGCGTTGCTCACACCTTAATATGGCGTTAGAAAACCTTCGTTGAATTTACTGTTTTTGGTGGGCGGTTTGCAGCCAATTCAATCAACGGTGATTACGCGTTTCACTTCTAATCACGCGCTCGGGCTGCAAACAATAATCTAGCGCAACCATTGCCTTCCAATTTTTCCGCCTTCCGCCAAATCGGCTTTTTCACATCGCCAATATGCACAACTTCTCTCAAATTTAGGTAAGTGCAATTGGCTCATTCACGCAAAGTTGGGTGGCGGTTAGGTTCTGTAATTAGTGCGGTGGTTTACCAAGTTCTGGACTGTTACCTTGGCATTTTTGAGCGCTGTGGTTTCTAACAAGTACTTTCAGCGGATGCCAAACGCTGCGCAGTTTTTGTGTTGCTCGCTACGCTCGAACTTTTACACAAAACCGGCTGCGCATTTGTCACGGCTGAAGTTGGCGTTATATAACAGGTGAACAATGAAGCTTTTAAAAAATTTCGAATGCTCATCTGATGCAGAAGAACTCTCGTATCGTTTAAAGAGTCGAGGAATAATGACGTATATTTCCTCTGTCCGATCATATGCCCTTGGACGGCGACATACGGGAGCAATGAGTGTCGGTGTGTGGGTTGTTTTCGACAGTCAAGAAAGCGATGCACAAATGCTGATGAGAAATAATAAGCATAAGGTCAAAGAGCCATTGTCAGCGGTAGAGATAGAGCGAATAGAAAAGGGCTTAAGCAGACACAATTCATCAGTAAACCACGTTATTATTAAGTATGTGTTTGTGCTAATTGGAGTCTTTGGGGCGCTGGCATATTTTCTGTATGGTTTGTGATGTTATATAACAAGTAGTTCAAGCGGGATGCCAAACTGTGCGCTGTTTCGCTTCGCTCAAGTGGAGCGCACTACAGTTTGTCACCCCTTAACTTAGCGTTAAAAGTTCTAGGTATGATCGAGTTCATTAAATCAATAACAGAAGCAGAAATGCACTTTATAAGTCACCTTGATTATGGTTGTGACTCTGATAAGCATTATGAAGAATTGCAGAAGGTTATATTTGAACAAAATGGAATCACCAGTGATGAGCAGTTTTGGTATCCATATGAAGTAATTGAGCTAGGCTCATATGACCTACAAGATGGGCACGAGCGTGAGTTTGCTATTTGTGTATTATTAGTAATTCATAATGTGGTAAATGGTACAGATCCATCCAATGATCTTGAGTCAAAATTTAATGGTCAAGCACAAACTCTCGATCGCTTGCCTGAACAGCTTAGAAGTATAATTTTAAGTGCATATGTTGAAGCGAACATTTAACAAGTGCATTAAGTCGCCAGCTTCGCAGGCTGGGATGCCAAAGCTGCGCGGCAATTTGCTTATGGGCTGCGCTTGAATTTAATCAAATTGCCGCTTTGCATGGCACCCCTTATGCAAGCGTTATAACACAGCAATGGAGTTCTCTATGCGGAAATTCATAATGCTACTTTTATTATTTAGTTGCTGCATCTTCGCTAAAGAAAAACCAGAAGCGCACATAATCGGTGACACCTATCTTGGAATTATTGGGTCAAGTATCACTTTGGAATTTAATCAAGCAATATGTACGCTTAGTTCATCGGGAAATGAATCAACACAAGAATTCAAGATCAATTTTTCATGTGGTGATATGAAGCAATCGATCTGGCACAACGATTTATCAACCGTCGATGTTGATGAACCGAGGTTTGAGTTGTTGTGGGCGGGAGACATGGATGGGGATGGTAAGCTTGATCTTAAAATGGATACTAGCCCTAAGTATTCATGCACGCAGCAAACTACTTATCTTTCATCGTTAGCGCTTGATGGCTTATTGGTTGGGGTTAGTGAGCAGAGTCAACTCAAATGTCGCTAGCTGTTTTATAACAAGTAGTTCAAGCGGGATGCCAAACTGTGCGCTGTTTCGCTTCGCTCAAGTGTAGCGCACCACTAGTTTGTCACCCCTTAACTTAGCGTTAAATGGCAAGGACGCATGAAAATGGGAATGAAATTAAGGTTTATCAAAGCGCTGATGGTTCTTCTAGCCTTAACTTTGAGTCTTGTAATTTCCCAAGTTTTATATGGTGTTCTGGTTTGGATGAAGTATGCGACATATTTTTTATACATTGTCGCAGCTATTTCAGGTTTTTGGGTGATTTTGCCCTCATATGCTAAGTGCAGGAGTCGTAACAGCAGTCTCATACCATGGCTTATATATGCATTAATTTTATCAATTGTATTTTTGGGTTTAGTGGTTGTGTTTGGAATGAACACATTGTTGTTTCTTGAGGCAAGGTTGGCTATTGCCACTTAACAAGAACTTTCAGCGGATGCCAAAAGCTTCGCGGTTTTTGTGTTGCTCGCTTCGCTCGAATTTTCACACAAAACAGACTACGCATTTGTCACAGCTGAAGTTGGCGTTAGGTGCTCTGGAGTATATCCACAGCAAGAGATTTGAGTAAAATTCAATGATTGAGCATGAACTGCTATTGCAATATGCGAAAGATGAAGATGATTATCCAGTTATGCTCTATCTCGCCAAGCGCGGAGTAAGCATTAATTGGAAAGATAGTATTCCAGATGAGGTTTTGTATATACCTGAGGAATTATTTCAGGTTGTAGCTCGTGGTTTTGTGGAAAAGGTGGGGCTTGAGGGATATTACGGAAAAACGATTCTTACAAGCACAGAGATAGATTTGTTGTGCTGTGAGCGAGAAGTAGGTGAGTTTCCTGAAAATTTCATAGTAATTTTTGCAATAATCAAGCACTTCATAGATGAAGGCTGTAAAAAGGTAGATACGCACTATTTGGCGTTTGAGGGACCGTGAAGCACCTAACAAGTGCTTCCAGTCTGACCCCAAACGGCTGCGCGGTTTTGGTGTTAACTCGCTGTGCTCAAATAATAATACAAACCCCGCTTTGCATTTGGGGCAGCTGAAGCTGGCGTTAGGCGGAATGGATAACTCAAATTAAGGAGAGAACATGAGCTGGAAATTTTCTGATGTTAGAGCTTCATTAATTAGTGATGGACTACACCCTATACAGTCTGCAAACATATACATATGGAAAGTTATTAAGTAGTCCACAAGTATCCATAACATCAGATTTACTACAACGAAATGTAGTTGCTTATTACATCTACGGTTCTCATGAAAGTGCCACTTTGCTTGAGCTGACTTTAGGAAAAAGTAATGCTGAATTTATGGCTGAAGCGGAAGTTAATTTTGAAAAACTAGTTAAGAAGCTTTTTCGCTCAGTTTGCCAGAGTCAATTACCTGACTATTGGGAATGTGAACCAAATACAACATTTGAGCATTCAGGATATATTGTAAAATGTGAGCAAGATGAAGTATTGGCTCCGCATACACTAAAAGTGCTCATTGCAGCATGTTCTGATTTAGACGCGGGTTTGCAAATTCGAAGTCGGTTTTTACAATAATGCTGATTACTTGGTTATCCGCCTAACAAGTAGTTCAAGAGGGATGTCAAACTGTGCGCTGTTTCGCTTCGCTCAAGGGTAGCGCACTACTAGTTTGTCACCCCTTAACTTAGCGTTAGATTGAAAGGCTAGAACAGTGATAGGATTTGAGAAAGTCTACGATTTAAAAAATCAAGATGAGTACATAAAACAAGTACAAGAAGCGACGTTAAATACAAGCAATTTTGGAATGCAAAATACTCATGGTCTCTTCGGATCTAGTGAGTGGTGGAGTAATATTGAATCTGGTCAATTAGAATGCATTGAAGAACGGGGGGTTATTAAAGATTTATATATGGGTAGTATGGGTGATTGGCCTATCGTAGTTGTCGATAACAATGGTGTTCTGAATGAGTGGACTAGAGAAGCTGAAACCGATTATCAGTATAGCCTGTATGAAAAAGGCAAAACAATCATAGTTAAATATGTAATTCAGCTCTTTAAAGAAACGTCAGAAATCAAGAAAATCTCTGACAGTTTAGAGGATAAAGTTATTTTAGAAATGTGGGTAGAGCAATCTAACAAGCCAAGTCAGTCGGATTCGTAACATTGTCGCGCTTTTTTCTCCCCCGCTACGCGGGCAAAAAGCTCGCCAATAAACTCACCGCTGCTTGGAACGTTATACCCCATATGGAAACTAGAATCTTATGAAGTTTAACGATACCGATTTACTAGATTTAGCAAGTGGCCTAAAAGCAGCAATAGAGACGCATGAAGTAAAATCAGAGTATCAGGATTCATTACTTTCCGATATCCTTTTTCAAGTAGCAAGCCTAATAGATGAAAAGCAAGGCTCAACCTTGCATGAGGAAGTTTTCGGATTGCTAGAAAATTACACCCCTCAATTTTCAGATTATTTAGTCTGCGAACTAGACATAAAGTATGGTGATGAAGTACTAGAAACCAATGTCTTGAAATCAAACATAGAGATATCAGAAGGTTTATTATTAAATCTAGAATTGCTGTTAGATCTAAGGGATATCTCAGAAATAGACGATGACATAGATACCAATAGTAAATTTCAGGGTAGTAAACTCTCCGAGTTAACTTTCAAACCTTTGCATGGTGCAAATGAAAGTTATAGAGAGCGATTTAGTACATTACAAAATCTCGTGAATTTTATTGCTGAGGTGGCAGGCAAATGGGTATAACAAGTAGTTTAAGCGGGATGCCAAACTGTGTGCTGATTTTCGCTTCGCTCAAGGCTAGCACACTAAAGTTTGTCACCCCTTAACTTAGCGTTATATAACAGGTGAACAATGAAGCTCTTAAAAAATTTCGAATGCCCATGTGATGCAGAAGAGCTGTCATATAATTTAAAGAGACGAGGAATAATGACGTATATTTCCTCTGCTCGGTCTCATGCTCTTGGACGGCGACAGACGGGAGCTATGAGTGTAGGTGTTTGGGTGGTTTTCGACAGTCAGGAAAGCGATGCACAAGCGCTGATGAAAAATAATAAGCATAAAGTCAAAGAACCATTGTCAGCGGTAGAGATAGAGCGAATAGAGAAGAGCTTAAGTAGGCACAATTCATCAGTGAATCACGTTATTATTAAATATCTATTTGTGCTAATCGGAGTTTTTGGGGCGCTGGCATATTTTATGTATGGTTTGTGATGTTATATAACAAGTAGTTTAAGCGGGATGCCAAACAGTGCGCTGTTTTCGCTTCGCTCAAGTTTAGCGCACTACTGTTTATCACCCCTTAACTTAGCGTTAGAAAACCATTCGTGAATTTAGGTTTATTTTGGCGGGCGGTTTGCAGCCAATTCAATCAACGGTGATTACGCGTTTCACTTCTAATCACGCGATCGGGCTGCAAACATCAGTTCATCGCAACAATTGCCTTCCAATTTTCCACACTTCCGCCAAGTTGGTTTTTCCGTGTCGCCAATATGCACAACTTCTCTCAAATTTAGGTAAGTGCAATTGGCTCATTTAAGCAAAGTTGGGTGGCGGTTTCAGTTTGGCTTGGGTGTTGTGGTTTACACAGGGTGGGGCTGTTACTTTGGCATCATTGAGCGCAGCGGTTTCTAACAAGTAGTTCAAGCGGGATGCCAAACTGTGTGCTGATTTTCGCTTCGCTCAAGGCTAGCACACTAAAGTTTGTCACCCCTTAACTTAGCGTTAGGCACATAGAATTATGAATAGTGAAATAGTCACATATCCAATGCATCCTGAGCAGCTGAGAATGGAGCTTCAGTTTGTTGTTGAGCATTATTTATCGCAAGGTGTCACGGCGTGCGAAATCATGTTCGGATATGCTTGGGGTATGGACTATTACGCTGACGACGATTGGGACTTCGAATCTATTGAATTAGCCAAGGTCATCGGTAAGCTTCAAGATGTTGAAGCAATGGGCTTTGGTCATTTTGGCTTTCACGATTTATTCCTCAAATTCAACGATACAGAATTTCGATTTTGTAATGACAGTGATATTCATCTTACATACGTAAAATGGGAAGATATTGATTGCTTTCATTCGCGGTGGGAATCGTTAGGGTATCAGCCAAGAGAGTCTAGTGCCTAACAAGAACTTTCAGCGGATGCCAAACGCTGCGCAGTTTTGTGTGGCTCGCTACGCTCGAATTTTTACACAAAACCGGCTGCGCATTTGTCACGGCTGAAGTTGGCGTTAGCTGTACTTTGCAGTATATTTTAAAAGGAAATTTTGATGTCACCAGAAACTACTTTTCGATTCATTCTTATATCAAATATTGTAGCTATTATTCTGTCTGCAATTGCAGGAATAGGACTGGAAGGCTCGCTTCCTATGGAGTTACAAACTTATCTTGCTTGGGAAGCAGAGCAAGATGTTTCAACTTTTTTGGGTATGTTGATGCTGACAATTTTGGCCTTATACATTATCAATGTTGTTGGACTATGGAAATTTAAGCCTTGGGCAAAGAAAATGTATGTTGTATTTACCGCTTGCTCATTTATTCCATTGCCACTATTAGGCCCAACGGTTATGAATGCTTGGGAGTATATGCTTTATGATATTGCAATTTTATTAGAAGGTGCATTGCTAGTCTTACTTTTTGTTGGTCCTGTAGCTAATAAATTTAATCCTACATTTGTAGAGTGCAGCTAACAAGTCGTTCAAGCGGGACTCGTAATAGTTGGCTCGGTTCCGCTTCGCTTCACATTTTATCCAACAATTACTCGCCCCTTAACGAGACGTTAGAAAACCTTCGTTGAATTTACAGTTTTCGGTGGGCGGTTTGCATCCAATTCAATCAGCAGTGATTACGCGTTTCACTTCTATTACGCGCTCGGGCTGCAAACATCAGTTCAGCGCAACCATTGCCTTCCAATCTCTCGCACTTCCGCCAGGCTGGTTTTCCAAGTCGCCAATATGCACAACTACTCTCAAATTTAGGTAAGTGCAATTGGCTTATTCAGGTAAAGTTGGGTGGCGGTTAAATTCTGCAATTTGTTCGGTGGTTTACGTAGGATTGGGCTGTTACTTTGGCATCTTCGAGCGCTGCGGTTTCTAACAAGTAGTTCAAGCGGGATGCCAAACTGTGCGCTGTTTTTGCTTCGCTCAAGGGTAGCGCACTACTAGTTTGTCACCCCTTAACTTAGCGTTATGTGTCCAAGTGGCTTAAGCAAGAAAATGACAAATTACATTACAATTAACGGATAATAAAAGTGACTGAACTTATAGCAAGAACACAGTTGGTAGACCCAACTTCAGGCAAGCATGTTAAAAGAATAGATGAACGAACTCTCACTGAATTTTTCCAACTGTTACACGGGAAAAATAATGAAAATGTTGTTTACATTCCTGACTTTTCGCCTCTTATATCAAGCGTTAATAATAATATCACCCAGCTCTTAGCTAATAATTCTGACAAAGAGCTTAGAGTGATGCATAACACAGTTTATAATATGTGGAACAAGGCAAAGGTGGTATCAGTTCAGTCTGTAAAAGAAAAAATGAATGTCGAAGTATTAACAAAATCAGAAGAGATTTTGAATACAATACATGAAAGATTGCCCAGTTATGAGCGTGCATATACTAATCCAGAGCCACGTTATAGAGGCGGTCAAGTAACTCATAATGATATTGACCGAGGTCTTGATAACCTCTTAGCTGAGGTTAGAGTGTTTACTGAGGTAGTGTTGTGTCACATTCACTCATCGGTCTTGCTAGACCCATTATTGCTTCGAGAACCATCAATCTATCAACATTGCGCTACTATGAAAAAAAAGCTTCGTGAGTGGTTACTTCGAGAGTGTGGGATAAGGCTTAATCATAATAACGCTGGAAAGTACTGGATGGATGATGACTCTTTGATTTACCAACTTTGTGTAGAAGATAAATTTGAATTTAGTGCTGACCTTATGCTTCCTTATTTAGAGTTGAGCGATATGAGTACTAGAGTTGATATCACAAATCGTATCTTAAATAACATCCAATCGCGTAGAGGTGATCGGTATGAATATAACTATATTGAATGGCCAAAAGCGGATCAGTCGAAGCTATCTCGTGCAAGTAAAATTTTGGAGTCATTAAGACAACTCGATAGCATATTAAAATTATTTCATGCAGCTAAAATCAATGATGTGAAGTACGACTCTTCAAAAGATGTTTTTGCAGAGATACAACAGTTAGCCCCTATTCAAGACACATAACAATCTGTTTAAGAGTGATTCGCAACGCTTGGCATTTTTGCTATGCGTTGCTTTTAGTGTTTAAGGTGGTATGCGGTAGCTTCGGTATTGCGTTGCTCACACCTTAACAGAGCGTTATGTGTATCGAAGGAGTTGATTAGTGGAGCTAAGTAAAACTGCCGAGGGGCGGGTCAGTATCGAAACAGAGTCTCTGAAAGAATCGTGGATAATTAGCTTGCTATTGATGTTCAGGTATGGGTTTTTCCGCTGGGGAATTTATATACCACCGATAACAGATGAAGCTATCCATCCAGATTTTGTCCGTTTTAATTTAAAAATTTGTGCAGGCTGGGATAACTGGAGTTGTTATTATTTTTCTGCTGACAACTCACAAACGGATAACTTCCTTCTAAAGTTTTATAAGAAACATAGTGGCAACTACACATAACAAGTAGTTCAAGCGGGATGCCAAACAGTGCGCAGTTTCGCTTCGCTCAAGTATAGCGCACTATTAGTTTGCCACCCCTTAACTAAGCGTTATAAGCCAAGATCTATTACATTCCAACTAATTCGGTTTGAATAGGTTCAATGTATCTAGTTGTAATGAAGTTAATAATCAATAACCTGACAATTAAGGAGAGCGTTGTGGGAATGAAAAATTTTATCCGAAGCATTTTTGTGGGCTTTGGCTGCTACTTGTCAGTAAAAGTTATCACACATGTTGGTATAAGTTTAGCTAGCTACAATGAGCCTTTACTTCTGCTTACATTAATCACTAATGCAGTAGGTTATATGGTTGTGTTTAGTAAACTTTTTGATGGTGCGTTGTGGCTTGTAAAGAATGGCAGTAATGAGAACCAAGGCTTATAACAAGTACTTTCAGCGGATGCCAAACGCTTCGCAGCTTTTGTGTGGCTCGCTTCGCTCGAATTTTCACACAAAACGGCTGCGCATTTGTCACGGCTGAAGTTGGCGTTATACGTTTAAGGAGAAATAGTGGTCGTCATATATGGAATAAAAGATCATTTGAATCCAATTAAAGCTGAGTTGTCCGATGTGATTCAGAATTCAATGACTCAAGCTCTAGGCTTGCCCGAGGATAAACGAGCTCACAGGTTTATTCCGCTTGATAAAAGTGATTTCTACTATCCTAGTGGTCGCACTGATGCCTACACGGTGATCGAAGTAAACATGATGGAAGGTCGCAAAGTAGAAACGAAAAAGGCATTGATCAAAGCGCTTTTTAGTAACATTGAATCTCGATTAGGCATTTCACCCGTTGATATTGAAATCACAATTAAAGAGCAGCCTTCCCATTGTTGGGGTTTCAGAGGAATTACAGGTGACGAAGTCGCCGACTTAACCTACAAAATCCACGTATAACAAGGCGTTTAAGTGGGATTCATGCCGCGTGGCATTTTTGGTATGCAGTGAGTTTTGGTGGTGAAAGTGGTCTGCGGAAAGTTGGTTTATGCGGCATTCACCCCTTAACGCGGCGTTAGTATTACAAGGAGGTTAGGTGAAAGAAATTGATTCCGTATTAAATAAAACGTTACTTATTGGTGTAACTGTTCTTGATGATGAAGAAAAACTCATTGAGCAATTTCAAACCTATGGTGTCGTCATTCTTGTGGACGCAGATGGCATTACAATAGAGCGTAAAAACATGTCAAATTTTGTCATCCCGCCAGACTTCAATAATATATTTGATGCTGAACCCGGCGGTTATAATTTACGTGAAACTGGGGAGACTATTTCAGACCCTGATTTGCTTTCAACTTGGACTGTAAATTGTGCTTCAAGCGATGAGGTTGGTAACTTTAAAGAGCATGGTTTCTCTAGGTGGTTAAAGTAATACTAACAAGTCACTAAAGCAGGACTCGTAACAGTTGGCTCGGTTCCGCTTCGCTTCACATTATAGCCAACAATTACTCGCCTCTTAGTGAGGCGTTAGAAAACCTTCGTGGAATTTACAGTTTTCTGTGCGCGGTTTGCAGCCAATTAAATTAGTGGTGATTACGCGTTTCACTTCTGATCACGCGATCGGGCTGCAAACATAAATCTCGCGCAACCATTGCCTTCCCATTTTCCGCCTTCCGCCAAATCGGCTTTTTCACATCGCCAATATGCACAACTTCTCTCAAATTTAGGTAAGTGCAATTGGCTCATTCAGGCAAAGTTGGGTGGCGGTTAAGTTCTGCAATTTGTTCGGTGGTTTACGTAGGATTGGGCTGTTACTTTGGCATCTTCGAGCGCTGCGGTTTCTAACAAGTAGTTCAAGCGGGATGTCAAACTGTGCGCTGTTTCGCTTCGCTCAAGGGTAGCGCACTATTAGTTTGTCACCCCTTAACTTAGCGTTAAAAGTTCTAAGTATGATCGAGTTCATTAAATCAATAACAGAAGCAGAAATGCACTTTATAAGTCACCTTGATTATGGTTGTGACTCTGATAAGCATTATGAAGAATTGCAGAAGGTTATATTTGAACAAAATGGAATCACTAGTGATGAGCAGTTTTGGTATCCATATGAAGTAATTGAGCTAGGCTCATATGACCTACAAGATGGGCACGAGCGTGAGTTTGCTATTTGTGTATTATTAGTAATTCATAATGTGGTAAATGGTACAGATCCATCCAATGATCTTGAGTCAAAATTTAATGGTCAAGCACAAGCTCTCGATCGCTTGCCTGAACAGCTTAGAAGTATAATTTTAAGTGCATATGTTGAAGCGAACATTTAACAAGTGCATTAAGTCGCCAGCTTCGCAGGCTGGGATGCCAAAGCTGCGCGGTAATTTGCTTATGGGCTGCGCTTGAATTTAATCAAATTGCCGCTTTGCATGGCACCCCTTATGCAAGCGTTAGAAAACCTTCGTTGAATTTACTGTTTTTGGTAGGCGGTTTGCAGCCAATTCAATTAACGGTGATTACTCGTTTCACTTCTAATCACGAGATCGGGCTGCAAACAATAATCCATCGCGCGCATTGCCTTCTAATTTTCCGCACTTCCGCCAGACCAGTTTTTCGTGTCGCCAATATGCACAAAATCTCTCAAATTTAGGTAAGTGCAATTGGCTCATTCAGGCAAAATCGGGTGGCGGTTTCAGTTTGGCTTGGGTGTAGTGGTTTACGCAGGCCGAGGCTGTTACTTTGGCATCTTCGAGCGCTGCGGTTTCTAACAAGTAGTTCAAGCGGGATGCCAAACTGTGTGCTGATTTTCGCTTCGCTCAAGGCTAGCACACTAAAGTTTGTCACCCCTTAACTTAGCGTTATGCGTAAAGGAGGATATGTGGAAAAATTAATTGTCCCAGTTTATTTAAATCAAAAGCTAGTTTTTGATTTATTGGCAATGCTCCAAGATGGAATTAGCACTGTTAAAGCAATAAATTCGACATCAGGTGAATCCTCATATCAAAGTGGGAAACTATCGGTAGGCTTTGGTTTAAGCGAAGCGTTTTCGACCCTACTGAAGATTGACTTGTCTGGATCGCAGGACAAAGGGAAATCTGATTCTAGTTCACACGAAGTAAGCGAAGAAAAAGTTCATACGCCAGCATCGTTGTTTTTCAAGTTGCGTAATTTACTCGTTGAAAAAGGGCATCTAGTCCAGTTATCTGAACATAGTCGTGTTGTTGCTGGAGATTTCATTGAATTTGAGGGGGCTTTATCTCGAAATCCAATAGTTGAAACCGTTGATAGTATGGCTCAGATGTTAGAAATGGCCGAAATGTTTGATCAAACGCCTAAGACTAAAGGGAAGGGGGCTCAAAGCAATGAATTTAAGGTTATGCGTCAACAGATGCTCCAATTTTCAGATAGCCTCAAGGCGGGTAATACAACAGATTTAACTATTTCCGGCCTTATTTCTGGCCACAATGCACTGGTTACCGTGGAAACTGCTTTTCTCAATGATCCGCAAATGTCAGACTTAGTTGATGGTAATTTCAAAGTGTTAGGCAAGGTCATTCGAAGTGTTAATTCTCAAGCTAATATTAGCTTACTTCGTAAAACGGCTATGAGTAAAATGCCGTCGCCTATTATTATGCAAGCCTTTAATCAAATGTCTGAGCTCGGCACTGAAAATGGTTTTAATATCCCTGAGTTAAAATGGGATATAGAAGGACCAGCATTTCAGATTTTACCAATCGCAATTTACGCATAACAAGTAGTTCAAGTGGGATGCCAAACTGTGTGCTGTTTTCGCTTCGCTCAAGGTTAGCACACTATAGTCTGTCACCCCTTAACTTAGCGTTAAATCCCAAAGTGAGCTTAATGAAAACTCTAAAACAAGTGGCATGGCATGAAATCATCAGCGTATTGTTCTTACCTGTGCCGTTGATGATGGCGTTGTATTATTCCTCTGGTGATCTATATGCGTACGTGTTCTCCGGTGTGGCAGCGTATATTGGTGGCAGGTGCAGTGTGATTTGGGTTCGGCGTAGTATATCTAAAGTGTCAAAAATATTACCGGTGGCCTTTAGCTTTTGGTATTTAGGTTTCTTCGCCTTATTAATTTTGGGCTCATTGTTGGGCTGGTTGGAATTTAACAAGTAGTTCAAGCGGGATGCCAAACAGTGCGCTGTTTTTGCTTCGCTCAAGAGTAGCGCACTACTGTTTGTCACCCCTTAACTAAGCGTTATATGCCAGAGGATGTTCTTTTGAGACCAGTATTGATTAGTATCCTAATGATGTTCTTAGTTGGGTGCTCAAAAGAAAGAATTGATGACTTAACGAACGCTGAAATAACAGTTCGCTGTAACTCAATGGAACATTCATATTCAGTAGATTCACCAACCCAGGTTGCTTTTACGCAGTGGCTACTTTCGCATAATGAAGGCTGGGAACGTTCACCTGCATCGTATATATCTGATGTGGAAGTGTTCTCTGGTGACATTAATATCAAGATAAATGAAGGATTTGTTGTGGTTAATCGGCCGAAGACACAAATCATTAAAGTCATGCCAACAACAGAAATTGTAGAAATTTTGTGTTCTGGCACATAACAAGTAGTTCAAGCGGGATGCCAAACTGTGCGCTGTTTCGCTTCGCTCAAGGTTAGCGCACTACTAGTTTGTCACCCCTTAACTTAGCGTTATGTTGCCCCGATAAATTTGACAATCTAGAGTTCGAAAATGATAAGAAAGTACAATTCAAATGACTTAGATTCGGTTCTTGAAATCTGGCTCGAAGCCTCTGTTAAAGACCATGATTTCGTCCCGGCTGACTTCTGGGGATCTCAAGTTGAGAACATGCGTAATATTTATATTCCTGCTTCAGAAGTCTTCGTTTATGAAATTGAGTCGAAAATAATTGGTTTTTACGCACTGTATGAAAGTACTTTGGCAGCCATATTCGTGTTTCCTGAATTTCAGGATAAAGGCATCGGTAAGCAATTATTAAGTCATGCCAAAGCTCAAAGGGCGATATTGAGTCTTTCCGTATACAAGGAAAATCAGGCTAGTTATCAGTTCTATTTGTCTCAAGGTTTTGCAGTCGTCAGTGAGCAACTGGACGAGCATACGGGACACCCAGAGTACACAATGAGTTCGGGCACATAACAAGGCGTTTAAGACGGATTCACAACGCTTGGCGGTTTTGTTCCAAGTCAGCTTAAGTGTTTAAGGTATAATGGGTTAGGCTTGGTGGTTGGCGTTGTTCACCACTTAACGCGGCGTTATAGCGCCGAGTGGATTATTTATACAGAGACATTTATTTTGGAATTGAGTAGTTTTCAAAGTTTGCTGCAGTTTTTTGCGGCAATTTACCTAGTAGTTGAATGGGTTAGTTTAGATCGTCTAATTTTTCACTACAGAAATAAACAGAAGAAAGAGCTTAGCTTTCGTTTACGATTAGTAAAATCTTACAGTAAAGAACTCGAGGATTTTTGGAGTGAGTTACAAGATGATAAGTTTAAACTGATTAATACATATGATCTTGATAAGAGGTATCTATTCTTCAGACGTACTTGCTTAGCATTTTTCCTTCTCTCTTTTTTTGGTTTAGCGATAGCGACGTTTTATGGTGATATTGAAATAGAGCTAATCTATGCATACTTTGGCTTCGCTTTTTTCTGTTTACCACTCGTGTACGTAATTCTTCGATTAGTATTACCGATCAAAAGAGAGTTCAAATTAAACAAAGAAGTAATAGAGAAAATCTTAGTTCCATTGGAGTTAGCAGCGAAAGAGTTTCGGGCAAACAATAAATATCCTCAGAGAATGGATGCGCTACGGAAAAGAAAGCAAGGAGATGTAAATGCTATGGGTGACCATCGGCGTAAGCAAAAAGAATACAACGAAAGATATGATGATCATATGAGAAAGTCGCTATAACAAACTGTTTAAGAGTGATTCGCAACGCGTGGCATTTTTACTATGCGTTGCATTTGGTGTTTAAGGTGGTATGCGGTGGCTTCGGTATTGCATTGCTCACACCTTAACAGTGTGAGTTGCTCGTATTCCTCAAAAAACATCAATGAACAAGAAAGAGCAATAATCCATTTTAATTCAATGCTATAGGCGCAATCGCTCTGTTTCTCTTTGTATCCAATTGTGCATGGGCGTACAATCTTAGTGCTACATATGTGCTACACGATTGGTTAAGTCATGGCTGTAAAACAGAAGATCACAAACGCCTCAATCAAGAATCTAACGATTGAGCAAGAGCGCTTAAACGACACTGAAATTAGCGGGTTTCATGCGCGCATTTCTCCAAAGGGCGCAGTGAAGTATTACTTCTACTATCGCCTCAACGGTAAGCAACGCAATTTCTTGCTTGGCTCTGCTGAAGCATTAACGGCAGCGCAAGCGCGGGACTTAGCCAAAGAAAAGGCGGGTCTTGTTGCAAGTGGTGTGGATGTTCAGGCGAGCCGTTATGAAGAGCGCCAGCTTCAAATGCGCAAAGATATGACGCTAGGCCGTTTTCTAGAAGAGCATTACAAAGACTATCTTCAATCCATGAACCCTAAACGGGCTGCTCAGTCTTATCAATGCATTACGAATACCTTTATTCATCTTTTGAAAAGACCACTAGAAGAGATCACCGCGTGGGATATTCAGCAATGGGTCACTGAGCGGCGCAAATTAGGCCGTGCGCCTGCAACTATCAGTTACACCTTTAATCGTCTTAAAGCGGCATTTAACCGCGCTGTTGAATGGGGTTTTATTGATGGTCATAACCTCAATCACGTGAAAATCGTTCAAGTGGACAATACCCGCATTCGTTATCTAACGAAAAATGAAGAGTCTGCGCTGCTTGATGTGATTCAAGCGCGTGATGCACGGTTACGTAAAGAGCATAAAGGCGATGTGTCTGATTTGGCTTATATCGATTTCTTTGAGCCGCTTATTATCATGGCGATGCAGACAGGGATGCGCAAAAACGAAATGCTGACGCTGCGTTGGGCAGATATCTCTTTTGAAGAGCGTTACCTAACGATTCACTCTGAAAATGCCAAGTCAAAGAAAAAGCGTGTTATTCCGTTAAACGATACGGTCTTTCAAATGCTGTTAGATTGGCGCGCGCAAAACCCTGAGTCTGATTTGGTTTTCGTGATGAACGATGGCCGCCCTGTGAAGTTCTTTCAATATCCTTGGGCGTCTTCGTTACAGGAAGCAGGCATTGAAAATTTCAGGTTCCACGATTTGCGTCACCACTTTGCCAGTAAGCTCGTGATGGCAGGCGCGGACTTAAATATTGTTCGTGAATTGCTTGGTCATGCGGATATGAAGATGACGTTACGTTACGCATATTTAGCGCCTGAGCAGAAAACCGCAGCGGTGAATCTCATTGGCTAAACCCGTTATGTAACGTAACGAAATAGCGATGCTGTGATCGCCTACGTAGTTGTCTTACATAACGTAACGTAATGTCACGTGATTGAATATCTCAAGGTGGGCTGGATGCCTGCCCATTGAAATGACAATCATGTAGTTATGGCAGCATTAAAAAAACGATATATCCGTATTGATGATATTGAGCGTTACACAACGCTTTCTAGGGGAGAGCTATTAGACGAAGTTGAAGCAGGCCAATTGAGTTTCTGTTTTAAATTCGCTCGGCCAAACATGGGGGCAATGGTAGGTCATGATGATCCCCGTGGTATTGGCGCTATTTTTTCCTATTCCGGCATGGTGTCGCTCAGTTCGCAAGACGCTAAACAGTTTGCGAAAGATTTGCAGCCCATCAAAGTGAACACAGTAAGCGTTACGCAATTAGACCAAGTCAAAGCGTGGCGCTCTGTGGTGGTGGTCTTTGGTCAGCCAGACCAAGACCGCATCCCTTATCAGCCATTTTCTGCGCCGCAACCAGCGCAGCCATTTTCGGCGTATATCAATATCCAATCGGTGATGAATACCAAAAAGCAGTTTGTGCAACTGCTTGATATGTTCAATCAAGCGGCAGGTAGCCACGCAAAACAGATCACCACCCCGAAATCGACCCATTGCTTAGCCACTGAAAGCTTACAAATTACCTATGAAATGTTGCGTGTTGATTTAGCGCAACTGAATCAAGTGCAACTGCTTGCCAGTGCATTTGACGGCTTGCCAGAAAAGCCACTGCCCCAAACTCAAAAGCACGTTACAGACTCCACCCCAAATGCATTGATGATGGATAGCCATCCCATTCGCGCCATTATTGCTAACGTGCTCAATGAACATGGCAATTTGAAGCCAAGAGCCGTTTGGAATTTGATTCGCCAAGATGTGCAGCATGAAACCCATCTTTATGACAAAGACGGCATGATTTTCGACATGACGCAGGATGATTTGAGTTATTTTGGCCTTGGTGATGTAACGAAAACCATCGTGTTTCGCACCTTTCAAAATGAGCTGAGTAAGGTTCGCAGTGCGATGTTACCCCATGCCTCTGTGAAGAAATAAGCTACAAGGCAACAGCAAGACAACAGCAGAAGACGCAGCCTAAGAAAAAACCTGCACGGGAAACTGCACGCCAATCTGCACGTGCAGTTTGTGTCCGTTGAAATGTTCCTCAACAAACAACGAGGAGCAAAACAATGACTCAATCCACTATCATCAAACGCGCTTATACAGAGCAAGAAACCTCAGCCTATATCGGCATGAGCCGTTCATTTCTACGCCAATCACGCATGGATGGTTTGCGTAATCACCGCACTGATGCACCACCATTTATCAAAATTGGTCGCACTGTTCGTTATCTCAAAGAGGATTTGGATGCATGGCTAGAAAGCCACACCAAATTGAAGCAGCTTCCTGCACGTGAAAATATGGGTGGGTTCGCTTATGTATAACGACAACATTCTGAGCCTAACCGCTGAGCAAAAGTTACTACTGACATGGATGGCAACAGGGCACACCTTTGAGGTGTGCACTGATTACTGCTCACATTTTGGTGATGTGCAGCCCAAGCAATTGATACCCGTACAACTGCATCGAAAAACCATCAATAAGCTAAAACGCGAGGGCTTGGTTTCCTTTGAAAGCAAGTTTTACTACGGCCTGCGCTGGGATGTGTTTTCTATTACTGATAAGGGAGCATCTTTGGTATGAATATGCACTCGCTCGATTTATCCATGATTGAACGCGACGATAGAGCCTTTGTAATGCAAAGGCTTTCGCCGTTTCCAGCACCCATTCAACATTTACTCCTTAACCAATACCTCAGCCACGCCACCAAGTTTGAACGCAATAGCTACCTTCGCATTACCACCAATCAACTCGCTGAGTCATTATCACTGCCACTTCACAAACTCGAATTAAATCTGTCAGAAGAAGAGCTGCGCGTAAAAGCCAAAGCGCTTGCAGGTGAGGTGTTAGAGCGCCGCAGACGTTGCCGTAATGATGACCGCGCTTTACCTATGGTGCGTGAGTTCGTGAGTAAGCAAGGGATTACCCCATACCAAGGCCAATATACCCAAGTGGGTGAGCTAGCGCGCTATTCTCATCACAGATGGTGGGTGGCTAAACTTCGCAAAGCGCTGCGCCGTAATATTGAAACGGTGATGCATCATCTCAATCAAGTGAACAAACGCAAAGGCTTGTACTGCTCTACACCTACACTCATTGCCAGAAAACAGCAAAAAGCTTATCAAAAGGCATTTTTAGAAAACACCATCGCCACCAATGAGCTCGGCCAGAGTTTTAGCTTGTATGAGCTCTCACAAAAAGGCGTTTCAAATCCAGTGATTCGCCGTGGTGAATTAATGCTACGTGCCAGAGGCTTTGAAGACCTCGCCAAAGAGCTCGGCCATGTAGCAACCTTTCTTACCTTTACTTGCCCATCAAAGTATCACCGCAGCTATTCAAGCTCGGGTCATGAAAACCCACAATGGGGCGGCTATACCCCATTAGACGGGCAATCCTACCTCAATCAAATCTGGCAGCAGATGCGCGCAACTTTGAGCCGCTTGGATGTTCGATTCTATGGTTTTCGTGTAGCAGAGCCACAACACGATGGCACCCCGCACTGGCATCTACTGCTATTTGTTGAGCCAAAGGAGTACCAAACCATGGTCAATGTCATGCGTGACTATGCCATGAGAGAAGATGGTGATGAAAAAGGCGCAGACCAACACCGTTTTACCGAAGTGAAAATTGACCCGAGCAAAGGCTCAGCCACAGGCTATATCGCCAAATACATTGCCAAGAACATTGACGGGGGCAACCTAGAGACTGGTGTTTATGGTGAAGACCCAAAAGCGGCCGCAGCACGCGTTGATGCATGGGCTGCTTGCTGGGGCATTCGCCAGTTTCAACAGCTCGGCGGTTGCTCAGTCACGGTATGGCGAGAGCTGCGCCGATTAAAAGAGGTTCAAGGCTTACCAGAGCATGCCAAAATTATTCTAGAGGCCGCAGATAAAGGCGACTGGAAAACATTTACCCAAGCCATGGGCGGCGTATTTAGCCAGCGTAAAGCGCAAGTATTCAAACCACACTATGAATTTACAGTGGATACAAACACAGGTGTGATCAAGTGCTCATATTATTGTGAAAGTGAATTAATGAGATCTCTGAAAGGTGTTGTCATTGCAGGACGTAGTATTATAACTCGTGTATTCACATGGCGTTTGGCTTCAATGGTTCGGCAGTCTTTTAACTTGGAGTTCTGTGAATAACTGTAATTTTTGTAAAAAATTAAATGTTTCAGGTCAAGTAAAATTATTAGCGTTGTATGTTATATTCGAAAAAAATTTTAGAATCATTGTTCTATAAGATCAAAAGTTGAACTGACTTTAAGATTCTGCGTGCGCCTGAAATGAGATTTATAAATTGAGACATAGGAGTTCTTAGGTGGCTTTTGATGCATCGCCTTCTTGGAGCGGGTTTAACTATCAAGGCAAGGTTGCTCTTTACTACACTTTACTGCAAATCAACGCATTACCCGTACAAACTGATTTATCAAAGCTGAGCTTGGTGTTAGAAGACAATGAGGACTTTGAGGTACGTGACAATGGTACTTTTGTTTCTTTTCATCAAGTGAAAGCCTACAACACCTCCTCATACAGCAAATATTCGGATGCTCTGCTGGAGATTACTTTAGAACTATCAAAAAACCCAAATGTGTTGGGGAAGATCCATACTTGGAAGCAAATTAATCCGAAGGCAAGTTTTACTTGTATAATCGACTCGTTGAGAGATGATATTCAATCGATAATAGACCAATATAGAGGCGCAAACCCTAAAGTCGGCAACACTATCATTGAAAAGGCTACATCGGAGGCTCCTAGCAGACCAAAGCCCGCAGCAATTATTAGATCAGCATTTCCTAGTGACTCGGCAACAGATATATGTTCCATGTTAACTGACATAGTTCTAAACCAAAACGATGCGATTTCACGTTTAGAGGCTTATGTTTACGAAGACGGTAATAGCTTTTGTGACCTCAATTCTATCAATGAAAAAATCAAATCTGAAATATCGAAATTACTATCATCAAGGAATCTAATAAATACTCAACAACGTGTTGAACAAACATTACATTACTTTTTGGGTATGATGGACAAACATATAATTGATAGACATAAAGCCAAGCAAGGGACTGAAAAGATATCTATAAGCTTCGTTGAAATAATTGAGGCTGCTATTCAAGATCACGAAGATATTGGGCTACATTACTTATCATGCGTTTTTAAAGAACAGTTTGCCCATTTAATTGATGAATACATCAACGATCCTGACTCCTATCAAGAAGTAGATGGTAAATGTAACTTAAAAGAAGCCAAAAACATCCTGTTGAATTTAGAGCCATTAGAGTTGTGGGATTACTATAGGCACTTCTGTCCCCATATAAATCTACAGGAATTTAACAATACCGAAAACGCTTTAAAAGTTGATGGGAATGGTATTCGATTTGTATTAATTAAAATACTCCATGAGTTGGATTACAAGTGCATATCCAATGTAAAAGAAAAGTGTCAAATTACGTATGAAACGACTTCTTTACCAATTAAAAGGTTTATCCCCAGCACAATAATGAATGGGATACCGCTTACTCATGTTGAAAAGAAAATAATAATGAATAGCAATATGTGGGAATTTCTATTTGAAGTCGAGAATATTATCTATGATGGTTATCATGTTCATTTATTTTCACCTAAATCAATAACCCATACTGAAGCTCCAATTGGAGATGATGAGGACTCTCGTTCGAAGAGGGATGATTTGTTAAGTAATATATCTTTAGTACCAATATCAAACGCAAAGGTTGCACTAAGCTCATGAATAAAATAATAAATATCATCCTCAATAGTAATGGGTATCAGGAGACTGATATAAATTTACATCAAGAGTTAGCGGAACTAAATCTGTTTAAACCTCGCGTGGATAACCATCGACAAGAATACTTTCTAGTAGTTAAACTTCATGAGCAATCTAATGAGGCTGCAAAACAGTTTCTTGAACATCATACACAGGATTGGTTTGACCAAATCATCATAAGTGGTTTTGTAGGGCAAGAGTTTGAGAAGAACTGCACCCTTATTCTTTGCCATAAAGAAGATCAAGTGAACAGGACCACCATTCTAATGATAGAAGAAGACCAATACAACTTTAAAAAAAATGTGATCACTTATACAGAGGATGAACTAATAGATCTTCAGGGCTACATAGATAGAAATCAGTTAAGTTCTTTGAATGAAGAAGTAATTAATAGTGTCATAAATGAAAATAGTGGAATGAGCTTCATACAATTCAAAAACAACAACAAAGAGCAGAAAGACTATTATTCTTTACTATTAAAATCAATCTTAAAGCTACCTTTTATTAGCTACTTACCACAAGAGCAACAATTGGCTAACTTAATTGATGATATAGAGCAATCGTTTTCCCCTAGCCAGTTAATTATATATAAAAACCTAACCGAAAATTCCGAGTTATGGGAAGAAGACAACATAGAAGAAAAAATTGAAGGTATATGGGGGCGAGGTCGTGATTAAACTTAGTAAAGTTACTTTCACTAATTTCAAAATATTTGGAGAAGATCCCTATACCATTAACTTTGCAGATCAACGCCTCATATTGCTCGATGGTCCTAATGGTTACGGCAAGACCTCGGTATTCGATGGTATTGAACTCGGGTTGACTGGAAACTTAACACGTCTTATATCACTTGAGGGGCGTCAGAACCCTTCAGACATTGTTGTCGCTCATCAAGGCCGAGATAATGTAAAGATTGAACTAGAGTTTAGTGATAATGAAGGGAGTACCAGAACTTTTATCAGACAACTAAAACAAACTATACCAAATAGTGCAAAGAAAATTTCTAGATTTCAAGAGCTATGGGATATATATGAAATTGTTGATGGCGTTTTTATCCCTTCCAATCAGAATCAACTAGATACATATTTTCAAAGTAGCGACTTTAAACGTGATTTTTTACTCTTTCACTACGTTCAACAAGAAGAGACTTCAAGGTTCCTCAAATCAAAGAACGAAACACAACGAGCAGAAGAACTTGCTCAACTGTTTGGTAACACGCGTGATGCCGATGAAAAACTAAATAAATTAGTCGAAATACTAGGAAAAATAACAGCTCGGAAGCGAAAAAAATCCGGTCAAATTGAGCAACTTAAAACACGTTACAACATTGATGCGGAAACTAGTATACAAACTGAAGGATTGGAAGCTCACTTTTTTATTTTACCTTGGCTTCAGGAGAGCAAAGATTTCGCATTTTGGGATGCTGAAAACATTCCAGACCTAAATGAAGAAAAGTTAAACAATGCTCTTAAGGAAATCGAATATCTTAAACATTTTCTGACACATAAGGACTTCTTCTTTCGCAATCTACGATTTGAAAACGCTATAGCGCAAAAAGAAGTTATCCAACTGTATGTTGGGTATGTGAATAGCATTAGTAACTATGATAGGTATGTTCAAAAGTCAAATGCGAACGGTATAATTAGGAGTTTTCTACTTGAACTGAACTCGAATAGTTTAGAAAAGATAGCAGTAAATGAAAATATTAATGACATTCTAGAACTGTTAGCATTCAAAGATATTGAAACTTTCAAGTATCAGCTCGATGAACTGATCAAGTTGGAGAAAAAATCTGTTGGCTTGAACTCGATATACTCTGAACTAGTTACCCATCATAAAGCTATGCAAAGTGGTTTAAGTAACGTGCCTGAGGAATCTGCTTGCATGTTATGTGGCCATGACTATAAGAGCCACATGGCTCTCAGTGATGCTATTGCCGAACATGGTGACTTACTTAAACAAGAGTTGACTGGGCAAGACAAAGCTCTAATCAAGGCGAGAGAAGAATTTAATGCTAAGTTCGTTCTACCTTTAGTTCAAATATGTTCTGATTACATCGAACAAAACCCTTCTCCGTCTCAGGAGGAGCTACTCGCGTTATCAAAAGCACGCAACTTGGAGAGCAGATTCAATAATCTGCGAGAATGGCTTCTGAAAGAAGGTATACAGTTTGATGACCTATTAGCGTCTTCTTTCCCTGTATCAGGCGGTAGCAATTATATAAGGGAAGCTTCTAACCTTTTATCTGAACGTATCCGTTCGGTTGTTGGCACTGCCCCGAAAGGTTATTACGAATCGAATGTGAACGGTGTTTTCGACCGTATATATGTTGACTATTTTCAGTCTAAGCAGGCTCGAACAGGTGAGATACAAGAAGAACAATTGGAGAGTAAAAAACGATATATTAAAGGGCTATACTTTAGCTCGCTGAAAGAAGTGGCAGAAAAACTCTCCAAGTTAATAAGTACTAAAGCTTTACTCGATAAAGCTGAGGTTGAAGTGAATGATCTTGTAGGGGTTGTCAAGACTAAAATTAAACAGTACAGAAAAAAGCTAATAACAGAAATTGAGATTCCATTCTATATCTACTCAGGAAAGATTCTTCAATCTCACCAAGCAGGTCTAGGGCATGGGATCTTCATAAAAGATCCTACAGGTAATGAAGAGCTTAAAAACGTCCGGTTGGTTTCTAACTGGGAAAGTGACCATGATATTCTAAATACGATGAGCTCTGGACAGATCTCGGCAATAGTAATATCTCTAACATTAGCTTTGCACAAAGTATACTCTTCTCGGTTTTCTAGTGTACTGATAGATGATCCTGTTCAAACTATGGATGAAATTAATATGTCGTCCCTCGTCGAGGTTCTAAGAAATGATTTTAAGGATAAGCAGGTAATTTTGTCTACACATGAAGATAAAGTTGCACGATATTTCACTTATAAATATTTAAAATATAATGAAAGTGTCAAAATTGTTAATTTGATGCAGAGGAGGGAATTTGTTCCTACAAATCGTTTTAAATACAGACAATTTGAATTGAAACATCAAACAAAACAATAGCAAATGGTTTTAATAGAAGAGTGGTAATAGGTTTAAAATACTCCTCTATTATCTTTCTATATTACTATTTTCTTTCGGTGAGTTCGGCTACATATGTGCTACATGAAATTAATTTGAATCTTATTTTGTTGCCTAAGTTGTTGTTTTATCGGTTAAAATGTCTAACTAGAATCAACCTTAACAGGGCGTTAGAAAACCTTCGTGGAATTCACTGTTTTCGGTGGGCGGTTTGCAGCCAATTCAATCAGCAGTGATTACGCGTTTCACTTCTAATCACGCGATCGGGCTGCAAACATAAGTTCAGCGCACGCATTACCTTCCAATTTTCCGTGCTTCCGCCAGGTTAGTTTTGTCATGTCGCCAATATGCACAATTTCTCTCAAATTTAGGTAAGTGCAATTGGCTCATTCAGGCAAAATTGGGCGGCGGTTAAGTTCTGCTATTGGTGCGGTGGTTTACGTTGGGCATGGCTGTTACTTTGGCATTTTTGAGCGCAGCGGTTTCTAACAAGTAGTTCAAGCGGGATGTCAAACTGTGCGCTGTTTTCGCCTCGCTCAAGTTTAGCGCACTACTTGTTTGTCACCCCTTAACTTAGCGTTAGGTGCCCAATATTAAGCAAGAGTGGACAATTACTTTCATGGATAGGTGAGTATTTATGGCTAAGGGTTTAAAGTATTTTACTGTCGTGCTACTAATCCTCACATCATTTATTGCTGGTGTTCAGGTGGGCAGGCAAGAAGGTGAGTCGACGACGCTGCAAATGATTTCATCGAATAGAATTCCTTCTATATTGGTTCATCTAATCGATTCAAGCGAAGCACTTAAATTTATAGATGAAGGCGAGTATGAGCGTGTGCGTAATCGACTCGATCTGTATGTTGGGACATGGCTAGTCCAAGCAATCAATATGTTGCTGTATTTGCCCGGGAAAGATAAGCAGAATGCATGTTTGGTTCTTAATAAAATTCACGCACACAGAACTAAGTATATTGAGCAATATCGCTCAGGCTTTATGAACCAACGGCTGGAAGAGGCAATGTCATCTAGAGAGTTGTGTGGTACTTGAATTGTCACCTAACAAGAACTTTCAGCGGATGTCAAATGCAGCGCAGTTTTTGTGTGGCTCGCTTCGCTCAAATTTTCACACAAAACCGGCTGCGCATTTGTCACGGCTGAAGTTTGCGTTAGGTGCACAGAGGTTTCGATGAATCGTCAATCAATAATAGAGAAAATAAAAAAATCAGCAGATAGATATGGTGCATCTAATGAACAACAAAACAAACTACTCGTTTCAATTTTAACAAATGTGTCTGAAAGAGAACTTTTCTTTGGTTTGTATTCTTTCTTTTATCACCCAGAACTTCAAGAAAACGTAAGTGAAAGGCAACGACTAGCAGGAACCATTCTGTTGGCCATAAAACCGACTTGCCCTTTACCTATAGACGGTGCAATTTATGCAATACTTGGATATTGGGATTTAAATATTAGAGAGTTACCATGGTATCTATGCGAGCATTTTGGCCAGAAAGAAATACAGTCATTCATAGAAGACCTCTTGCCCGATGTTGATGACAGTGAACTTAAGAAGAGCTCTAATACAATATTATTTTGGGTAAATCGTTATAAGGCAGAGACACCTAACAAGTAGTTCAAGCGGGATGCCAAACTGTGCGCTGTTTCGCTTCGCTCAAGTGTAGCGCACTACAGTTTGTCACCCCTTAACTTAGCGTTAGAAAACCATTCGTGAATTTAGGTTTATTTTGGCGGGCGGTTTGCAGCCAATTCAATCAACGGTGATTACGCGTTTCACTTCTAATCACGCGATCGGGCTGCAAACATCAGTTCACCGCAACCATTGCCTTCCAATTTTCCGCACTTCCGCCAAGTTGGTTTTCCGTGTCGCCAATATGCACAACCTCTCTCAAATTTAGGTAAGTGCAATTGGCTCATTCAAGCAAAGTTGGGTGGCGGTTGAATTCTGTAATGGGTGTGGTGGTTTACGCAGGGCGGGGCTGTTACTTTGGCATTTTTGAGCGCAGCGGTTTCTAACAAGTACTTTCAGCGGATGCCAAACGCTTCGCAGTTTTTGTGTGGCTCGCTACGCTCGAAGTTTCACACAAAAACCGGCTGCGCATTTGTCACGGCTGAAGTTGGCGTTAGAAAACCTTCTCTGAATTTATTTTTTCCGGTGGGCGGTTTGCAGCCAATTCAATCAACGGTGATTACGCGTTTCACTTCTAATCACGAGATCGGGCTGCAAACATATCTCGTGCAACCATTGCCTTCCAACTTCCCGTACTTCCGCCAAGTTGCTTTTTCGTACCGCCAATATGCACAACTTCTCTCAAATTTAGGTAAGTGCAATTGGCTCATTCAGGCAAAGTTGGGTGGCGGTTAAGTTCTGCAATTAGTGCAGTGGTTTACGCTGGGCGAGGCTGTTACTTTGGCATCGTTGAGCGCTGCGGTTTCTAACAAGTACTTTCAGCGGATGCCAAACGCTGCGTAGTTTTTATGTGGCTCGCTGCGCTCGAATTTTCACACAAAACCGGCTGCGCATTTGTCACGGCTGAAGTAGGCGTTAAATGTTATCAGGAGGAATAAGGTGAAAGCGCGTCAAAAGTTAGATGAAACGCAATTGACCCCAGTAAAAGTGTATAAACTATTGAGTGTAATATTTCCAAAAGCCAATGACTATGCGCCTTCTGAAAGCGGTTACGTAGAAGAACTATCTGAACTGCGTGAATTTTCAATTCGATCTATACGAGACTTGAGGTTGTTATTGAAAAGGCATCGAAGAGAAATTATCAGCATTGATCGTAGCCCAATAAATGCGTATCACCAGAAGATGTATAGAGAAGAAATGGGTGACGCTGTGTTTTTGGACCATATGAAGAAATGCTACTGGTTTGCATTGCCTGCAATTTTACGTATTGCGTTGGAGCTTGAATTTGGTGAGCAATATACTGAATTTGCTCACAAGCGAGATAACATTTAACAAGCTGTACAAGTGGGACGCCAAACAGCGCGCTGGTCTCGCTTCGCTCGAGTATAGCGCTAAGCTGTTTGTCGCCCCTTAACTTAGCGTTATAAGGAAATTTGAAATGTTACATACATCAAACCCAATGGGATGGGCAAACTCGTTGGCTAGCACCAAGAGCAAGGTGATGCTTTCAGTGTTGGTGTTTCTGGGTGTGTTCCTTTGGGAGTTTTATACTATCTATGAGACTGTGCAGTTTGCAGCGGGAGATTCTTCACTAACATTTCTTGAGTTTCTTACTACGCGAAGTGTTATTTTTATTGCTGTGTGCGTATTTATACCGGCGTTTAATTTTTTTGTTATTTTTAGACTTCTGAATAGAGATAACAATGTGGAAGATACAAATTCCATATAACAAGTGCATTAAGTCGCCAGCTTCGCTGGCTGGGATGCCAAAGCTACGCGGCAATTTTCTTATGGGCTGCGCTAGAGTTTAATCAAATTGCCGCTTTGAATGGCACCCCTTATGCAAGCGTTATACCCCATATGGAAACTAGAATCTTATGAAGTTTAACGATACCGATTTACTAGATTTAGCAAGTGGCCTAAAAGCAGCAATAGAGATGCATGAAGTAAAATCAGAGTATCAGGATTCATTACTTTCCGATATCCTTTTTCAAGTAGCAAGCCTAATAGATGAAAAGCAAGGCTCAACCTTGCATGAGGAAGTTTTCGGATTGCTAGAAAATTACACCCCTCAATTTTCAGATTATTTAGTCTGCGAACTAGACATAAAGTATGGTGATGAAGTACTAGAAACCAATGTCTTGAAATCAAACATAGAGATATCAGAAGGTTTATTATTAAATCTAGAATTGCTGTTAGATCTAAGGGATATCTCAGAAATAGACGATGACATAGATACCAATAGTAAATTTCAGGGTAGTAAACTCTCCGAGTTAACTTTCAAACCTTTGCATGGTGCAAATGAAAGTTATAGAGAGCGATTTAGTACATTACAAAATCTCGTGAATTTTATTGCTGAGGTGGCAGGCAAATGGGTATAACAAGTAGTTTAAGCGGGATGCCAAACAGTGTGCTGATTTTCGCTTCGCTCAAGTTTAGCACACTGCTATTTGTCACCCCTTAACTTAGCGTTATAAGTATTGAGAGGGAAATCATGAAATATGTAGCCATAATATTGAGTTTAGTTCTCATTGGTTGTGGAGATTCTAGTAATCAAAATGAAATGGAGCGCATCAAAAAAGAATTAGCTGTGTTGGACACTTATACAGAACAGCTTGATGAAGATTATGAACAGCAAAAGGCTGTCTACGATCGACAAACCGCTGAGTACGACCGACAAACGAAGATTGTAGATGCACAGCAAAAGCATATGCAAGAGCAGCTTGATCGGTATGACAAACTACTAGACCGTTGGGAACTACAAGCAGATCGAATGGATAAAATACTTGATGCTCGAGAAGCAAACTTATAACAAGTGCATTAAGTCGCCAGCTTCGCAGGCTGGGATGCCAAAGCTATGCGGCAATTTGTTTTTGAGCTGCGCTTGAGTTTAATCAAATTGCCGCTTTGCATGGCACCCCTTATGCAAGCGTTAGCTTTACTTTATAACTACTGAGAAAGAATTATGGACAAGACATCAGAGCTAGAACAAATCAAAGCAAAAATAGGGATTACGGAACTTTCTGGGACAACTGCAAAAGACTTTGAAAAAATACAGGAACTTGCTGCAAATGGTGATATAACCAAAGAGCAAATGAAGCTACTTGTGGAGGCAATACCTCATTTTGTTCAACTTCAACAGGCATATGTAGATGGACTTAAATCAGTAATAAGCTCAGCAAAAGAAACTCAAAAAGATGCTCTAAGAGGGATCTCTGTAACTCTAGAAAATATTACAGATCTGCTTAAAACAATTGTGCATAAGTCTGAGACTGAGGAGCTACGTTCAAAAATTGCTGACATTGCTTTAAAGCTTGCTGATTACGGTCTTGAAATTGCGAAAATCATGCAAGAAACAAACAAGGAGAACAATAATACTTGGAAGTATATTGCAGGCGGTGTGTCTGCCGTCGTAATGGTTGTCGGCGGGCTACTACTCCGGCGGAAGTAAAGCTAACAAACGCATCAAGTCGCTCGCAAGCTCGCTGGGACATCAAAACTACGCGGCGATTAGTTTTGGTGCTTCGCCCAAGTTTAAACCAATCGCCGCTACGTTTTGCTGCCCCTTATGCGGGCGTTAGAAAACCTTCGGTGAATTTAGGTGTTTTTGGGTGGGCGGTTTGCAGCCAATTAAACCAACGGTTATTACGCGCTTTGCTTCTAATCACGCGATCGGGCTGCAAACATAAGTTCAGCGCGCGCATTGCTTTTCAATTTTCCGTACTTCCGCCAAATTGTTTTTCCGTATCACCAATATGCACAACTTCTCTCAAATTTAGGTAAGTGCAATTGGCTCATTCAGGCAAATTTGAGTGGCGGTTAAATTCTGTTATTGGTGTCGTGGTTTACTTTGGGTGGGGCTGTTACTTTGGCATCTTCGAGCGCTTCGGTTTCTAACAAGTAGTTCAAGCGGGATGCCAAACTGTGCGCTGTTTCGCTTCGCTCAAGTGTAGCGCACTGCTAGTTTGTCACCCCTTAACTTGGCGTTATATGCCAGAGGATGTTCTTTTGAGACCTGTATTGATTAGTATCCTAATGATGTTCTTAGCTGGGTGCTCAAAGAAAGAATTGATGACTTAACGAACGCTGAAATAACAGTTCGCTGTAACTCAATGGAACATTCATATGCCGTTGGTTCACCTACTCAGGTTACTTTTACGCAGTGGCTACTTTCGCATAATGAAGGTTGGGAGCGTTCACCTGCATCGTATATATCTGATGTGGAAGTGTTCTCCGGTGATATTAATATCAAGATAAATGAAAGGTTTGTTGTGGTTAATCGACCGAAGTTACAAGTCATTAAAGCCATGCCAACAACAGAAATTGTAGAAGTTTTGTGTTCTGGCACATAACAAGTAGTTCAAGCGGGATGCCAAACAGTGTGCTGTTTTCGCTCCGCTCAAGGTTAGCACACTATAGTTTGTCACCCCTTAACTTGGCGTTATATTTCTATCTGTTGCATATGTAAAAATCATCCCCATATTAGATATGATAAGCAAATAAGGAGCTGTTATGGTTTTTGGTGATCTAGGTAACATTTCTAACCAGAGTGGGAATAATAGGCATAAAGTTTTTGTCAGCTATCATCATGCAAATGATCAAGGCTATAGAAATCACTTTGAAGAAATGTTTGCAAATCAATTTAATATTATGGTCTCAAAGTCAGTTCAAATAGGGGACATTGATCCTTATTTGTCGACAGATAGGATACGTCAAAAAATTAGAGATGAATACTTACGGGACTCAACAGTTACAGTAGTGTTGATTGGCTCTCAGACATGGCAAAGGAAACATGTTGATTGGGAAATATCCTCGAGTATACGCCAAACACAATTCAATCCTCGCTCTGGTCTAATAGGTATATTGCTTCCTACTTACCCAAGAGCCAATTCAAATCACTACGATAAAAATACGATACCACCAAGGTTGTACGATAATATCCAATGTGGCTTCGCTAAGATTTATAATTGGAGTAATGATGCTTCACTTGTCCAGTCTTGGATTCATGAAGCGTTTCAACGTAGAAACAAGGAGATACCAGACAATTCATATCCTAGTTTCTCTAACAATCGTTCGGGCGAAAGGTGGCAATGATGAAATGGAGTAAGTGGCTAGAAGAATGGGATATGACATCTTTAAAAATCAAGACCCCATTTTTAGATATGGAATGGAAGCCTCAAGATGAAGACCGTGCTGCAGCTTGGGAGCTTTATATCGAGTTGCTTACTCGTATTACAACTCAGCCATTGGAACTTGAAAGTGGCGATGAGTCTACAGCCTTAGCCAGTGTACATGCAATTTTTCCAATAACTCGCGAAGTAATTAAAAGCAATGGTAGGCATTGTATTGAGTTTACCAAAATAGCTGTTGTTGTCCTAAATCAGATTGTTCGCCCCTTTACGGCTAAGTGGCACAAACTGTCATTAAATGGTGCATTTAATGATCCCAAGCAGTGTGAAGAGTTTCGGGGAGAGCTTAAAGAAGTACAAGCTGAACTAAGAAAATACACTAAGATGTTGGCGAATATGGCAGGGGTTGAAGATCTTACCGAACTAGATAACTCCGAAACATAACAAGAAATTTAAGAGTGATTCACAACGCTTGGCGCTTTCACTTCAGTCTAGTTTAGTGTTTATGACACACAGGTTTAGCTAAGGTGTTAGCGTTGTTCACACCTTAATTTGGCGTTATGTGCTTATAGGGTGTAATCCATAGATCGGATTATCAGAGGAATTATGAAATACACCGATGGCAATCAATCCAAGCTAGGCGATTCTGTTCAGATTGATGATAAATATTTTGGTGTAGTAGTTGTCGATGTTGATGCAGGCGAATACTCTAAGCCGTACCCTAAGGAAGTTTGGTCATATTTATCTAGCGGTATCTTAGTGGATACTGATTTTGGTGGTTTAGTTCATTACGTTCAAGATACTTTGACCGTTGAGAAAATGGTTTTAATTAAGCGGCATATTTGAATCGCAGCGAATGAATCATGTAAGTCGCACATAACAAGTAGTTCAAGCGGGATGCCAAACTGTGCGCTGTTTTCGCTTCGCTCAAGTTTAGCGCACAACTGTTTGTCACCCCTTAACCTAGCGTTAGCCATCTATGTAGCAACAACTGTCGGTAAATTTTACCTTAACCTTATTAAGGAATGAAAATGAAAAAATTATGCTTAGCTATTTTTGTTTTTGCACTAGCAGGATGTGCGAGCAAACCTAATGAAACTTATATGGGGTATGATGTAGTTAGTATGCCTTTCAATATTGCAGGCGGGGATGTAATTTATTTGCCAGTGACTGATGCGGGTGCAATTCCTGCTGAAAATAATGGGTATAAAATGCAAGTTGCAGGCTTTACTATAGGAGAAAGTAAAGTTCATGACAATGAAGCAGAGATAATATGGAATTTCGCATTTAGCTCAATGAGCGATCAAGAGATTAGTAACATTGTAATTGAGGAATTAGCACCTACAAAAGTGATAAAGGTTCTTGCGGAAGTTGAAAACCCTCAGCTTATTGACGGGCGTTGGAGTCTCAATCTTGAGCCCAGCAAAGCAAGCGCTATAAATACGCCTTGGATCTTTAGCGATAAAGCTAGTGTTTATGTGTTCAGAATAATAATAAATTTAGAGTCGGGAGAACAAGTTATTTTAAATCAACCCGCATGGTTTTCTAAACCTGTTTTGAATGGTTTTGCAAGCCAAATCATCTCAATTGAAAATGGCTAACAAGTAGTTCAAGCGGGATGCCAAACAGTGCGCTGTTTTCGCTTCGCTCAAGTGTAGCGCACTACTAGTTTGTCACCCCTTAACTTAGCGTTAGGTTTCATAGTGTCAGGGATTGTCGATATGAAAGTTATAAGAATCATTTTCCATATTATTTTAGTAGGCTCCTTGTTACTAAATATCAGGCTTTTCATTTTGTGGGAACAGTCACGGGCTGATGTCTATGAGCAAGTAACCGAACGTTACTTTTTTGAGCAGAAAGCATTAAGTTTCTTAAAGCAGGGGATGTACGAAGAGGCAACAAATCATCTTGAAGAATACTCAAACGAATATGGTGGATTGGTTGCAGTCATTTGTATGGAAAAGGTTTATAAAACTGACATTTAGTGACAGAACATATAAAACCTAACAAGTACTTTCAGCGGATGCCAAACGCTGCGCAGTTTTTGTGTAGCTCGCTACGCTCGAATTTTCACACAAAACCGGCTGCACATTTGTCACGGCTGAAGTTGGCGTTAGGTTTCACGGGAGAGTCATGCGAATGTTTCTTGTGTTAAGAATTCTTCGGGGTTTTACTGGTTTGGTTGCGGGGTCAATATTTTGCCAGTTATTTCTCGTGGCTTTTGGGCAAGATGAAAGCTTGAGCTCAATGGGTATAACCTCTCGAGTTTTGTTAGCATTAGCTTTTATTGGCTTTTTCATAGGCCTTCGAATTTACATAAACAAAAAATATACGCAGGGTCATGGGAAGCCACATCCAGCGTTAGGTGGTTTTTGGGGGTTGTAAAACCTAACGTAGTTTAAGCGGGATGCCAAACAGTGCGCTGTTTCGCTTCGCTCAAGGGTAGCGCACTACTAGTTTGTCACCCCTTAACTTAGCGTTAGGTGTCTAAATAGTTATGAAGGTTCGTTTAAACAAAGACTCGTACTCAGAAGAGTCAAAGCGTTCAATTGGACATGAATTTCTTGGGTCTGAGTACAAGGACATCGAATACGTTTGTATTTGCGGAAAGCGTGACGTTTTCAAAGCAGAGGAACAGAAAGAGGACTATGAGGTACGTAAAGAGTACATGTGGGCTCGCCGTGTTTTATGTCGTTCATGCTGGCGAGAATGTCGGAAACTTAAGTTCGAACTGACAGAAATGGAAAAGTGGTATTCTGAAAACAAGAATGTAGCGTTGCAATCACCTGAGTTTTTAAAGAGCTGGCTCAAGGCTCTTCAGCGCTATCCTGGTTTCGGTAAAAAAGCTGATACCGCAAGAATCGAGTTCTTAAAAAAAGCACTGAAAAACACCTAACAAGTAGTTTAAGCGGGATGCCAAACTGCGCGCTATTTCGCTTCGCTCAAGTCTAGCGCACTACTAGTTTGTCACCCCTTAACTTAGCGTTATAAAACAAGGAGTAGACCATCGATAAATTACTCGCAAGGCCAGCTGAATATGAGAACTATGTTGACTATATACTAAGGCAACCGCTGTATGATGGTTCTGATAGGATTCGAGTAAGCAGAATAATGTGCAGCGTATCATTGGAGCACGCTGAAAGTTTAAAGATTCTGCTAGCGACAAGAAACTTCACGTCTGCTCTTGGGCTTTTGAGGCTTCAGTTCGAGAGTCTAGTTCGGGGAATGTGGGTATTGTATGCTGCAAGTGATATAGCATTAAGCAAACTATCTGTAGAGTTAAATGAAGAAAATCAAAGAAGAGCTAACAATTTACCGATGTTGAGTGAAATGATTAGCCAGTTGGAGAAGAAGGCCCCCAAAAATGCAGTAGATCCTATTCTCGAGTTTAAAGAGTATTCTTGGAAACCGCTAAGCTCATACGTTCATGGAGGCTTACATGCTGTTGATAGGCATAGCAAAGGATATCCAATTGCGATGATAGAACAGGTTTTGAAGGCATCAAATGTAGTGGCGGTTTTTGGTTCTATTCTCACTGGTCAAACGAATTTGACTCAAGATGTGTATACATCATTTGAAACTTATGCAGACATCTTTCAGATGAAGGGACCAATTGTTTTATAACAAAGCATTTAGAGTGATTCGCAACGTTTAGCGTTTTCGCTTCGCTCAAGTATATCCAAGCGCTGCTCACACCTTAATGCTGCGTTAAATGGTGCAAATATGTTAGATCTACATGAAAAAATAATTCTGGTTTCCAAGCGAAAAATATCCAATTCAGGCGAAGAGTCTTTTGATACATACTTTGCAAAAGTAAGTACCTTTAACTCCAATACTGTTGTGGTGGTAAAGAGAAACGGTGAAGATGAAAGCCTCCCTTATGACGAAGATTTTTATGAAGAGGCTGAGAAAGGATTCTACGAGCTTCAAGATGGTTCTACTCATGAGGACCCTGATTTTATTGCAGAATTTGTAGTTTGGGAAAGTGACGAAGCGTACCACAAATACAAAGAACTAAACCCGGAGTAATCCCCATTTAACAAGTAGTTCAAGTGGGATGCCAAACGGTGCGCTGTTTCGCTTCGATCAAGTGTAGCGCACTACTGTTTGTCTCCCCTTAACTTGGCGTTATAAGCTAAGATCTATTATTTATCAATCAATTTAATTTGAATATCTTCAATGTAGCTAGTTGTAATAAAGTTAATGATCAATAACCTGACAATTAAGGAGATCGTTGTGAGAATGGAAAATTTTATCCGAAGCATTTTTGTGGGTTTTGGGTGTTACCTATCAGTAAAAGTTATCACTTATATTGGTGTCAGTTTAGCTAGCTACAATGAGCCCTTACTTCTGCTCACATTAATCGCAAATGCAGTCGGTTATTCGGTTGTATTTAGTAAAATTTTTGATGGCGTGTTGTGGCTTATAAAGAATGGTAGGAATGAGTGCTAAGGCTTCTCACAAGTGCTTCAAGGTGGATTTGCATCGGATGGCACCGAAAGACGCTTACATGACGCCAGAAGCATCTGCGAGAAAATTGGTTGCGCTGGTAACAGAAAATTAATTGGAAAATTGGGATTTTATCAGCTTAGAAACTGGCAAGCTTTCGTGGTAATGCAATTGAATAAATAGTTCAAGTGTGATGGCAAAGCTGTTTTGGTGTTTGATTCTGAGGTTGACTGATTTTAATCATACTTTAGCGCCGAACTGACGCTTTGTGCGAGTATTCGTCAAACATCAAGGAAGACTTTATAATCATGAGAATTTTAAAATTTATTACCTTCATTTTTGGTTTTTTATTTATCGGTAATGTGTTTGCTGACACCGATGGATTCTATTGTTTGGGGAAAGACTACGTTGCGATTGAGTCGCGAGGCATTGATTTGAAGTCGCTAGAGCCAAATATCACCGTCATTACCATATCAGCGGCAGGGGAATTGAATAAATTTGAATTTCTTGCTCCATCGGATAAAAACAGATTTTTGGCGTGCCAGCATCAAAAAATATTATCGAGTGATGGCTACGTAATCGATTTAACGAATCTTGATGCGCCTTCAATGTCAAAGGGGGATGTCGATGTAAACACGGTGTTTAGTTCAATGCATTTGCCATCCTTGTCTGAATCTAAATCAATTAAATTAGATGTGAGCGATGCGTCTCATCTCTATTATTTGATGCTTGGTTACAATGTTCAAGATCCAGAACAAAAGATGCTATTACATTATGTATCTGCGCGCGTAGTCAAAGTGACTAAATTTGGCACTATAAATAATTCGAAATCATTAGCTGAGGGTATTCGGCTTGAGACTGTTGATCCGTATTAATTTAGTAATCGGTTCAAAATCTATGATTATGCATGGACTGTTGAGCTGAAAACACGGTTGATTTACCCTCAAATTTGTCGTTGACTGAAGTCCATCGCGGCCACGTTTGGTTATATCTCCATGTCGGATTCAATCTCTATTCTATGTTAACGCGCTTGCGAAAATAGGTATTGGTAAATCCACGTATTGATAAAGTAGTGAGCTCGACGTCACTGTGCTTATGGTGAACCGAATCGGTAGATGCTATGAGCGGCGGCATGTTGGGCTTGGTCTGTGTATTCGTGAACAGAAATACTTAGCTAAGTTCACTGGCAAATGGCGGATTTCACTTCGATCACTTTCTTGCTCAGCGAAAACGTTTGCGGCAAAGGTTTAAATTGCTTGAAATCTAGCGCATTCAGCGGTATTTTCGCCGCCTGAAGCCATATGTGATTAGTCGTACATGGTTTTTTCAGCATTTTATCTTATACCAGTAGGAAGCCCATGTCTCAGAAGTCCGCTTCTCCCTTCGCTCAAGAAGAGAAACAACCCGCGCAGCAATCCTCTTTTCTCAATAAAGTTGACCGCTATTTTTTGATCAGCCAGCGTGGCAGCAATGTTCGCCAAGAAGTGCTTGCGGGTCTCACTACATTTTTAGCCATGGTCTATTCGGTGATCGTGGTGCCAAGCATGCTAGGTGAAGCGGGTTTTGATCACGGCGCTGTATTTCTTGCGACCTGTTTGGTGGCAGCATTTGGTTCGCTCTTGATGGGGCTTTGGGCCAACTTGCCGATGGCGATTGGCTGCGCGATTTCGCTCACCGCTTTTACCGCCTATAGCTTGGTACTGGGGCAGGGCGTGTCAATTCCGGTGGCGCTCGGCGCTGTATTTTTGATGGGTGTCGTGTTTACGGCAATCACAGTGACAGGATTGCGTCAGTGGATTTTGACTCATCTGCCGACGGGCATTGCCCATGGTACAGGTATTGGTATTGGTCTTTTTCTGTTGTTGATTGCAGCTGACGGGGTTGGACTGGTTGAGAAAAACACCGCTGCGGGTTTACCTGTTAAATTTGGTGATTTCACATCGCTGCCAGTGTTGATGTCGATTTTGGGTTTAGCCGCTATTTTCGGCTTAGAAAAACGCCGTGTTCCGGGCGGTATTTTATTAGTGATTATTGCGATCTCGGCCCTTGGTTTGGCCTTTGATCCTAATGTGACATTCCACGGTTTCTTCGCCATGCCGACCTTTGGTGGTGAGGGCTCCCTATTTGCCTCGATGGATATTATGGGCGCGTTGAGCCCGCTGGTTTTTCCAAGTGTGTTGGCATTGGTGATGACCGCCATTTTTGATGCGACAGGCACCATTCGTGCGGTAGCGGGGCAAGCTAACCTATTGGATAAAGATGGCAATATTATTGATGGTGGTAAGGCGTTAACCGCTGACTCGGTTAGTAGTATTGCATCTGGCATTGTCGGCGGGGCACCTGCTGCTGTGTATATTGAATCAGCAGCCGGCACCGCAGCAGGCGGTAAAACAGGCTTAACCGCTGTGGTGGTTGGCGCTTTGTTTTTGCTGCTTTTGTTTATCTCACCCATTAGCTATTTGGTGCCAAGCTATGCGACTGCGCCTGCACTGATGTATGTTGGCTGTTTGATGCTGAGCAATGTCAACAAGCTGAATTTTGAAGACTCCATTGACGCATTGTCTGGCTTGGTGTGCGCTGTGTTTATTGTGCTGACCGCGAATATTGTGACCGGTATTATGCTGGGTTTCCTATGTCTCGTTTGTGGTCGTGTGGTGGCTGGTGAGTGGAAGAAACTAAGCCTTGGTGTGGTGATCCTCACGGCGATTTTGGTAACCTTTTATGCCGGTGGCTGGGCGCTTTAAGCTTGGCTTAGATGCGCTGAGTGATTGATAGCGCATTGATTTAATTGAAATCATATTTGAGCACTCTGTTTTCGCCAAACAGGGTGCTTTTTTGTATCATCGCAAAATGGACCTGATGAGCCTATGGGTGCAAGGATGATTGAAATAACAGACTTTTCTATTGAAGAACATCAGGGTGAGTACGAAGATTGGCCGCTTGAATCTGCATTATTTTTCAATGATTGCCCGCTTGATTTTAAAGTGCCTGGCTATGTGATTGATCAGCAATATAAGCTTGATGAGTATTATCTGCTGATATTCAGTTGTGATTGTTTATTTGAAGAGTGCTGCACCTTGGTGGTGGTGAGCCCATCGCTTAAATTATTAGGGCAATATCGTTGGGGCGGCGCTTATCAAAGTTATCTGTGGGAATCATTGAGTCAGCGCGATGCGCATTGTTTTTGTATCGATTTTGGCCAAGGGCTTCGCTACGAGATCACGATCCGTTATCCAAAGAGGATATGGTTTCAAAAAGTACTCAAAGTGAAACAGTTAAAATAATGAGTTAGCCACTGTGTCAATTTGGCTGTATGAGCATCGATTGATGATGTTTAATCGCGCACGGTGGTGTTGAAAGGTGAAATTTAGGGAATGTAATGCCAATGGATGTGCAATTTAGGCCTGATATCACGCAAGGTGAGGTACCTGTGTTGTATCTTTTTTCGGGTTTACCTGGTGTGGGTAAATCCACGCTAGCGCAAAAACTCGCGCAGCATACTCGTGCTTACTATTTGCGTATCGATACCCTTGAGCAAGGGCTTCGTGATGTGTGTCATATCAATGTTGAGGGCGAGGGCTATCGGCTGGGTTATCGCTTAATTGCGGACAATCTTAAGTTAGGGCTAAGCTGTATCGCCGATTGCTGCAATCCCATCGCACTAACGCGGCGCGAATGGCAAGCCGTCGCTACAGAAATAGGCGTGCCCTTTATCAATATTGAAGTGTGCTGCTCTGATGTAAAAGCGCATCGACATCGAGTACAAACACGCTCGGTCGCAGTGAGCAATTTGCGGCTGCCCACTTGGCCTGAGGTTTGCGCGCGCGAATATGAGCCATGGCATGAGTCGGTGATCCGCATTGATACTGCGGGGCAAACACCGGCGCAGTCCTTTTCTCAATTGCTGAATTTGCTAGAGCGCGCTGAGGGCTATGCTTAGATTTTGAGCTGAATCTGGGAATAGCAATGAAATGTTTTTTCGCCTTAGGGCTGATTGCGCTGCTTGCAGCCTGCGGGACAACGGATAGTGAACTTCGCCAAAGTGGTTATAGCGCATCTTATATTCAAGGTTTTCATGATGGACGCCATAGCGGCATGCAAGAGGCGGGCAATGATTATGAAGATTACATCAAAGATCAGTTACGCTTTGACAATGATGCAGATTACCAGCGCGGTTGGCTTGCTGGTGAAGCAGAAGGCCAGCAACTGCAATCCCAAGCGCACGCCGTGGGCGAAGGGATTGCAACGGGTCTATCTGAGCCTGCGTCCGCTTCTTTTGATGCAGATAAAGCGGCAAAAGAAGTGCTCCATGGGATTGATACATCGACGCTGAAAAATTTAGAGTAAAGATGTGACATATCAAATGCTATTTGCGTGTCTTGCTATTTATGTGCCTTACTATTTGTGTGTCAGACTCAGGCTCTTGAATGTGATAAAGACGCGGCGCATTACAGGACGTTTTGCAGTTACACACGCGGCTTACGCCAATTTGGCTTAATCCGCCACAGCTCCCTTGAATGGGGGCACGCTTAAATATCACGCCAATGGCCATCGAGACCAAAATCAGCGTAAATAGGATGGCCACAATCACATAGATCACTTTGCTCTCCTTGAATATTTATCTGTCCTGACTAAAGTGAGCGGTTCACTGCACGCTCCAATGCACCGCATTTTTGCATATCGGCAGCGAGCTGCTTTCGTGAAATGCATCGGGCTGTGGGTCTAATCGTTACTTGTTCGATGACTTGCCCAAGGGCTTGAACAATTGCTTGTTTAGGGGCTTGATCAACTGCAATGTTTTTGCGTGGCTTAACTTTGTTTGATTTGTTGAAAGCGGCGCGCTTAATAAGCTAGGCGCAGGCTTGCTATCATGATGACAACCACCACAGCTTGAATGGCCCGCTTGATGTTTTTTGGGGATGCGCCCCTCGCTAGCATCTTGAAAAGGCACAAAGGTTGTTTCAAGCAGCCCCCAGTAAGGCACTTTCTGAGCCACTTGTACCACTTCAATGCCAGCTGCCAATAGTTTGCCGAGGGCACGCTGGCCAATATTGCGCACATAAAGGCGCTGAACGCCTTGGGCTTTGAGGGCTTCAATCAGCTTTTTTTTACCCGCGCAGTTCATCTCGCCATTTTGGGCGTGGGTCAATCGTGTGATGGTTTGCTGTTTGGCATTCACCTGTCCTTGCAGCACTGCAATTTCAGGGGCGCGCATAAAGTGATTGGCAATCATATCGCCTTGAATGGGCATTGCGACGATCATTGTTCATTCTCCATCTCTTGGTTGAGCATCAATGCTTGGCCATGGACTAAGCATTGCGCCACTTTGTATCTAGCACTTGCGACAATATTTCCAAATGTCTGTCGTGATACTTGCATCTGCGCTGCCGCGTCTAATTGACTCAATCCTTCTAAATCCGCAAGTCGAAGTGCTTCAAACTCTTCAGGTAGCAGTTGCACCTGAGTCAGCGAATGGGTTGGAACCCCATTGGGTTTAAAGCAGCTGTAGGGTGCACGGCCACAAATGCGGCGGCTTATCTTTGGTCGAGCCATATTTAGGTCCATTATCGGGTTCATTTTTAGCATATGCCAATAATTGTGATTTGGCAATTATTGGCATATGCTAAAAACAAATAAGGATATTGAAATGCGCAGCTATGCTTGCGCAGCGCATATGGCGGTGATTCACCAAGGTAAATCTCTGTAAGTGAATCGCATAAATGATAGGAATAACGACATTCAAATGCAGGTTAGAAATTGCTTAAGCGTGCATAGGGAATCAGGGAGGCGAGGTGTTCACCAAGATCAATGATGACGCGAAGACATGTGCGGCATTAGCACATCGCTATTGCTATGTGTGTGGCCAGAAGAATTGCGCCGCTGACGCATTGCAGCTGCGATTTAAGCGAGTCGATGAGCGCAGTGTAAGTGCCGCGTTTCAGCTGACCCATGCGCACCAAGGTTATAGCGGGCTTGCGCATGGCGGTATGATTGCCAGTGTACTGGATGGCGCCATGACCCACTGCCTTTTTGTCCAGCACATTCAAGCTTTAACGGCTGAGCTAACGGTTCGCTACCATCAGCCGTGGCCTATTGAACTTCAAGGCTGTGTCTGTGCCACCGTTGATAAGGCGCGCCATGGCGTATATTGGTTACACGCCAAAATGACTGCAGATGGCGTGTGTTACGCTAGCGCGCATGCAAAATTTATCGCGCCGAATCCTTTGGTGGAAGTGATTTAGTGTGGCGTTGAATGCGCTGCACCGTTTATTGTCATCCCTAAACCACCGCCTATGGCGGTGGTGATTATTGCTCAATTAGGCATTGCTCGGTTTATCTTTGTTAGATTGGTCATGGCTCGATCGATCATCGAAATATTGACCTTTGAGTGCAGGGCCATAGAGATATTGGCAGCTGAGCGGATAAAAGCCCAATTGACGCAGTGAGCGACAACGATTTTGCATTGGCTGGCGATGGAAAATAATGCCGATGCTCATCAATAGCATGATCAATAAAAACAGGGTGAGCGCAAATAGATAGATGATCATCGTGACTCTCCTATTGATTGCCTTGTTATTTAGAGCTGAATCACCTGATCTTAGTTCATTAAAAATGATTTGGTCGCCGTGTTTGAGCTGACCCTCTGTGCATAGGGCAGCCGGCTCGCGCGAATATTTGCCGGTAACGCGAACAGATATGTCACTCAAATCGCAGGGGATTTTGAGTGACATATTGAAGAAAATCGCAATGGATGATTGGGCTTTTAGGCGAATAATTTTGCGCAAGCGCAATGATATTCAGCAGAAAAACTTAGCGCCTTTCAATGGCTTTGAGTGCCCCAATTTGCTTGAGATGACGAATTTGAGCGTGACTCAGCAGTAGCGTTTCGCTGTCATAGTAGCTGCTCGTATTGGTTTTCCCTTTGCGAATATCTTGGCGAACGCCTTGTACTTTTTCAAAAACCATATTGCCGAGCGCAAACTCATATTGATGATCATCGATATGGACGATGCGCATCGCGGCATATTTATAGGTTCCCTGCACGGCTTCTTGGCCAAGTCCGGATGTAATATCCACGATATAGATATCATGCAGTGCGGGTGCGGCTAGGTATTGTGCTTGATCCAGTTCTTCTTGATGGCCGATATGCACCATACCGGCAACTAAGCAGCAGAGTAAAATAAGCCCCGTAAAAAGGGGCAGGACGCGCCGTTTAGGAAAGAGCATAGGCTTGAGCTGATGACTGATTTCATCAGGAACATCGCGGCCAATCAGGGTGTATTTGCAATGAAGACACTCAAGTCCCACTTGTCTTGCGGTCATCCAAGTTGGAATGGCATAAATATGAAAATAGCGTAATAAACCAAAGCTTTGATGCTGCTGCTTGCCACAATGTGGGCAGGTGACACAATCCACGGCAGGCCCTGCGACCGTTTTCCCCTTGGTGCCAAAGAAAATCATATAAATCCTTTTTATTCATATGGTTAAGTTGTTTGCAGGGATGATGGCAAAAGGATGCAAAGGTTGCGAGACAAAGATCGTGGTTACAAAAAGATACAATCACTTCTTCTGATTCGATCGCATCTTTATATAAAACAACATCTTATCGAATTTTGCGCAGCGCATTCTTATCCATAAGACAAAGTCATTGTTACCCACAAATTAGACCAAGTGACAGGTTGGAAGCTTCTAGACTTGGAGCAATAGCCCAAGTAGGAGAGTGATATGATCAGTCAAGGCCAAGCGATCCCCGCCGCATCGCTGTATCAATTAACCGACAATGGGATTGAGGCGCATGCTACGCAGGCGCTGTTTGCCAATCATAAAACAGTGCTTTTTGCCGTTCCCGGTGCCTTTACGCCAACCTGTTCGGATGATCATCTACCAAGCTACATCATCTATGCCGATGCCCTCAAAGCCAAAGGGGTGACGCAAATTATCTGTGTATCAGTTAACGATCCTTTTGTGATGAAAGCCTGGGGTAAATCGCAAAACACTGAGGCATTAACCTTGCTGGCTGATGGCAGCGCGGATTTTACCAAAGCGTTAGGGCTTGAGATGGACACCGGTTCATTTGGTGGCATTCGTTCACAGCGCTATGCCATGGTGATCGATGATGGCGTGGTCAGTCAGTTATTTGTTGAGGAACCAGAACAATATGAAGTGAGCTCGGCGCAATCGGTGCTGGCGCATTTATAAGCGATAACGGCTGATGGCGACAAACAGAACAAGACAGGTGTTGCGATACCTTTGTTGATATTGTTGGTTGATAGCTTTATCGATATAGCGTTATTGATATAGAAGCCGCGTGATGCGAGGTAAAACGCTTCACGCGGGCTTTGAATCAGGCATAGAGTTTTTAGGACGAGGTCGTTAGAATAGCCGCCCTTGATTTGACCAATAAGCTTGCTTGCTATGCCTGATAATAACGATCCGCAATTTCATCGCTTTGAAAGCGCAATTGATGCCATTGCGCTGCCTTTACGATTTACCTATCCCTTCTATTATCAGCCGCATGCTTTAAGTGAACTTGCTGCCGCGCAGTTACAGCGCTATTTAACGACCCAGCAAGATTGGCAACACAATTTTGGCCTAAACACTGAAGATGATTTAAGCAGTGCGATTGGCAAAATGTTTGGTGTGCTGGTGGTTGAAAATCAGCATGGTGAACTGGGCTTTTTACAAGGGTTTTCGGGCAAGCTTGCCAATCAAAATTTGCACTCAGGCTTTGTGCCGCCTGTGTTTGATATGTTGGTGGAAGATAGCTTCTTTTTACCCGAGCAAACACAAATTAATGCGCTGACCGCCGAGATGGCCGCCATTCAACAGGATGCGACCTTTATCGCTTTAAAAGCGGCACTTGCGCAGGCGCAAAATGAATACGCACAAGCGCTCGCGGCGCATAAACAGGTGATGCAGCAAAATCGCCAGCAGCGTAAAACGCTGCGCCAGCAAGCCGCGCAAACGCCCAGTGAAAGCACCAGTGAGCTGCTTAAACAGCTTAGCCAAGAAAGTGTGCATGACAAGCTTGCGCTGCGCGATTTGAAATTGCATTGGGATGCATTGATTGCCGAGCTTGAGCTGCAAACTGAGGGCTATCAGGCAAAATTTGCAGCGCTAAAAACAGAGCGCGCTGCACGCTCCCATGACTTGCAGCATCATCTTTTTGCGCAGTATCGATTCCTTAATGCCAAGGGCAAGATGTGCGATCTCAATGAGCTGTTCGCCGATTCTGCTTTGGGTACCATTCCAGCTGGCGCTGGTGAGTGCGCGGCGCCGAAGTTGCTGCAATATGCGTATCAACAGGGTTATCGCCCCATTGCCATGGCTGAGTTTTGGTGGGGGCGCTCGCCAAAATCGGAAATTCGACGCCATGGTCAGTTTTATCCTTCCTGTCAGGGCAAATGTAAGCCGATTTTGACCCATATGCTTGAAGGGCTTGAGGTTGATGACAACCCGCTCGCCCATCATTGCAGCGATGATTTTGAAGTGGAAATTGTCTATGCCGATGCGCATATGGCGGTGGTCAACAAACCCGCTGAGTTTCTCTCTGTGCCGGGTAAAACGATCACAGATTCCGTCTATAGCCGTATGCAAGCACGTTTTCCTGAAGCCACGGGGCCATTAATTGTGCACCGTTTGGATATGTCGACGTCTGGTTTGATGGTGATTGCCTTATCGGAGCGTGCAAACAAGCATTTGCAGCAGCAATTTATTCAGCGCAGCGCAGAAAAACGTTATTGCGCCTTGGTTGAAGGTGAGGTGGAAGGCGAGCAAGGCACCATTACTTTGCCGCTTCGTGGCGATCTTTATGACAGGCCAAGGCAGCTGGTTTGTTTTGAGCATGGAAAACCGGCAGAAACCTATTGGCAGGTGATTGCCCGTACGAACAACCGCACTAAGTTATGGCTTTATCCTAAAACAGGCCGTACCCACCAGCTTCGTGTGCATTGTGCCCATCCTATGGGGCTTAATTTACCCATGGTGGGCGACGATCTTTACGGGGTAAAAGCCGAGCGACTCTATCTGCATGCAGAATTGCTTGTTCTGAATCATCCCATCAGCCAAGAGCGCATGACCTTTGAGGCGCCTGCTCCGTTCTAACGTCAGCGTCGTTCTCTATGAGCGTCTGATTAACCGGTCGTCACGGCTTGGTTTACTCTGGCTTGGCATTGATATAAAGCTCATCTTTGATGAAATTTGGAGATGAGCTTTTTTGATGGTTTTTTTAAATGGTGATTCTTTGTGTAGCACGACGTTTAGTCCGTTTATTGACGATGATTTACGCAACTTTACACCGACACTAATCAATCTTTACATCAAGTAACTATATGATGGGCATGAAATAAATGAATCGTCTGCTTTTTATTTAGGGCTGATGATCCTGTTTGTTATTTGGATGATATCAATGGCTCAAAGGATGAAGCCATCTATCAATGGAGTTGATCATGAAGTTGAAAACCCGCATCGTCGGATGCCTTCTAAGCGTTTTTTTGGTCGGTTGTGATAGCGAGCAGCCACCACTGGAGGGGGTCTATCGCAACCTAGAAACACCAGGGATCTATTTTTTTATTGAGAAGCAAAATGGTGAGTATTTTGCACAGTGGCCTTTTTCGCGTGACCCCATTTATATCAATAAAAATTCTTCACCGATTATTGTTGCGCCTCACGGGACGATTCGCATCGACTTTGTCGATGAGAATCGGGTCGATCTGATTTTAGAAGGTCGTCGATATCCGTATATGCGCGAAAATAAAGCGGGCGATCCGCTAGAGATTTTGTTCGATAATCCAGAAGTCATTAATATCGCGCAGCTTTCTCAATGTGATTTGGATTACAGCACGCAACCGCTAGCCAATGTGGCGCCACATCCTGAGAAAATTGATGCGTTAGTGAAAACCATTTCGCAAAGACAATCGCCGTATCAACAAGTGAATAGCTTGCTGATTTTGAAAGGCGACAAGTTGGTCAGTGAAAATTATTTCAGAGGTTGGCATCGTCAATTGCCGCATCAGGTGCAATCTGTGTCGAAGTCCGTGACGGCACTGCTGTTTGGTATGGCGCAAAAAGAGGGGCATTTTAGTGATATGAATGAGCCCATCGCCAATTATTTACCAAGCTATCAGGCACATTTTTCTGGCGATAAGCGTAACATTACCCTCGATCATCTATTAAGTATGCGTGCAGGACTGGCTTGGAACGAGACGCAGCTAAGTTATAACGATCCACAAAATGATCGCTCTATTGAATCGACCAGTGCGGATGGCATGGACTACACCTTATCAAAACCGCTTCAGCACGCGCCTGGCGACGCTTTTTATTACAATGGTGGTTTAGTCACCATCACCGGCGAGATTATTGCCAAGGCCACCGAAGAAGATAATGTTGCTGATTATGCGAAATATGGACCGATGACCGAGCTTTGCCTTAAAAATGCTTATTGGCTGTTGCAATCGGATCGCTATCCTAATGCCGCTGGTGGACTCTTCCTTCGTCCTATCGATATGGTCAAATTGGGACAATTAGTCCGGGATGATGGTCAGTGGCAGGGGCAAACCTTAATTCAGCCATCATGGCTTAAACAAGCGCTTAGCGGCAAAGTGGACAAGGCTCTAGGGGATCTTGACTATGGTTATTATTGGTGGAAAGACAGCTTCACCTACCAAGGCCAAAGTTATGAAATCGATTTGGCATGGGGCTGGGGAGAGCAGCACATTGCGGTGGTAAAAGCGCTTGATTTAGTCGTGGTGCAAACCGCGCAAAACTTTCAGCAAGCGCCAAGTTTTGAAACCATGCTTAAGGAAAAAATTCTGCCAGCTTTTATTGAAGAACAAGTTGGCGAGAAGCATTAGAGCATGCTGCATTTGATATCCGTAAAAAGAGAGCCTTGGCTCTCTTTTTTTATGCGGCGAGTTTTCGCAGATTGCGTATGTGATGAGCTTATCGTTCCCCGGTGTCGATGGCTAAAGACGATGATTGAAAGCGCGCTTTGCCGCTTTGTCTCACACTCTTTAGATTTTTTGCGCTTGAATTGTGAACCTGAAGTGAAAATGCGCTTGGCGCACGTCTTTTTAAACATCATCCCGTTACACTGATTTTCATCGCTAGAGATTTGAGGGAACAAGATGGCAATGAATCAATTGAGTGACAAGGATGTATATCGCCAAGCGCCATTAACCTTAGTGACTGAAAAAACGACTAAAAACATAGAGCCGCTCAGTGAAATTATCGGTCAGGACAGAGCCAAGCAGGCAGTGGCATTTGCGATGTCGATGCCCGATCGTGGTTATAACATTTACGCTGTAGGCGACAATGGATTAGGCAAGCGCACTATGATTTTGCGCTATCTCAATCGCCTAAAATCCAATGGGAATGGTCGATATGATTGGTGTTATGTCTCCAATTTTGCAGTGTCTCGTGAGCCCAGTTTATTGAAATTGCCTGCAGGGATGGCGCAGACATTTAAAAAAGATGTGGAAAATTGGATCGCCAAGTTGGTGAAAACCTTGCCCATCGCCTTTGAGAATGAGCGGTATTATCACAGTACCGAGCAGCTTAAAGCCCAGCTATCGGAGCAGCAGGCCGAAGCGGTCGCAACAGTGAGCCAGCAAGCAAAAATTGCGGGTGTTGCACTGAGCATGACCAATGAGGGCGAATATCAATTTGTGGCGATGAATGGCGAAGAGCCGCACACCGAAGAGAGCTTTATGGCGCTTTCTAGTAAGGAACGAGCGGCCATAGAGTCTTGCATTAGCAAGCTTGAGCTTCAACTGCGCGCAGTGATCCGTGAAATGACACAGTGGGAGCAAGATTATAGTGATGAGATGCAGCGCATCAACGAGCAAACTGCACAAGTAGTGGTGCAAGCGCAGCTCACAAAGTTGCTGAAAAAATATCAAGATCACGACAATCTGGTGGCCCACCTGCAAGCAGTAGAAGCAGATATCTATGAAAATCTAGAGATTTTCCTTGATGACAGCGATGCACAAACAGAGCTGTCCTACGCCACACTGGATAAAAGCCTGCCGCGCCGTTACCAAATCAATGTGATGGTTGCCCATGATAAAGATGAGATGCCCATCGTGGTCGAGGAGAACCCCAACTATCCCGCGCTCTTTGGCTATATCGAGAATGCTACTTACAAAGGCACGGTGTTTACTGACTTTTCGTTGATTCGCAGCGGCAGTTTGCACCGAGCCAATGGTGGTGTGCTGCTGATGGATGCGGTCAAAGTGCTTGAGCGCCCCTATGTGTGGGATGGCTTAAAGCGAGCGCTGCGCGCCAATGCGATCAATATGAATGCGCTTGAGCGCGAAGTCAGTTTGTCGGGCGGGATCTCTCTTGAGCCGCAACCTATGCCGCTCAACGTCAAGATTATCCTCTTTGGTGATTATCACACCTACCGATTGCTGCAGCAGTACGATGCCGAGTTTACTGAGCTGTTTCGAATCACCGCTGATTTTGAAGAGGAGATGGTTCGCAATGATGAAACCGAGCGGAGTTATGCGCGTTTTATTGCACGCATTTTACAAGAGAGTGAGATGCTGCATTGCGATCGCCCAGCCATGGCTCGTGTGATTGAGTACAGCGCGCGCCAAGCGCAAAATCAAAATCGTTTGTCGCTACACTCTGGCGATATTGCCAATCTATTACGTGAAGCCAACTATCAGGCAAAAGAAGCGGGCGCGACCAAAATTGGTGCCGGCCATGTGGAAAAGGCACTGGCCACCAAAGAGTATCGTGTCAGTCGTGTGCGCGATTCGGTGCTAGATGGCTTTCGTGACGGTGTCACTTTAATTGATATCAAAGGTGAGGTGGTTGGCCAGGTCAATGCGCTGGCGGTCATGGCCACTAATGATCATAGCTTTGGTATGCCTAATCGTATTACAGCCACAGTGGCCCATGGTGAAGGCGAGTTTTTAGATATTGAGCGCAAAGCCAGATTGGGCGGTCAGATCCACTCCAAAGGGGTGATGATTCTCTCGGCCTATCTCAGTGCGCTCTTTGGACAGCATCAAACGATGCCGCTGAAAACGCATCTCACTTTTGAGCAGTCCTACGGCGGCGTTGATGGTGATAGCGCCTCAATGGCTGAGCTATGTGCCATTGTTTCTGCAATGTCAGGTATTCCAGTGGCGCAACATTTTGCGATCACAGGCTCAATGAATCAGTTTGGTGAAGCGCAGCCCATTGGTGGGGTCAATGAAAAAATTGAAGGCTTCTTTGATGTCTGTACCCTGAAAGGGCCGATGGCGAATCAAGGCGTCATAATTCCGCGCAGTAACCAGCAGCATCTGATGTTACGAAAAGATGTGGTAAGTGCCATTGAGCGCGGTGAGTTCCACATTTATGTCGTTGATCATGTCACGGATGCCATTGCGCTATTACTCCAGCGTCCAGCAGGTTTAGAGCAGCATGATGAGCAAATCAGCTTTGCCAAGGGCAGTGTTTATGCGTGCATTGCCGAAAAGTTTGAGCAGCGCTGGCAGTGGCTCGCGCAACATGCAATACACAAAGCGTCGTCGTGTTGATGGTTTACTAATATGTAGCGCGTTCACCTGAAGGTTCGTTACAGGTGTTCAAACTTGGTGTTTAAAATGGATAAAGCCCGCGAAAGCGGGCTTTTTGATGAGGTAGCCTGGCTTATTTCACTTTATTGAGAATCAGCAATAGCAGTTTGATTCTCTGTTTGAGCGGTGATGGCACGGCGTCCAATTGGTCACTCCATTGCAGCGCTTGCCAAGGTTTAAAGCGGCTTGCGACTTTTGTTTTTTCATCCGCTTTGTCCTTTGGCGCAGGTTTTGCCAACGCGGCAATCTCTATATTGGCACCTAAATAAGGGGCGATGCAGTGACTCAGCGATTGGCCTTGTAGGCCTTCAAGTGCGCGGTTGATGTCATCATTGCCGCGAGATTGCATCAATGCAATGAGCAGCTGGCCGCCGACACTTTGTTCATCAATTTGTGTCACCAAAAGTGCGCGCTCATTGGCGTTGAGACTTTTCACATCGCTTAACGCAGAAGCTGAAAGCGGTTGATGAATATTCTGAAATTGCGCAACAAGCTGATTCAGTTTGTGTGCTTGTTGAGGATTAATGCCAAATCCTGCGTTGAGATATGTAATGCTGTTCATGGCAACCCAACCGTGTTGCGTGCTGACTGAGTGATTTATCAGAATACAGAATCAATGGCTGAATTCAATGAATTCTGTACTGAATCGTGAGACTTAAGCAAAGATCGCCCATTTGGGCGATCTTTTTGAGGGGATTGAGTCAATTATCGACTATTTTTTCAGCGCGTTGGCTTGTTGCAGCTGCAAACGTAGATAGTAATCCTGCATTAGACGGTAATCTTCAGCGGGGTTATTACCTTGATAAGGTATGGTTTGCATTTGTGATTCGATGGCTTGTACATAGTCAGGTAGCGCGCCATGGCTTTGTTGCCATGGGTAGAGCGTTTTCGCATTTTGACTGTTATAAGCACCGCGTGCATCCATGCTGCGAATATTGTTATAGCCCATTTGCTCATAATGCGCTGGGGTCAGCATATTTTTACCGCCCAGACTCATATAGTCAGCATCAGACAGGCTCATGGCATAGAGAGTAGGGAAAATATCTCGGTGTGAGCCAATACGCGTCGCATCATATTTAAAGGGCACCTGCGCCAAAATTTGCTGCGGCACATAAAGATAAAATGGCACCATCATGGAGAGTGCAAATTCATCTTTCGCCTCGATATTCAGATAACGGACCCGGTGATCGCCAGATGCCGCAATGATGGTGCGCTGACCTAAATCACTGGCTTTGATATCCGAAATAAACTGGCCGAGAGCGTTGTTTGCATACTGATAGGCTTGCAATAGATTGGTGCCCTCATCACTCAACGCGCCCAGACGTTCATTTAATCGCGCACTCACCTGCACTGGTTTTGCATGATAGTTTTTCGGTGCGCGATAGGGTGAATGGTTGGTGACCGTCAGTACATAGATAAAGGTCGGTTGGGTCGCCTCAGATAAAATCTTCTCTGCTAATGCAAAAGCATAGGCATCGGGCGCACCCCATGTATCTTTCAGCTCACGCGCCTCAGGAAAATTTTGATAGATAGTGTTTTCATCAAGCACCTGATCAAAGCCCTGATAGGGTAGATAATTGGCGATATTGCGCCACATCCCATTGCCTGCGGTAATAAATACTGTGTGATAGCCTGCACGTTTGTAAGGTAGAACGGCAGCACTTGGCAGCGCGACTTTTTGCATGCTTGAGTGGCTAATAGTGGGCACATTGCTGTGCACCAGCATGGCCATCAAGCTATCGATGGTGGCGGAAGTGCCAGCCATAAATTTGGTGAACACAAAGTCAGACTCAAAATGCGGACGCAGTGCGCCAAGCAAGTCATTGTTTGGCATCTTGTCTTCAATGAGGACGTTGGTGCCCATCCCTTCCATGAGCGCCATCACCACATGTGGCTTGTGCGTTTCCAAATAGCTATTTTTGGCTGTATGAAACTCAGGGGTTGGCTGGCCTAGTACGCGCTCAAAATGTTGGGTGACAGTTGCTGGATCGACTGGCGCAAATTTGAACTGTTTTTTATAGTCAGTTTTTGCCCAGTCTAGCGCCATAAAGGCATTCGGCGTCACGATATTGAACGGCTTGTAATCAGACACCATGGCGGCGTAGCGATTGAGGGGAAAGGTTCCCCAAGAGCCGCGCGCAAGTGTGATATAGCCCAGTAATGATACAACGACTACGACAGTGGTTAGCCAGGTACGATAGGGACGAGTCTGAGTCGGTGCTCGATTCAGCGTTTTTTTCGCGCATCGATACCCCAGATAACCCCATAGCATGCTGACTAAAACGCAGCGAATGATGGGGTAGTCTTCCCAAGCATTGGTAAGTACAGCACTGGTGTCATCATCAAAGAGCCCAAAGACAAAGAGATCAATGTGATTACCGTAGGTCACGTAATAGTAAAAGTTCGCCAGCGCCATGCCGACCAATAAAAAGAGGATCACGCCTGCGTAATAGGGTGTGATTTTTTTGACCCAATGAAAAGCGCGATCAAATGCCGCGCAGCCCAGCGCCGCGAGAAAGAGTGGTGCAAAGCCAATGCTGATCACTTTGAGGTCAAAGCGTGTGCCCATCCAGAATGTTCTGGCGAGATCGACGCCTCGACCAAGGAGCTGATCACTCTCAGTAATTTGTGTCAAAAATAAAAATCGGCCAATCAATAAGGACAGCGTTGAAAACGCAATTAGCCAAAATAAGGTGCGTAGAAATACGCGGATATTTTTAGAAAACATGAACAATACCAATTCAAATCGCATCGACCTGCTGTGCGAAACGCTGCTACCTTGCCCTGAGTTGAACAAGACTGCAATTTTTTGATGAATAAAATTGAATAAGCGTAAAAAATGAGCGGAATTTGCGACGGTTGTTGCTAATTTTATGTGCTGATATCGCCCACTTGTCTCATGGCAGTTTGTTACCTTTTTCACAAATTGACGTCATGGTGATAACGTCGCGTTTGAATCTTTGATTGTGGCTTCCTGTGGTGATGCATAAAAAGGAGCAAGTTATGCCCTACATTCACCATGAGATGCAGTGAAAATGACTGTTGCCCTAAGCGCTACACTGAGGTGGTCACAGTCATTGTTGATTTGTCTTGGTTATCTTTTGTGCTAGCGTAGAGAGATAGTATCTACCTATTCATTTACACGAGACGATTTAGTTGAACCCATCGATGTCCATTTCACGCCTGCATGTACACGTCCTGATGGTCGTGGCCCTGCTCGTGGTCGTGATCTACGCGTCGCCGTAGTGGGTTGAACTGAGCAGTATCTCAAACCCCCTTCGGTGACACGCCGAAGGGGGTTTTTTTATGGTCAAGGAGAACACCATGAAATTATCTGGGGCAGAAATATTAGTACAGTTATTGATGGCGCAAGGCGTCGAAACCGTGGCAGGGATCCCCGGTGGCGCGAATCTGCCGATTTATGATGCGCTGTCAAAAACGCCCATTCGTCATATTTTGACGCGCCATGAACAAGGCGCTGGCTTTATTGCGCAGGGAATGGCTCGCGTCACTAGCCGCCCGCATGTGTGTATGGCTTGCTCAGGCCCTGGCGCAACCAATTTGGTGACTGCGGTGGCTGATGCCTATATGGACTCAGTGCCACTGATTGCGATCACAGGGCAAGTGGCCAGTGCGTTAATTGGCACTGATGCCTTTCAAGAGATTGATACCTTTGGTGTGATGCTGCCGATTACCAAACACAACTATTTGATTCGTGATATTCGCGAGCTCTTCACTGTGGTACCAGAAGCCTTTGCATTGGCGCAAAGTGGTCGTCCAGGCCCAGTTTCCATTGATATTCCTAAAGATATTCAGCTGCAGCAAATTGAAGTGACGCACTGGCCGAGCGTTTTACCTATGCCGCCATTGCCGCAGCCTTCTTTGCCACACCTGCATCAATTTGCAGCTTATCTGCGTCGTGCTAAGCGCCCCATGGTGATGGTTGGCGGCGGTGTGATTCAAAGCGGTGCGTCTGATGCTGCGCGCCAATTTATCGAATATATCGATGCACCCGTTGTGAGTACATTTATGGGGCTGGGGGGGATTGAGAGTCGCAATTCACGTCATTTGGGTATGTTGGGGATGCATGGCTCGCGTGCAAGCACTGAGCTTATGGCGGAATGTGATTTGCTGATTGCGCTGGGCGTTCGCTTTGACGATCGCGCTACAGGACGTATCGCTGAATTTTGCCCGCAAGCTCAGGTGGTGCATGTTGACATTGATGCCAGTGAGCACGACAAAATTAAAGTGGTGGATTTGCCGATATTGGCAGATGTTGGTGCGACGTTGACTGGTGTGATGGCGCATATAGAGCCGTTAAATCATTCAGAATGGATGGAAAGCGTATATCAGCGCGCGCAAACTGCAGGCTTACATCGCTTGGGTGAGGGGGATTGCCATCGCCCATTGGGACTGATTGAAGCCATTGCTGAACTTGCGCCCGATGCCTATATCGTGACGGATGTGGGTCAGCATCAAATGTGGACGGCGCAATATTTTCCCTTTATTAAACCGCGTCAATGGGTGAGTTCTGGCGGCGCTGGAACCATGGGCTTTGGTTTGCCCGCTGCTATTGGTGTGGCGCTGGCGAAGCCCAATGCCACTGTTGTCTGCATTAGCGGCGATGGCTCTATCATGATGAATGTACAAGAGCTGGCGACGCTGGCTGAGCTGCAACTGAATATTAAAATTGTGGTCATGGATAATCAGCACTTGGGGCTTGTACGTCAGCAGCAATCATTGTTTTACAACCAAAATTTCACGGCGGTGAAATTTGCTGGGGTTGATTTTAAAGCTTTGGGTATGGCCATGGGTATTCAATCAGAGCGATTGGATCAGCAAAATGGTCAAGCCACCTTGGCTTCTTTGCTGGGTTGCAAAGGACCTGCATTGATACAAGCACCCATTGATCCCAATGAGATGGTTTTACCTATGGTTCCTCCGGGCGGCGCGAACCATGAATTAATTGAGGAGGCACGCGCATGAGCCAGTCGAATACAAGTCATTCAATGCATGATGATCAAACTGTGATTTTAAAGCTCACGGTTCGTAACCACCCAGGGGTGATGTCCCATGTTATCGGTTTATTTGCACGACGAGCCTATAACGTAGAAGGCATTTTATGTGTGCCTGAGCACGATGGCTTGACCAGTCAAATGTGGTTGTTGGTGCATGCGCAGGAAAAACTCGACCAAATTGTGGCGCAAACGAAAAAGTTGGTGGATGTGTTGTCGATTACGGTCCATGCGGGCCAGCTGGCTCAGTTTCAACAACTGTCTCGCTCTCTAAGCATTTAATAACTTAAAAAACATGTAGATAGTCTTTTATTTTAGGCTCAAAAAAAACGAGACGAGTGTAGCGAAAAAGTTGCAGATACGTTGCTATTCTCGTCTCGCTATGATGAGATTGCCTTAATTCATCGACAGGTGTTTTCTCAATGCAGCATCGAGCCTATCGCGACTATCACATTATTTTAACCTTTTTCACGGCTGTTATTTTTGTCTTCTTTGCCTATTTTGCAGAGAGGCAAGTCGTTGAATTTGAATTGCAATCCGATCTTAATCGGGTGGTTCGTTATATTGCTGATAACCGTCGTCGCGATCTTGAACTGATTGAGCAAGTGCATCAGTACGCCAAAACAGATCCATGCCCAGAATCCCTGCAAGCCTTTTTGAACCAGAAATCTGACGAAATTTATTACGCCATTGAAGTGGGCGTGATGGATATGAATGGTCGAATTCTTTGTCGCAGTGAGCCCATTGTCGAAACACCGCCTTTTCATCAGTGGCGGGTGTTTAAAAATGCCAAGGGATATATTCAAGGGATGACTGCGCTTCCTAAATCAGGTCAGATGGGGCAGGTGGTGCTTGGTCGCGCTTACCCGCAAGATGGGATTCAAGTGTATACCTTAATGCACAATGCACTTGAATATGATCGCTGGTGGTCCTTTGATTATGCAGGTAATGGTGGCGTGTATATATTTGTGGGTAAAAACAAACTGCTGAGCGCGCAAACAGGTGATGTGCCCTATGCCAGTGTGGCCAATGGTTTGGTCGTCGTCTTTCAAGATAAAACCGGCTTTTATGATATCCACATCGCGGTAAATGAAGATTACATCAAAGAGCACAGTGGCTTTTTCTTTTGGCCTGCTTTGATTTTATCGATTATCCTGATGTCGGCCATTATGTTGGGCTATTGGCTGCGCAATAGTTCGCTATTTCGCCCCTTAGATGATCCGCTGGATAGTTCACTCGACAGCGCACTTGATAGCGCGATGGATGATGATTATCTCTATGATGCACTGCAACAGACCAAAAAAATCGACAGATAATAGGTCAGCTATCTCGACGCTAGTAATGAGATGAATTCTCAATTATGATTCGTTATCGATAATTATTCCTATTTATGAATGTCAAAACTGTTTCTCATTGGCTTTTCCCACCAAGACACCACATCTTTATTACCGACACTGCAACTTTGCTTTGAGGTCACTTGCCTTGAGCTGCAAGAAGCCAGCTTACATACGACACTCGCAACATGTGCAAAGCAGCAACCCATCGCTGTGCTTTTAAATATGCAGCATGCCGCTGCATCAGCGTTACTAAAACGTTTATCTCACTGTTATCGTTTACCCATTTGCGCAGTTGTTCGCGCAAGTTCTCGAGATTTGTATTTAGCCTATCGGCAAGGTGCCGATCATGTGGTGTACGCTGAGCATGATGGAACTGAGCTGCTGTGCCGGCTAGATGCCATGATCCGCGCTCGCACTCAGCCTTCAACTGGGTGTCAAAGAGTAGCAGAGGCCACCCGAACGACCTATTGGCACCAGCAGTTGCATCATTTCACGCAAACCGAACAAGCATTACTGACACACTTAGCGCGTTATGCAAATCAAGTGGTAAGCAAGCAAGATCTGTATGCCGCAGTCTTTCAGCGTGAATTAGCAGCGCATGATCGTAGCCTTGATGCGCATATCAGTAATATTCGTAAGAAGATCACATCGCAGGGACTTTGTAAGCGTTTGATTAAAACGATACGCGGTGTCGGTTACAGCTACATCAACTAACAAATATGTAACATAAGTAAAGAATGCAAAAAACATTCAAACGATAACGCGTATCATTTACTCTGCTGCTGAATTTTTTATGGACAAATTTTCAGTGGTTTAGAGAGAAAGAAGATGTTTAAAAAACACCCGTTATCAGCCTTATTATCCCTGCTATTGGTGACACCTGAAGGGCATGTATTTGCCAATGAACACGATGCAGTGGTCGTGACTGGGCAGACGACCAAATATGTCAGTGAAAACCAAACGAGCATGCGCATGGACGCAGCGCCGCTTGAGACGCCAAATCAGGTGACAGTAATTGATCACGCCGTGATTGAAGAGCAGCGTGCCATGACCCTTGGTGATGTACTGAAAAATGATTCAAGCATTAGTAACGATAGTTACCAGCGAAATCGTCAGGCATTTACTTTGCGCGGTTTTCCACTTGGCAGTGACAGTGGTTTTCTTCGCGATGGCAAGCAGCATTGGTCGCATTATCGCCAGCCCATTGAAATTCTAGAAAGTGTTGAAGTGCTCAAAGGGCCTGCAGGTTTGCTGTATGGGAAATCGTCGCCCGCAGGTTTGGTCAATATGGTGACCAAAAAACCAACGGCAGAAACCCAAGTTCAAGTAAGCCAAGATGTGGGGCAAAACAATTTATCGCGCACCATTGTGGATGTTAGCGGCGCTTTAAATGATGACCAAAGCCTACGCGGCCGTGCCATTGTGTCGAAACACCACGAAGAAAATTGGCGCAAATATGCCGATGGTCAAAGTGCTAATACTGACCGTTTTGTCGGCGCTTTGATGCTTGAATATGATCTCAATGAGAATGTGACGGTTTCAGCGCATTATGACAAAACGGATGATCGGGGCAATGTAGATAGCGGCTCTCCGCTTGATGCCAATGGCGATCCGATTTGGCGCGATAAAATTTTGGATGCCTCTTGGTCTGAAATCCACAATGTGGTGGAGAACTATGGTCTAGGTCTACGTGCTAGCTTACCGGCAAACTGGTCGCTCAATACGGGTTACAACTTCCAAGATTTTAACCGCCGAGATACTGAAAGTTTCTACAAACTCAATGCTGACTCGCAAGCCACAGGGATTTATCAAACCATGGGTTACGATCGCAAAGATAACTGGCAGTTCCAAACCGCTTTTGCCGATTTTACCAATGATTTTGATGCGTTGGGTGTTAATCATCAGGTGCTCATTGGTGCCAACTGGCTTAATTATTACTATCACAGACAAGATGCGAAAACGGCCTATACCGACACGCAACTTGGCCAACCCATTGCTAAACCGAATGTTCACTACAGCACCGGCAAAATTCGTGAATATGAGCGTGACTCATACGGCATTTATGCGCAGAACTTAATGACGTTGACGCCAGCATGGCAGGTATTGGCAGGGGTTCGTGTGGATTATGAAGATGAGCAAACCAAGGGGCGGGAATACCATCAAACCCATGTGCTTCCAAAAGCCGCGGTGATTTATCATCCAGCAGAAAATGGTTCAATTTACCTGACTTATTCTGAAAGTTTTCAGCCGCAGTCGCCAGTGGATGATGTCACCGATCTGAATAACGGCAAAGCGCTTGATCCGGTCAAGGGTGAGCTTTATGAAATTGGCAGTAAATGGGAGCTGATGGATAATCGCCTGCTGCTTTCAGGCTCGGTGTTCCAAATTACCGAAAAGAACTCAAAGATTGTTGAGGACTATACCTGTACAACGCCAGGTTGCACCATTGATCAAAAAACCACGCAGGCTGGTAAACGTGAGCACAAGGGCGTGGAATTTGCTGCCACGGGCCAAATCACGGATGCATTCTCTGTGTTTGGTAGTGCGACTTACTTAGATGCTGAATATGTGAAAACTGAAGATCCAGCCTTAGAAGGGAAACGTCCGACGGATGTGCCAGAATGGTCCGCTTCAATCTGGACGGGTTATGATTTTATGCAAGGTACCATGGTGAACGTCGGCGCTATTTATGTTGGCGAGCGCTTTGCCGATGATGCGAATACTATTCGTAAAGATGCCTATATCCGCTTTGATCTCGCCTTATCGCATCATCTTCGTTACGACCAAGATTTAGATATCTACATGCAAGCGACCGTTGAAAATCTCTTTGATGTTGATTATCTCGGTGGTACTGGCGGCCATGGTTCAAATGCTGCTGGCGCTTCGGGAACTGAGGTAGGCGCGCCGCGTCAATTCTTAGCGACATTACAGCTCAAATACTAAGTTGTATTCCGATAGATAAATCGATAGAAAATCCGAAATATAAAAGAGCGCATAAGCGCTCTTTTTTTGTCACGGTTTATTCATCCTCAATGAGGTGAACAGTTTATTCGTAAACCTGCGTTTCTAAAATTTCCATGCCATATTTCGTTCCTTTGATTTCCATATAGCCGTTGGAGGAGTTGAGCATCATCCAATCATTGAGTGGCTTTGCTTCATCGCCCATGGCTTCAAGAGGAGCCATCAGCTTTGCTTCATGAATGGCAAAGGAGAAGTAACCATTTTTATCTTGGGCGGACTCTTTCGCTAGCTGCTTAGCTTGTTTGCTGCCATTTTTACCTGCGTAAAATACGATATGATCGCCAGCAAACTCTGCATATACATCGTTTTGAATGAACGGCTTGATCATCGGCAAATGTTCACTGATGTTGGTGGTTTTACCCGTTTGCAGCGGTAGCATCACGCCAAGCATGGGGTTGATATCGAGAATTTGCTGGTAAAAACCCTGAATATTTATGCTTGAAAGCGAGATAATGGCATCAATTTCAACGCCTTCAATTTCATTTTGTGAGTTAAATGAAACCTGGTAGTTAAATAGTGCGCCGGCAACGCCGCGCAAATCTGCAAACAGCGCTAGTGCCTCCGTATCTTTATCGAAATCTTGCTGCGCTTTGATTTCTGCGTGTCCTTTTTGAAAGGATTGCGCAATAGCGCAGCTAAATTTTGGTGTTGTAACCGCCTGGCCATAGGCATCATAGAAATCCATAAATGCATTGATATCTAAACCAAAGCCAATGGCGAGTGGGTGGAACTGCTGGGTATAGCTTGGGATAAATCCCTGCATGGATTGAAAATAGGGCGCTAGCGTCGGATGAGAGCTTTCAACAATCAAGCGAGCCTGACTTTGAATTGGCTGGCTATCGCTGTAATCAAAGGTCATCACAGTTTTTGGCCATTTTGCGAAGATCGCATGCAACTCATTTTGACAAGCGGTCGATTCAATTAGCGCAAAATCCTGCACATCATGCTCATTGCCATAGTGGCGAACCAAGGTTTGAATATCTTGATTGAGCTGATTTTTCGTTTTGCCCGTGAGTGCATCCACGATGCCGAGGTGATCAATATAGCCAAGCGATTGGCTATCGAGTGCAAATTGGTTTTCGATTTGTTCAAGGCGCTGGCTTGATAACAAGCTATTTGTTGGTGCTTGTTGCTGCAATACCATGGGCAACTGAGATGGTAGAAGCGCGCTTTCTAGGGTCATGGTGACCATGTTGGGCGCAAGATGGATGATTAAGTCGAGATCATCGTTTTGGCTACCTTGATAGACAGCGTAGCGACGTACTTGGGTATCACCAACAACTTCCTTGGTGTGTTGATACTGACTTTTTTCTTCCGCGTCATCCAAAAACTTCGCAAATGCTACGGCGTCTTCAATTTCAAATTTTAAGACGGGCTGTGCGCCAATCAGATAGAAGTAGCTTCGTGTTTCATCGGCAAGACCAAGGGTGGCCATAAATTGGTCGGTATGGTGGCTGTTTTCAAGTAATTGATTGGCAAGTTCAACGACAAATCGTTGCCCCCCTTTCGCAGGCACATCGTGATTGAGCATTTGCTTAAATTGCTCTAAATCTACGGTTTGTAGCTTATGGATATATTGGTTGAATAGGGCTTTACTTGGCGTTGGTTCAAATTGCCCGATAAAGAGGACGGTATCTGCGGGCACATAGCTTAAAATCTGCTGCTTTTGTTGTTCGCTTTGATTTGTAGCGCAGCCTGAAAGCGTTAGTAGGCCGGAAAAAATGGACGCGGCGATAAGATTTTTTTTCACGGAAATTCCCTATTCATCTAATAAATCATTGGCTTATGTTGTGCTTGATTCTATCAATAAGGCGCAAGTGTTTGAATCGAAAAGGGAAAAAACCTGATTCATTGTGAGGAAGTGTGAGCAAAGCAACATGGCATTGCAAATGGGTGGTGAAAAAAAAGCCGATGCAATGCATCGGCTTTTCAATATCAAAGTCACAATTAGTATTGCGCTTTGGTATCCATTTCAATACCACGTTCGGTGATTTTTAGATCCGCAGAGCCCTTGTACTTATAAGCTTCAAGCATTTGTAGCTCATCTGGAAGCTCTTGGCCTTGTGCTTTGACTGCTTTGATTGCTGGTGCAAGCAATGCATCGTAGTCCATACCAACGCCCATGAATGCGTTGTTTTGATCCACTTTTTCTTTGCTGAGTGCATCGGCAGTTTTTTCACCTTTATCACCTGCGTAGAACACAATGTGGTGACCTTTCAGTGCCACATAGATATCGTTGCTGATGGTGCTGCGTAGGTCAGGCATCGCTTCGCTAAGGTTGGTTGCTTTACCATCTTCAGAGATTGGGATCATCATCTGAATCATTGGTTGGAAGCCAGCGATGGTGTTGTAAAGCGCCATTGGATCTTCAGCAGAGATTGCAAAGAGACCGTCTAGGGTAAATTGCTCTGGGTCGCCCCATGAGTTCACAGTTACATCATAATCAAACAAACCAAAGCTAATACCTTTCAGACCGCTCAACATGCCAGCCATGCCTAGTGCGCTAGTATCTGTGGTTGCGATATCACTTTGCATTGTTGCCAATATAGGACACTTGAATTGTGGTGAAACAAGCTCTTTCAGGACACCGTTGGCGCCTGATGCAAGGTTACCTACATCAAGACCTAGGCCAAGAGATAGCGCGTTAGGTTCGGTTACGTATGCAGGGACATAGCCTTGAATTTTGCCGAGCGCGTCAACCATAGCTTTGTTCTTACTATCGATCACCATAGTGGTGTTGGCTGCAACTTTGTCGCCATCCACTTGATAGTCGAAGCCAAAGATAGTTTGAGGCCAGTTTTTAGCAATGCCATTGAATTCAGAGGCACATTGCTCAGTTTGCATCATTTCAAGCATGGCGTTGAATGATGGATCCTGCGCTTTTGATGCTAGCATCGCAATTTGTTTGCCTAGACGATTGCTATCTTTTTTGGTCAAGGCTTCAATCAGTGCGACGTGGTTGATAAAGCCAACGCCTTCACCGCTAAGTTTGAACTCTTTGACAAGTGCTTCAATTTTGCCTGATTCAGCCAGTGATTGGTTTGGTTTTTCTAGACCAAGCGCCACTGCCAGTGAGTTGTCAGCACCTGCATCAAGGGCGATGGTCGCCATGCCATCTTTCACAAGGATGGCAACATCTAGGCTAGTGCCATCTTCATCTTTGACGATGTTGTAGTTACGGTACTCAACATCGTTGATTTTCTTCATGGTGTGCGTATAGGCACTTGTTTTTTCAGCTTTGTCGAAGAAAGCCCAGAATGCATTAGCGTCTTTTACTTCCATTTTCATGACTGGCAATGCGCCAACGGTATAGAAGTAGCTGCGACCTTCATCAGGTAGACCGAGTGATTTGATAAATGCATCTGGATCTTTGAGATTCTCGACTGTTTCAATCAACAGCTCAGTTGCAAAGCGCTCGCCACCCGTGGCGGCTTGTGCTTCTTGCTTCAGTTCAGCAATTGCCGCATCCATCGATGGGCCTTGGAATTGAACCGCATAAGATTCAAGTGTTTTCTTTGTTGGTGCAGGTTCAAACTGTCCGAAAAATAGGGCGGTTTGGGCTGGAACATAAGCCAATACATCAGCGCCCTGAGCGACTGCATCGGATTTATTTGAATCACAAGCGGTGATGGTAAAGCAAGCTGCGGCAATGGCACCTGCTAGAATAGTCTTTTTCACAGACCCTCTCCTTAATTGGGGGAAAATTCAATCAAATCATGATTTTAATGATACTTTAGCTATGCTGCAATGAGCCAATCGTTTCCCTTTGCAAATATCCTGCTAAATGTGACATGCATCTCATTGCATTTTGCGCCTCAGTGACGGCAGATGCCAGTGCAAAAGGGAGCAAACTCTCACTTCTTTATGATGTTCACCGCAGGATTACTTGATTCTGTGCTTTAGCAATAATAGTGATAAAAAATAATGGCTGAGTTTTATTCAATCTCTTTTCAGCCTCTTTTGACTAGGGATAATGGTTCATGCTTCGACAACTATAGGATTGGATGGATGAATCGCAAAGCTGCAAAAATTGTGCTTTTCTCGACGCTCTTTGGCGCTCTGGTGATTGGTGGTGCGCTGAGTTATGGATTTTTCAATCAAGGGCTTGATCGCGAAACGCGCTTAGCGCTTATTGCTCAATTAAAGCAGCAAGTTGATGACACCATTACTGTGGTTGCAAGTGCTAGAGATGAGCAGCAATTGCCACGTCTTGCCAATCAAGCGATGGTGCTCGGGTCAGGTCTTAATGTTGATCTGGTCAATGGTTATCCATCCCGAGAGTCGATTGTTTCCCTGCTTCGTGAGATAAAAGCGCCATCGAATGCAGCAACATCGGCGCAAAAGTGGGGCACTGATTACGATGTGAACCTAGAGCGTAAGATGGTGCAATTTGTTGTCGATAAAAAAGCTGATAGCACTTATTGTTACATTAAGTATTTTGAAGCGCGCCCCTATGTCGCGCCCATTGTTGTTGTCGATACCAAAGGCTGTTAACGGCGAAAGCCCAAACGCTGTTCAACATCTCGAAAAGCAAAAAATCGCATCATGGATGCGATTTTTTTGTGTCTGTTATCAATGCAAGTCGCCACAGTTGCTGAGGGCATTCACACAAATAACAGGTATAAAAAAAGCGTGCTAAGCACGCTTTTTATCTACTTTAATTCAGAGAATTAAAGTGCAACAACGTTTGCAGCTTGTGGGCCTTTTTGACCTTGTTCGATGTCAAAAGCAACCTTTTGACCTTCTGCTAGGGTTTTGAAGCCTTCAGTTTGGATTGCGCTGAAGTGTACGAATACATCGGCACCGCCGTTGTCTTGTACGATGAAGCCAAAACCTTTTGATTCGTTGAAAAATTTAACTGTACCAGTTGCTTTAGACATGATTGTCTCCTGAATATTCATCTAAGTTATGCGCTGTGCGCGAATTAGCCGAGGTATTTATGAAGCTAACGAGAACAAAGACGTCAGGCTGTAAGCAAGAGGTCAGATGGTAGTACCAAACGTTCAAAAATTATCTTTGCCATAAATTAGACCAAAAAGGCTGAGCCGATACTAGCACAGCACCAGACTTGGTAAAGCTTTATTTCGCTTAATTCGCTTATTTTTGATTGTTGCTCACGGACTGCTTACGCAGTATTCGACATTTGTCATTCTCTTTAGGTGTTTTTGCGTGATTGTTTCAAGCCGACATGAAACCTAGCGCACAATATCTTGTGGGTGTTGCCAGTTAAAAATGGTCCACTCATATTGCTCAGCGTGCAGGGCAAGTGTGGGCTCTGGATTGACGGCAAAGGGTCTGTCCATTTTTTTTAACCAATCAAGGTGTGCGGCTGATTCGCTATAGCCTGATGTTGAAATATTGGCATTGGGTTGCGCCGCCAACCATAATTTGAGCATTAAGGCTTTTTGTTCGTAGTTTTTGCTTTGCTCATATAAGCGGCCAGTATATTGCCCTTGCTCGCTTTGTAGCTCTGGTGCAAGTGTTAGCGCATTAGGAATGTGGCTGACGATTGCGTCAACAACAACGTTAGGCAGACTGCTAAGGATCACGATGAGATCGCCGCGGCGTTGGTGCCAGTGAATACGTGTGATGGCATCGGGTAAAAATCCTTGCGGAAAATACTGATGGCTTAATTTTTTGGCAAGCGCGATAAGGGTCGCGACATTTTGACCTTTGAGCGCAGCTGCTTGCGCTTCAATATGATGGGCGGTATCGCCAGGGATATGCGCATGCGCGACTAAGTAGTCGTGCCACAACTGATGTAGTGGGTGAATACTGAGGGTCTGGTCGAGGTCAAAAAATGCAATGTGCTGATGGTTTATCTTGGTCATCGGTTCTCTATATCATCTTATTTATCATTCATATGCAGCTTAGTTGCTATCGATGACGATTCGGTGACGCTTTGGTGTCGGTTATATGTCATCTACCTCTCATTTATTGATAAAATTCACAATGTATAGCAAAGATGAGACAGAGTTCCCCTTTTTCACAATGCGCATCATCTATAAGGTATAAAGGTCGTCTGGACGATTTTATAGTTGGAGTGCCCCTGTTTTATGTCGAACTGTGCCCATACCCAAATGGCAGATATACACGAGATGAATAGCCAGATGGAGCTGTTTAGTGTGTTTCAGCCTATTTTGGACCATCATTTTAATGTGATGGGGTATGAAGCATTGCTGCGCGGTCGCATTGAAAATCAGGTGTTTCTGCCTTCCTCTATCTTATATAACCAATCTCATTCCTACGATATTGCGCTTGAGCTCAAAGCCATCGCTCTGCACCTTGCCAATTTTGCAGCGCAAAAAAGCCCAGCAGTACTCTTTATCAATGTCAGTCCTGAGTGCCTGTTACATGGCTTTGATACCATGATGACACACTTATCCTATGCAATTGCACAGGGTAGTATCCAAGCAAAGCAAATCGTCCTTGAGGTGCTCGAGCATGCCGTATGCTGTGAAGAGCTACTTTGTATGCGCTTGAGTCAGTTAAAAGACGCAGGATTTCGCATCGCGCAAGATGATTTTGGTAGCGCTGATTCCAATCAGGCACGCGCGCTTCGCCTTGTGCCTGATGTCATTAAGCTTGATCAATCATTGTTGGTTGCGGCGAGGCAAGGGGATTCCAGTTTGCTTGAGGCCGCTGCAAGTGCGGCTAAACAGATCAACGCACAAGTATTGATCGAAGGTGTGGAAAGCCACGCTGATGTGATGCTACTCAAACAGTTCAAAATAGATTTTTGGCAAGGTTACTGGTTCGGTAAACCGACACCTCTTCTTGTTGTCCCTTCTCAAATGTGATCTTTATCTGTTGTCGATTTGACCACATTTCACGGATCCTTCAGTAAAGTCTCTGGTTGCAAAGGCTTTTATTCATCAATGCCATTTTTTCATTTGCATTCGTTTCATCGATGAAATGAGGAAGCAAAATCACGATCGCTTCAAGATTACGCGGTTGTTTTTAATTCATGATCTCGATCAATGTTTTCTCCGCTATTTTTTCGCTTAATACCCCACATCTTGTATTCGGCACTAAAATAAATAACAACATTTAGTGTTTGACAAGAAGCCAGCCATTTTGATAAAGGAGCCTTAAAGTGAAGCCTGTAGTGATTAAACGCGATGGATATCGTGTGCCTTTTGATACGTCACGCATTCGTGATGCAGTTCTTGCTGCTGCAAAACCTTTTGACGCACTGGATGCGGAATACGCGCAGACGGTTGCGGATCTTCTACAGGCGAAGTTTAGTGGTGCCCATGAAGTTGAGATCCATCAGATCCAGCGAGCCGTTGAAGAACAACTGATGGCTGGCCCACATCATCAAGTGGCGCGTGCTTATATTGAATATCGTCACGATCGTGATGTGATTCGCGAGAAAAAAAGTCGCTTAAACAATGATATTCAAGGCTTGGTTGAGCAAAGTGATGCTGAGATCTTGAATGAAAATGCCAATAAAGACAGTAAAGTGATTCCTACTCAGCGTGATTTGCTGGCAGGTATTGTGGCGAAGCACTACGCAACCACACATATGTTGCCTCGTGATATCGTGCGTGCGCACCAAATCGGTGACATTCACTATCACGATTTGGATTACTCTCCTTTCTTCCCAATGTTCAACTGTATGTTGATCGACCTGCGTGGCATGTTAACCCATGGCTTTAAAATGGGTAACGCAGAGATTGATACACCGCGCTCTATTTCGACGGCTACAGCCGTGACTGCGCAGATTATTGCTCAAGTTGCTAGCCACATCTATGGCGGGACCACGATCAACCGTATTGACGAAATTCTTGAGCCATACGTCAAGGTGAGCTACGAGAAGCACCTTGAAGTGGCGCAAGAGTGGGGCATTGCAGATGCAGAAGCCTTTGCTTTGTCACGCACTGAAAAAGAGTGTTATGACGCATTCCAATCCTTGGAATATGAAGTGAACACCCTGCACACCGCAAACGGTCAAACCCCATTTGTGACCTTTGGTTTTGGCCTAGGTACCAGCTGGGAATCTCGTTTGATTCAGCAGTCCATTTTGCGTAATCGTATTGCTGGCTTGGGCAAAAACCGTAAAACAGCGGTCTTCCCTAAATTGGTTTTTGCCATTAAAGATGGCGTGAACCATAAAGCGGGTGATGTGAACTATGACATCAAGCAACTAGCACTTGAGTGTGCAACCAAGCGTATGTACCCAGATATTCTCAACTACGAACGCGTTGTTGAAGTGACTGGTTCATTTAAAACCCCTATGGGTTGTCGCAGCTTCTTGGGTGTTTATGAAGATGAACATGGCGAGCAAATTCACGATGGTCGTAACAACCTTGGTGTTGTGAGCTTGAACTTGCCACGTATCGCGATTCGCGCCAAAGGCGATGAAGCCAAGTTCTTTGAACTGCTTGAAGATCGTCTTGAGCTTTCTTATCGCGCATTGCAAACCCGTATCGATCGCCTCGAAGGGGTGAAAGCTCGTGTGGCGCCAATCCTTTATATGGAAGGTGCCTGTGGTGTTCGTTTGAAAGCGGATGACAATGTGTCTGAAATCTTCAAAAACGGCCGCGCTTCGATTTCATTGGGCTACATCGGCTTGCATGAAACCATTAATGCGCTGTACGGCACTGAGACACATGTGTATGACTCACAAGAGCTACGCCAAAAAGCGCAAGCTATTGTTCAGCGTCTGCGTGACGCCACCGAGCGCTGGAAAAAAGAAACGGGTTATGGCTTTAGCCTTTACAGCACACCAAGTGAAAACCTATGTAGCCGTTTCTGTAAGCTTGATGCCACTGAATTTGGCGTTATTCCAGGGGTGACAGACAAAGGTTACTATACCAATAGCTTCCACTTGGATGTTGAAAAGAAAGTAAACCCATACGACAAGCTTGATTTTGAGCAAGCCTATCCATGGATCGCCAATGGTGGTTTTATTTGCTACGGCGAATATCCAAATATGCAAAACAACATCGAAGCCTTGGAAGATGTGTGGGATTACTCATTTGAGCGCGTGCCTTACTACGGTACCAATACGCCAATCGATGAGTGTTACGAATGTGGTTTTAATGGCGAGTTTGATTGCACCAGTAAAGGCTTTACTTGCCCAAGCTGTGGTAACCATGACTCATCAAAAGTGTCTGTGACTCGTCGAGTCTGTGGCTATCTGGGTAGTCCTGATGCGCGTCCGTTTAACTTCGGTAAGCAAGAAGAAGTGAAACGTCGCGTGAAGCATCTATAGGTTCGATTGTGAATTACCATCAATATTATCCAATTGATGTCGTCAACGGTGAGGGGACGCGCTGTACCCTCTTTGTTGCTGGTTGCGAACATCAATGTCGTGGTTGTTATAATCAATCCACTTGGCGTTTAGATTCAGGTGTGTTGTTTGATAAGGCGATGGAAGATCAAATTATCGCCGATTTAAATGACACACGCATTAAGCGCCGAGGCTTGTCCTTATCGGGCGGCGATCCGCTCCATCCTGCCAATGTGGCGGACGTGATGCGCCTTGTCCTTCGTGTGCGTCAAGAATGTCCGGGCAAAGATATTTGGCTGTGGACGGGCTACACCCGTGGTCAACTCACGCCAGCACAGCAAGCTGTGGTTGCCCACGTGGATGTGATGATTGATGGTAAATTTGAAAAGGATCTTGCAGATCCGCGTTTGAAATGGCGTGGTAGCAGTAACCAAGTGATTCATCGTTTGGCTGATGAGCGAATTGAAATTCGCCAAATCGATGTAAGTTAAGTCCTTAGCGCCCTTCTATTGATAATCACGCAAGTTGATCAAAACGCAGCCAATGGCTGCGTTTTTTATGTGTAAAACAAGCGTCAAAGTCTCGCGAAAATATTGATTATTTAGTCGAAATATGTCGTTAAATGCGATAAAAAGCCGGTTAAATCATCAAATCCTAAAAATTTAACTTCCTGTTTTAACAGCACATAGCAGATTGCAAGGACGCTGTGTTTGTTTCCTGTCAATTAATGTGAATCGGTGAGTTTACTTCATCACATTGTGGAATATTTCCGTGTTACAGATTTTGTTGTTGAGCGATGGGGAAGTTTCACTTTTGTTCAATCCTCGAAATAAACCCTTCGACATAAAATCTCGATGATCACGAAAGTGATCACTCGCACAGTTTGATTCTTTCAGACAAGGAACAACAAAGGATGAAAAAACTAACCAAAGTCGTGATGATGCCGACCGTTTTGGCGCTCAGCATTAACGCGGCAATGATCGCAACCGCGCATGCCGGTGAGATCCAATCATCAGCGACCGTGATCGGCGCTGAATCGCAGTGGTGGAACAACTACACCATTGATATCGCAAATGTGGCTAGCACAAGTGGCACGCCTGGCGCGATTGATATGACTGGCACCACTATTACTTTTAATTCTGACGTACCACTGACCACGCCTGCGTGGAAAGCGGACGGTCTAAGCTATCCCAAACTAAGTTTCACTAGCAAAGCAAGTGGCGCTGGCTATGTGAACGTATTGGAAATTGGCTTTGATGCAGGGAGCTGGATCAAGACCGACCTGCCTGAAGGCGGTGCAATCACACTAACCTTTGGTGTCAGCGGCCAAATTGGTATAGATACCGTCAATCAGTCACTCAATGTTCAGGTGCCATCACTGCCGTCAGGTGAAGCGCCAACCGTTACTGTGAGCAATCCGCAAGCGGGCAGCATCTATAACCGCGGTGATGTGATTGCTCTTGCTGCTGATGCCGCAGATAAAGATGGTCAGGTCGCAAAAGTTGAGTTTTTCGCCAACGCACAAAAAGTGGGTGAAGATCTAACTGCGCCATATACCCTAGATTGGACTGCGAATTTAGAAGGCGCGGTTGCAATTACTGCAAAGGCAACTGACGATTCGGGCATGTCAGCAACCTCTGCTGAAGTCGCGATTAGCGTGAAAGCGGTACCGTTGCCACCATTGGCGCCTGAAGTGGCCATCCTTTCTCCGAAAGATGGGCAAACTGTGTTTAATAGTGGCGCAGTGCAAATTACCGCCAATGCGACTGACAAAAATGACGATCTCAAGCAGGTTGAATTCTTTGTTGATGGGCTTTCAGTGGGCGTTGTAACGCAAGCACCATTTGTTGCGAACTGGCAGCCAGCAGCCTTGGGGCAAGCGGTGATCACCGTAACGGCCACCGATGCTGGCGGTCTTTCCACCACAGTCAATGCAACCGTTGATGTCAAAGAAGCCGGTCAAGGCAATCTGACCTGTGATATCAAGCAGGTATATCGCGCTGATGGTTCTGAGTGTATGGGTGATGATCACCCGCGTCGTATCATCGGTTACTTTACATCTTGGCGTCATGGCCAAAACGGTTTGCCTTCATACCTTGTGGGCGACTTACCATGGGATAAACTCACCCATATCAACTACGCCTTTGCGAGCGTGAATCCAACTACCAATATAATTCAGGTGGATGACACTGCAACCAAGATGACTTGGGAAGGTGTACCGGGCGCAGAAATGGACCCAAGCTTTAGCTATAAAGGCCATTTCAACTTGCTGTCGAAGTATAAGAAACAGTACCCAGATGTGAAGACGCTGATCTCTGTGGGTGGCTGGGCTGAGAGCCGTGGCTTCTATAGCATGACCACTGATATTGGTACCTGTGGCGTGAACATGGCCGGTATTGAAACCTTTAACGCCTCTGCCGTTGAGTTTATTCGCCAGTACGGCTTTGACGGTGTGGATATCGATTATGAATATCCAACCTCAATGACCGGCGCGGGTAACCCAAATGACTTTGATATTTCAGATAAATGTCGTGGTCAGTTGTGGTCTAACTACATGGTGATGATGGAAGATCTGCGCGTTAAATTGGACGCTGCTGGTAAGCAAGATGGTCGCAAGTATATGTTGACTATCGCTGCACCTGCTTCTGGTTACCTGCTTCGTGGTATGGAAGATATGGCCATGGGCGATGTGCTCGATTATGTGAACATCATGTCCTATGACTTGCATGGCGCATGGAACGAATATGTTGGTCCACAAGCGGCACTCTTTGACGATGGCAAAGATGGTGAGCTTGCCGCGGCGGGTGTGTATAGCACAGCGCAGTACCAAAATATTGGTTACTTGAACGTTGCATGGGCTTATCACTACTTCCGCGGTGCCTTTAACCCAAGCCAAATCAACATCGGTGTGCCTTATTACACCCGTGGTTGGCAGGGCGTTTCTGGTGGTACCAACGGCATGTGGGGTAGTTCAGTGCTGCCAGCGCAAGCTGAGTGCCAGCCAGGTACTGGTGTCAACACGCCATGTGGTTGGGGCGCAACTGGTATCGATAACATCTGGCATGACAAAGATGCACAAGGCCGTGAAATGGGGGCAGGTTCAATGCCAATGTGGCATGCCATGAACCTTGCTAATGCCACCAAGTTGGGTATTAACGTCATGCCAAGCTATGGTCCAGAGTGGGGGCTTGATGCCAACAATCCAGATCATGTACTGCAGGGTGAATACCAACGTCATTGGGATGATGCAACAAAATCTGCATGGCTATGGAATGCAACGAAGAAAGTATTCCTAAGCATTGAAGATGCAGATTCATTGATGCCGAAATTGGATTACATCATTGATAATGGCATCGGCGGTATGATGGTTTGGGAAATGGCTGGTGATTACGGCTTTGATCCTGTGGCCAACGAATATACCTTTGGTACCACGATGACTGATTTGGCGTACAACAGCTTCTTGCAAGCAACGCCAATGGATATGAAGCACAACGATCTCCCAGCACCAACGCAAGTAATTGATTTGGATATTTATACCACTGAATGGCCAGCTGGCGATCAGAACTATCCAATCAATCCGAAAGTGGTATTTAAGAACAATTCAGCCGTGGCGATCCCAGGTGGTTCTACGATTGAGTTCTTGATGCCAACTTCAACGGGCGATCTGGTCTCTGACTGGAATGGTGCAGGCATCAAAGTGGTTGAAAGCGGTCATACTGGTTCAAACTTCTACGCAACTGGTCCGAAGAAGATGTTCCACAAGGTGGCAATCACCTTGAAGAGCTATAACTCGATTCCAGCGGGCGGTGAGTTCTCATTTGATATGGTTTACTACGTACCTGTATCGCAAGTGATTGTTTCACCTCGCGTGGTGATGAACGGCCAAACTTATGGCATTAAGTCAGAGTTTCCGGCATTGCCTGAAGTGAAATAAGAAATGAAACAAAAAGTGATGAATTTGTCATCACGATCTTGAAAAGAGGGGTCTAGCCCCTCTTTTTTTAACATACTCATTTTTAAGATTAATTTTTGCGCATACAATACACAGCTCGGATAAATTCACACAATGTTGACACGATTGTAGATTCCCCTGATAGACTTCGGCCATGCGTAAAATCTTCACACTGATGCTCTGTTTTATCCCCCATATCGCCTTTGCTTCGATGCCTGAACGGGTCAAGTTGTACTGGCAGGATCTGGGACGTACGGATGCAATCGCTTACTATGATTTAAGGGATATCCAAAGCCAATATCCAGTGGCTTTGCTTGACCCTGCGATGATCTATCCGCAGACATCAGCTTATCCGCTCAAAGATTTGAAGTGGCTCTACAGTTACGCCCAGCAGTGCAAAGGCAACCTACCTATTGGTCCTTTAGTGACGCAGCCTTTGGTCTTTTCTCGCGCCATGTGTAATGGCACACAGCTGCCTAAATCTTGGTTTACGCGCGCCGGTTATATTCACCCTGGCGGCGGTAGTTATGCACTGCGTTATATTGAAAAGCACCCCAAGCAAAAAGTGGCGCTTGATGCCTATTTACACATTAAAGAAAAACCGCTGGCTCAGCCTGATAGTTTACTTGGCCGACTTCAGCGCTTAGATCACGACGCGCTCAATAGTTTGCTCAGTGGTTCAGACTCATTACTCAGTGGTGATGAGCTATGGCTACGTGATGGCAACATCTATCGCATTTATGAACGTACGCAGTGGCAACCCAAACTTGCCCAATATGATATTTTTCTCGAAGCCAAGCGGCCTGATATTTTCTGCCAATTACAAAAGGGCAATGTGTGTTGGCAAGAAGCACAAGGCTATAACTACACCAATTGGATTATTGCATTTTTGCTGGTGGCTAATTTAGGTTTGCTACTTGGCTGGTTGGGTTATCGGGTTTGGGTAAAGCGCCGCGAAATGCAGCAACGTATGGTAGTGCTTCAAATTCTTACGCATGAATTGCGTACACCGATCGCAAGTCTTGGGATGACTGTAGAAGGCTTTCGTCGCGAATTTGATAAGTTACCTGACGAATTCTATGATGAATTTCGTCGATTATGTGAGGATTCGACTCGTTTAAGGCAGTTAGCAGAAGCGAGTAAGGACTACCTGCAATCACATCAAGACGGCATGAAAAAAGAGCATGTTGAATCGATTAATGAATGGCTAACTATGTTGTGCGAAGAACTCGATGTGCCTTGCGAGTTAAGTGAGGATCGCAGTGCGATGATCAGCACCTATTGGTTAGCTACCTGTATCGATAACTTGGTGCGCAATGCAAAGAAATATGGCATTCCGCCAGCAACAGTACGTTGTTGGAGCAAAGATAATAAGTTGCTTATTGCAGTATGTGACAACGGGAAATTACAAGCCAAAGATTGGATGCGAATTAACAAGCCGTTTGTAAGCGAACGTGGCCTAGGTCTTGGTCTGACTATCGTTGAGTCTATGGTTCAACGGATGGGGGGTAAGATCAAACTTCAAGGGCCACCGACGCAATTTATTTTGGAGATACCTTGTGAATAAAACGATTCTGCTCGTCGAAGACGATACGAATTTGGCCGATGGCCTCATTGCCAGTATTGAACAAGCGGGATATGACGTTTTGTATGCCGCAAATGCTACGGACGTTGCAGCGCTGTGGCCTAACGCAGATATGGTGATTCTGGATCGCCAACTGCCAGAAGGTGACTCGCTGGAGCGCGTTGCTGATTGGTTTGCGCTAAAAACGATCCCAGTGATTATGTTGACCGCCATGGTATCGGTACGCGATAAAGTTGCCGGACTTGATGCAGGCGCCATGGATTATCTCACCAAGCCTTTTGCCGAAGCTGAGCTATTGGCGCGTATTCGCGTGCACCTTCGCTCGCCAAACAGTCAAGATGACGATAACCGCGTGGTACTACCTGGGGTAGAGATCGATGTGATCACCCGCACCGTGACCAATGCTGGGGTGGATGTGGTCTTGACGCGTACTGAATTTGATTTACTGCTGTTTCTTGCGAAAAATCCAGGTCGTGTTTTTACCCGTGATGAGTTGCTTGATCAGGTGTGGGGTTATAATCACTTCCCAACAACTCGAACCGTGGATACGCATATTTTGCAGCTGCGTCAAAAGGTCAATCAGCTTGAGATTGAAACCTTGCGTGGTGTGGGTTACCGCCTCAAGGCTTAATCAATGAAACGTCGTTTTTTTGCACTTTGTTTGACTCTGCTGGCTTTGCCGGCTCAAGCCGATTGGTTTATTGGTAATGAACCGCTGGTGGAAGCGCACAAAGCCCTGCTGGCCAATGAGACCGAAAAAGCCTTTGATGCCATGGTGGAAACATGGCAACAGCAGCCCAGTGATACGGTGAAAGAAAACCTCGCCAATTTGTTGAGCTCGGCAATCACGGATGATTGCGGGCGTAATTTATCTAAATTACCACTGCCCATTTGGCTTACTGAAATCACCTTAGTGCGCGAAACGGTGCAAACACCGAGTCGTCGTTACTATCGTGTGGCGCTGAAAGGGCAAAGCGAGCAACCCATTGAGCGTATTATATTGCTGCGCTGGCCTCACCAACGTCTGCTTGATATGCAACCTGCGCTTGATGAGCAAGGCCGCTTTGAAATATTACAAAATGAAGTAGGCGCGCCGCTTAATAAGGGGTTGTATCAACTGACTTTGCTCAGTGAGTCGGGTGAGTCATGGCAGACTTGGATTCTGATCACCAATCCACCGAAAACGCAGCGCATTGCTTGGGCGAGCGAAAATAGCTGGCATTTACGCCCTGAATTACCACGAAAAAGCTGTCCAGGTGATCGACTGCTTTTAGAGATCTTTACCAAAGAGCACTATCACGGTCCTGCGCTTTGGCAGCAAAGTTACGCCCAAGGCGATATGCCAACGACCTTGCCAAAAACAGAGCTTAGCTCTGGGCGTTATTGGGTCACTGCGGGTTTATACAAATCACGCTGGCAAGGTGCGATACAGTTTCAAGAGGTGCAGCGTATCGCTCGACCTTGGGTGCTCAATGAAATCTCTCCGTCCTCTGAATTACCGGAAGGGTCGCTGCTTTCAGAGCAAGCGCGTGAACCGCGCGGTGAAGAGGTGACAACCCAGCCCTAAGTCACTACAATACGCGCTCGATTTGAGGAGAGCTTATGTTTGACGAATTAACCCTCACCCACGCGGAGCAACAAGTTGCTGTAGAGCGTATTCATGCACTCATGGCACAAGGTATTAGTAGTGGGCAAGCCATTGCCATGGTTGCAAATGAGCTGCGCGAACAAGCGCAACAAAACACAGATCGAAAAAAGGCTGATTGATTCAGCCTTTTTTTTCGCCGAAAGCTATGCTTACTGCATCGATTGGAAGAAATGAATGAACAATCAGTAGGTAAGCCATGAATAATCGCTATATCAAAGCTCGCACTTTTGCTCGAAAACGCCATGAAGGACAGCGCTATGGTGATTATCCTTACTATATCCATCTTGATGCTGTCGCCAAGCTTGCCAGTCCCTTTGGCACCGATGCGATGATTGTTGCGCAGTTTCACGACATTTTGGAAGATACCAAAACCACCCGCCAAGAAATTGAAACCGATTACGGTAAGATTATTTCGCGCGCTGTTTGCTATATGACCGATGAGGTGGTGAGCGGACGCGATGCACGAAAAGCCGTGACGCATCAACGTTTTCAGCAGATTGATCAGCTTGAAGAGTCTGGTCGTTTAGCGCTTATTGTGAAAGTCTGTGACCGATTGGCCAATGTGCGCGCAGCAAGACGCAATCAACCCAAGAAATTTGCGCAATATAAAAAAGAGCATGATGGCTTTAAACAAGCGACTTATCGGCGCGGGTTGTGTGAAGCGTTGTGGTGGGAGCTTGATATGTTGATTGAGCGGATGTAACGACGCGACAACGTTTTAAAACGTGCAACCAAGATAAAGAAAAGATAAAAAAAGGCGCCTTGGGCGCCTTTTGGGTTTGAGTGTGAGCCAATCAAATCGAAAAGATGATTGCTTAAAGCGCCTCATCATCATAAATGGTTGGAATTGGTTGGCGTTTATGTTCGGTGCGCAGATAAATCTGGATCAGTTTTTCGCTGACCTCTGGCGCTACCGCTTTACCTTCGAGGAAGTCATCAATTTGCTCATAGCTCAGTGCCAGCGCATCTTCATCTGCTTTTTGTGGGCTGAGTTCTTCAAGATCTGCGGTTGGTACTTTTTTCACTAAATGTTCAGGCGCACCAAGGAATGCAGCAATTTGGCGGACTTGGCGTTTGTTGAGGCCATAAAGCGGTGCTAAATCGCAAGCACCATCGCCAAATTTGGTATAAAAACCCGTGATATTTTCAGCGGAATGGTCGGTGCCAAGCACCAAACCTTGGGTTAGGCCAGCAATTTCATATTGTGCCATCATGCGTGCGCGCGCTTTGACATTACCTTTCACAAAATCAAGTAAGTGCGCGTCATTTGGAATTAAATCAGTATCAGAAAGCGCATGTAGCGTTTTTTGATGCATACCATCGACACTGGGCTGAATATTCACGGAAACACTATGAGTTGGCTGAATAAAGGCAAGGGCCGCTTGCGCTTCATCTTCATCTTGTTGCACGCCATAGGGCAAACGCACTGCGATAAATTGATAGCGATTATCACCCGCTTGTGCGTTTAAATCGTCGATGGCTAATTGCGCGAGGCGGCCACAAGTGGTGGAGTCCACACCGCCGCTAATCCCCAAGACTAAGGTTTTGCAATGGGAGGCCAGCAAACGCTTTTGAATAAATGTGATACGACGGTTAATTTCAAATTGCGGATCGATGCTTGGCAAAACACGCATCACTTGGCGAATGGTTTGTTCCATAGCTGCTTGTAACCTTCAGACGAAATAGAGAATTGAGGTAAGATAGGGGCCATGATGCGTCATTCGCTGGCGTGAATCAATCATTGCGCTTGATGCGCACCGATGCAGCAAGGAAATATCGTGAAAATTGCAGTTTTTGGCAGTGCTTTTAACCCACCGACTCGCGGCCATCTTTCCACTTTGGCGCGTTTGACGCATTTTGACCAAGTACTTTTGGTACCGAGCTTTTCTCATGCATGGGGGAAATCAATGCTGCCATTTGCAACGCGCTGCGAACTGGTGTCGTGTTTTATTGAAGATGCAAAACTTACCAATTTGTCACTATGCACATTAGAGCAAACCTTAGGGCAAAGTGGTGACGCCGTCACAACCTATGCGCTTTTTTCAGCGTTGGAGCTGCAATATCCAGATGCAGAGCTGACTTTTGTATTAGGGCCTGACAATTTACTCAATTTTTCGAAATTTTATCAAAGCGAGGCCATTCTCAAACGCTGGAGTATTTTGTGTAGCCCTGAAACATTGACCGTGCGCAGTACGCAAGTTCGAGAGGCGATTTTAGCAGGACAAGATGATCTGAGCCCATGGCTGACCCCATCTGTGGCCGCCATGGTCAAAGCGATGGCACTGTATCTTCATCAAGATTGATGGCAGTGCTTTACAGCATTTGATTGAAGATGATTGCCTCAAATAGACGCATAGTTCTGGCCAAATTGCCTTTGGCATAGCGTCTCAACGTCTGCTTCAGTGAGATTAAGTTCGGCACTGACCACAGACAATTTTTGCCCTGAACGTTTTGCACGAAAAGCCATACGGGCTAATAGTACTTGTTGTGTTTCTGAAGTGAGGGTTGCGCTTTGCTTGGTTTTTTCGAAATCGCCCATGGCGCGGCTGAGATTGAGTTTCTTTGTCGCTGGTTGAATGAGGGTCATCGCTGAGTCAACCAAGATTTCCGCCAAGAGATTGAGCGCTAAACTCTGCGCTTTTTCATTGAGATGTGGGTGATTGGTTTGAAGCGCGTCCAGTAAAGACAGCGTCAATGGCGATAGCGAGACAAAACCGGCTTGGCTCGGACGTGGCGCTTGAACGCGAGGTGACAATTGTACCCATTGCAACTGACAGCCAGGGAAACAAGTCAGTGCAGCTAGGCAATCAAAGGGCAGCCAAAACATCTCATTGGCCTCAACCATCCACTCTTGTTTACCAAGGCGAACCAAGGCTTGGCCAGAAAGCACGCGGTACAAAAAGGCATAGGGCTGCTTTTTGCGTGCGCCAATAGATAGGTGATGATGGTGTGCTTGTTGGCATTCGATAAAATGTTGCATAAAACCTCGCTAAATAACGGCGACAGTGTGTCACAGCGCTGAATTTGGCTCAACTGATTTGCCTTGCGAATAGCACTTAAGGTCAGACCTCTGTCCTTCAAGCTTTATAAGCAAAACATTATGTCATCAAGGAGATAACCACGTAGAATGACCGCGAATTCAAACTAACTCATGATAAAGCTGTGTCATCTACCGATCCTTATTTCGATATTCGTCCATTTCATGATGATGAAGTCCCTGCGGCCATTGAGCGCCTCATCGCAGATAAAGACTTTACCAATGCCATCATCAAGTCTCGTTACCCGAAACTTCAGCACCAGCTCGGTTGGTTGCTGCGCCCTTTGATCCGTTTCTATCTTGCGCGTAAATGGAAAAAAATCCGTAGTGTGCGCGATGTTCAAGATCAAGTGCGTCATTATATGGATGCGGGCTTGAAGCAAACCAGTGACGGTGTCACCTATAGCGGTTTAGATAAGCTTGACCCAAATCAGAGCTATCTGTTTATTTCTAACCATCGCGATATCGCTATGGATCCCGCATTAGTGAACTGGGGTCTTTACCACGATAATCGCGATACAGTGCGCATTGCCATTGGTGATAATTTGCTGCGCATGCCTTGTGCGACTGATCTGATGAAACTGAATAAAAGTTTTATTGTGAAGCGCTCAGCAAAAGGGCCTCGCGAACTCATGAAAGTGTTGGGCCAACTTTCAAGTTATATTCGTCATTCGCTGGATGAAGGTCAGTCGATTTGGCTGGCACAGCGAGAAGGGCGCGCGAAAGATGGGAATGATAAAACCGATCCTGCGATTTTAAAAATGCTGCACGTCGAAGGTCGTAAGCAAAAAGTCGATTTTGGTGATTATGTTGCCTCACTGCGCATTGTGCCTGTATCTATCGCCTATGAAAATGACCCATGTGATCGCGCTAAAGCTAAAGAGCTTGCGGCCGTCGCTAACCATGGCTTTTATGAAAAAGGCGAGTTTGAGGATATTCAAAGCATTATCCATGGCATTGTGGGCGAAAAACGCCGCGTGCATCTTCACTTTGGGGATGTCGTGGGTAATCAATTTGAAACGCCAGAGGCATTAGCTCAAGCCTTGGATCAGCAGATCATGGGGAACTATAAGCTCTACCCTGTGAACTATATTGCGGCTGAGCAGCCACATCCGCTGATCACCGATGAAGAGCGCAAGCGTTTTGCACAAAAACTGGATGGGCTTAGTGAACAAGAACAGTCTATTTTGAAAGCTATGTATGCCAATCCGGTATTGAACCAAGCAAACGCGACTCGCGCGTCGCATTCTGTGAGCTAGTCGGCAATCAAAATGCGCAGACAAAAAAGGCAGCGGATGCTGCCTCTTTTGATTAACCCTAATGCACTATAACTAATTGGGCTGAATTTTGTTTAATGAATAATCGCGTCATCTTCATCAAGCTTATCTACATCAACGAGATAATCGTTGTGGAGCCAATCTCGGCCAATCAGTAGTTTGTATTTCATTTTGCTGCGATCACGCAAGTTCACAATCAGCTCTTTTGGCTGACCATTCCAAATTAGCGTCAGGGCCACACCGTAGCGCTTCTCAACCCCTTGGGCGTTGCGAATTTTGCTGACTTTAACAATGGTTTTTTCCAAAGTGACCTGCTCACCAGCGGCGTTGACTGTCGTAAAGCGTACTGGCATGCCGATATGATCGTGCATATTGTCATCAAGATCAGAGCCTAATACCTCAATATCAATGGCGTGAATGCTCGTTCGCGCGGCGCCCGTGTCGATTCGCGCAAGATAATCAAGATTCGCATCTTGTACTTCAATGGTTTCAAGTTGGCCGACAATGGCACGTTGATCCACAGGTTTAGCGGATAAGGGAAGGGAAAATAGTAGGCAAAATGATAATAGTAAAAAAGGCTGCTGATAGATTCGACGCATTGAATGTCCTCTTATTTTTTTATATGGAACCTTAGCAATCGCAGCTGAACCGATTCTGAGCAGCGAGGTTGGTTCCTTCATTATCGTGGTAGCAAGCAATAAAAATGCCAAGCTCAGGGGCTTGGCATTTAAAACATAGGCAAAAATAACGATTAATCCAAGCGTTTTTTAAAGCGCAGTGTCGCGATCACTAAGCCCACCAAACAAAATCCCAGTAACCAAATTGCATCCGGGCTGAGGATGCTGGCATCAATCCCCCGCAAAACAACACCACGAATGAGCCGCGTAAAATGGGTGTTGGGTAATAGTTCAGCGATAAACTGCGCCCCTGTTGGCATGGCTTCAAGTGGAAACATAAAGCCAGAGAGTAAAATTGACGGCAGCAAGATAAACACAGTCATCTGCATCGCTTGCATTTGTGTTTGCGCCACGGTTGAAATAATGAGCCCTAAGGTTAGGCTTGCGCAGATAAAATAAAAGCCAGCCAGCGCAATCTGCGTGAGATCGCCGCGAATAGGAACGTCAAAAAGTAGATGCCCTAGGCCTAAAATTATTCCAATTTGCACATAGCCAATAGCAATGTAGGGCAAAATTTTGGCGATCATCAGCTCCAAAGAGTGCATAGGCGTGGTAATCAGCAGTTCTAAGTTACCGTGCTCGCGCTCTCGCACAATGGCAACGGAAGTAAAGAGAACCATGGTCATGGTGAGGATCACCCCAAGTAACCCGGGCACAATATTGACGGCGCTGCGCCTTTCCGGATTATAAAATAGCACCATTTCAAAAGGTGGTGCACTTTGCGCGGCATCACCGATAGGCATTTGTTCAAGTGCCAAAATCGTATTGGCGACCATGGTATCTGAGCCATCTATAATCCATTGTCCAAGCGGTTTTTGCTGTAATGCTCTGCGTGTTAAATCGCGCGGTAAGAACAGTGCCGCGCGGATCTCGCCTTTAGCGATGGCCTTTTCTGCAGCAAACGTATCGGGATAGCTGGCGATTACATTGACGACCTGACTGGCTTGCGCTTTGGCGACAATTTGCCGCGATAAATGCGTTTGGCTTTGGTCCACAACACCGACATGAACGTGGCGCACATCCGTATTAATGGCATAGCCAAATAGACATAACTGAATCAATGGGATCATCACGACCATGCCAAAGGTGAGGCGATCGCGGCGAAGCTGGCGCAGCTCTTTCAATGCAATGGCTTGGATGCGCCTTATGGATTGAAGCATGGATTGCCCCATGGATTGATGCTGAGACTGATTCATTGGCGGCCGGCTCCTGTCGCAGAGACAAAGACATCTTCCAGGCTGGGTCGGGTGAGATTTAAGCGATTTGCATCTAAGCCTTGCGCGGTTAAATAGCCAATGGGATCGGCGCATTGCTTATCCACCAAGATACGTAGTCTTGCGCCCAATTGGGCAACGTTTTTGACCGCAGATAGCATGAGGATTTTAGCTTTTTGCTGGCGTAAATTTTCACCCTCCAGCTCGATAATATGTGCGCCCATTTGCGTCATCAATGTTTCGGGGGCCCCCACCGCGCGCATATGACCGGCTTCCATAATGGCTAGCTGATGGCAGCGCTCTGCTTCATCCATATAGTGGGTGGTCACCAAAATTGTGGTGCCCGAGTCACTGAGATCGAATAGCTTCTCCCAAAAATCACGGCGATTTTCCGGATCAACAGCTGAAGTTGGCTCATCCAGTAAAAGCAATTTGGGATGGTGTAAGGTTGCAGCTGCTAGCGCTAAACGCTGTTTTTGCCCACCGCTTAGACTGCCCGCACGCTGTTTTGCAATGCCATCAAGGCCATAGGTATTGAGCTGTTCAGCCAGTCGCTGCTTTAAATCGCGCGATGAAAAGGCATAAATTTGCCCGATAAACTGTAGGTTTTCCTGCACCGTGAGATCATGGTAAAGCGAGAATTTTTGCGTCATATAACCCACTTGCATACGCAATTGCTCTGCTTGTTTGGGGATCGCAAAACCCAAGACATCAATTTGTCCCGTAGTTGGGGTCAATAGACCGGTGAGCATGCGTAGGGTGGTGGATTTGCCGCAGCCGTTTGGGCCTAAAAAGCCAAATATTTCCCCTTTACTAACGGATAAATCAAGTGCATGAACCGCAGTGAAATCGCCAAATTGTTTCGATACTTGCTGAGCGTGAATGGCTAAATTAGTCATGATTTACCTCAGGGAGTTGCAAGTAAATCGCCAATCCTGAGGGAATATCTTCAGTTAGCGAAACTTCCATCAGGTAGCTTAAGCGCGCACTGTCTTTTTGATTGAGCGCATAGTAGGGCGTAAAACTTGGCTGAGAAGCAATCCAACGAACCTTACCTTTGAGCATTTGCTCACTTTGCGCAAGGGAGAGTTGTACAGCTTGTCCCAATTGAAACTGTGTTACATAAGGCGCAGGAACATAGATTTGAGCATAGGTCGATTGGGGCAGCGCTAAATCAAGCAAAGGTTGGCCGATTTGACTGCGCTCACCTTGAAACACAGGGATTGACTCAACGACAGCGGCACTGGGTGCATGAAGGGTTAATTCATCTAACCCGTGCTGCGCTAAGCGAAGCTGCGCATCAGCTTTTGCAACGTTTGCCATTGCGGCGTCAATTTCCTCAATGCGTGTACCAGCGGTGAGTTTGTCTAACTGCTGCAGTGCGCTTTGGTATTGACCGGATGCATCTTCAAAATTAGCTTTTCGACGGTCAAATTCGGCTTGGCTGATCAAGGCTTGGTTTCGTAGTGATTGTGCACGGCGATAGTTTTTTCTCGCTTCGGAGAGCATGGCTTGGCGGCTCGCAAGCTGCGCTTTGGCACTGGCGATATCTTCAGGACGCTCGCCATTTTGTAAACGCGCTAAATCTGCTTTTGCATTGGCAAGCACGGCCAATGCCATGTCTCGCTCCGCTGTGGCATTTTGTGCATCGAGCTGCAGCAATACCTCGCCTTGATTGACGCGCTGTCCTTCCTTGACGGCAATTGACGTAATTTGCTCATTAGCGGGTGCGCTAATGGTGACAACGTCACGCTCTACGGTGCCATACAGGCGGTGAGTTTCATCTTCACAACCGGCAAGGAACAGCAGAAAAGAAAGGGCGGTAATCTTCAGGTAAATATTCATCAATGCGCTCCATTCTCGATAGTACTGCTAGCGATTTTGTTTAAATCAAAAATACCTTGGCTAAGTAGGCGTAGGTTGTGATCCACTAAGGCATCATGTTGCGCATCGGATAAATCCAAATGCTGCATCGACAATACTGTTTTTGAGGCGATAAATGGAAACACCATCAAGCTGACCATGGACAGCTGCGCCAAATCAGGATCAACACCATCAGCCATGGCAAACTCCAAGGGTTTGGTTGAAAAAATCGGCCAAGAAACAGTATGTAAGGTGCGTTTCATTACTTTTCGCATGATGGCGCTTGCTGCGTTGGTCTCATCTAAAAGCAGTAAACGCACCATCATTTTGGGCAGCTGTGGGTTCTTGGTCATTAAGCTTTTGTGTTCAAGCATAAATTGGCGCAGATTTTGAAAAGAGAGTGGGCCGTTTGCGCTGGCAAGGGCGTGCTTTAATGGCTCAAAAAGGGCAATGAGCACACTTTCAAAAAGGGCGGCTTTGTTTCCGAAGTAGTAGCGAATGAGCGCCGGATCGACATTCGCTTGGCGAGCAATCGCGCGCACTGATACGCGGTCATAGTCTTGGCTTAAAAAGAGGGATGAGGCTGCCAAAAAGAGTCGCTCACGCGCGTTATGTTCATTGCTTTCTTTATCAATGAAGGTTGGAACTGCTGTATTTTTTTGCTGTTCGATCTTTTTTTGCTGACTCATATTTGCGCCTTTCTACAAGTGATGAATTGATTATAAAACCCTCGAAATATGCTGCAATACGCTTTGTTCCCCATTTTTCAACACTTGTAGAAATAGGAGAGCTAACCGTGAATTTGCTGCGCACGACGTACTTTCTTGCTAGGATCAGCAAAAATTGATTGATGAGTGATTTTGATGAGCGATAGCCAACTCGTATATTCAACCGAAACTGGACGCATTGTTCCTGAGAAAGCCAAACCTGTGCGTGAAAAGGGCGACGGAATTGTTCGCATTCAGCGTCAGACAAAAGGTCGTAAAGGGAAAGGCGTTTGCCTAGTGACTGGTTTAGATTTAGACGATACCGCCTTAAAGTTAATGGCGGCAGAACTCAAAAAAGTGTGCGGCTGTGGCGGCGCGGTGAAAGATGGTGTGATTGAGATTCAAGGTGATAAGCGCGATCAGATCAAAGCCTATCTTGAGAAAAAATCTTACACCGTGAAATTAGCCGGCGGTTAAGCTAACTGTTTCGCCCGAACTGTTTCACTCGAAATACTGTTTAAGTTGAAACAAACCGCGCTCCAGATAGTAAAAAATCCCCAGTAGGGGATTTTTTATTATCTGAAAGTCATCGATGATGATTTGGCAATTACGCCGTTACGCGCTGGCGAACCAACGGCGCAATATCTTGCGCCCAAAGGGTATACGCTGACGGTGTTAAATGGACGCCATCATAGGTGTGTCTTGCGTTTAGAACTTTTTGTGGACAGAGATTACTTGCCACATCGACATATTGGAAATGATAACGGCGTGCAAGCTCGGCAAGCCCTTCATTGAGTAGCGTGACTTGCTCGTTGAGCGCATCAAATTGTGCGCCACAATAAAGTACGGATTGGACATGAACCGCTAGACCTTGTGCGTGCCAGTATTTGAGGATCTCATCATAATGTTCAATCACGCGCATCACACTTGCGCCTTGAATCAAATCATTAATACCAGCCATGACCAATACGCGGGCTGGTTTAAGGGCAGGAACGCGATGCATGCGGTGACGCATATTAGCGACGGTATCACCCGCAATACCTAAATTGACCAGTGAGACTGAACCAAACTGTTCATGCCACTGGCCCCATTCTGTTAGCGAGTCGCCAAAAAGGATGATGAGTTGATCTTTTTCCATAGTACTAGCCATTCCAATTAAGTTAATCCATGGGTTCTTATTGATGATAGCTGTTCCCAATCAATTTGCTTGTGGTTGTCCTCTCAAGTTTCATGACAATGTCCAACTTTTTGATAAATGTCAGGATCTTGATCTTCCGATCAAGATCCCACTTTGCCAATTTGTTCACGACACGTAAAAATAATTATTAAGAACAGCAACATAAATTTTATGTTAAGCAATACGTCAATAACCTTCATCGTGGGATAGTGCCGTCTCAAGGTTGTCCGCCTTGAATGTTCGTAAACAGAAATTTTTACGTCACATTACCCTTTTAGCCCTCTTTTGAGGGCTTTTTTCTAGATATTCGCCGACGTTTTTATATTTTGTCTGTAACGAATCCACAAGGAATTGCTCAGAAAAACAACCATCAAAAAAACAACCAAGGAATGACATGGAATACCTCGCATTGCTCGCTCAATACCAAAATCTTCAAGAAAATATCGCTCATATTCTGTTTGATCACGATCCCATGGGGATCGCTCATTTAGGCCAGAGCGACGCATATCAACCAGAAGCAGAAGCGCTTATCCCTTTATTGACCTCACTACAAAGTAAAGAGGAGCTAGCTGCTGTGATTTATCAGGTTTTCTGTGATTGGTTTGAGCCGGCGATTGTCCCTTTGGTCGACTCAGCGATAATGCAGCAGATAGCGGATGCAATTTGGTTGTTTTGGCAGCAACAAGCGGCCAACTGATATGGCCATATGAGATTGGCTCGTGCTGCATTTCATTCGGCATCTATAATCGCAGCATGATGGTGTATGAACAGGCGAGTGAAAGGATATCGTCTTGAATAAAAAGGCTTCGCCGCGATTCCTTGTCTATATTTCAATCCATAAGATGAGGCTCGTGTTGGCAGATATTCGATGAGCTTCATTTAATCAATTTCGCAGCTATCCATGGGCGAGTAGCAATGATCAGCATAAGGAACATGATATGAAAAAGGGTTTTTTTCTACTTTGTTGTATATCTATGACAGCGCAAGCCGATTCTGTTGCTGTACGCACAGGTCCACATATTAAATATTCCGATAATCATCAACTCATTATTGTGTCCCCCCCTGAAGTGATGTTAACGCAGGGGAAAATGCTAAAGCTTGAGCGCTACCAACCGATTCCAATTGACCCGAGTTACAGCGTCACCTATCAGTTGTTTGATGATGGGACACATAAAGAGCAGTGGCGCATTGAAGTGCAGGGCGATGAATATCCGGTACATTTATCCAATGATGGTCAATACCTGATCACGGCTGGCGGCTGGGCATCTGGTTGCGGTGCCAATCAATATCCTGCGGTGGCGTTTTTTAAAAATGGCCAATTGCTCAAACGCTATGCAGTAGAAGATCTGATTGAAAATAAAAATAGTGTTGAATGCACGGCAAGCCACTATATTTGGCGGTCCAGGGACCACAGCTATCCGCAAATTTCCAATAACGTATATGCTTTGAAAACCATTGAAAATCGCGTGATCCGCTTTGATATAACCACAGGGAAAATACTCAACGCGATATCAGCAAAAGATAACCGTTACCAGTAAAGTTAACTAGAGAGTCGATTGCACTGCTTAACATTTGTGTAGCATCTCGCAATTCATTAGTTTTCATCTCTTGTTATTAAATCGGTTCTTAAGAAAGTGCGCGGCTTATCTACTTTTTTATATATGTATTGATTGTATGATTTTTATATAGATCATCATGTTAGATGACTAGTACGTCTTGCTCTGTATCTCTCGACTGAAATGATCAACGGAATAAGGAGTCACTATGGATTTAATCGATAAACTGCATGAACTTTCGAGTCGTATTCAACGTCAGAAAGCCTCAGTTCAGACTGAAGAAGCAGCAAAAACAGCATTTGTACTACCTTTTTTGCAGGCATTGGGATATGACGTTTTTAATCCTTCGGAGGTGATTCCTGAATTAAATGCAGATCATGGCGTCAAGAAAGGCGAAAAAGTGGATTATGCGATTAAGTTAGATGGAAAAATTGTTATTCTGATTGAGTGTAAGCCTGTTGGCGCAGAGTTAGAGAAAAAGCATGCTGCTCAACTTTACCGCTATTTTTCAGTGACTGAATCGCGCTTTGGCGTCCTAACTGATGGGATTCGCTATCTGTTTTACAGTGATCTTGAAAAAGATAATTGCATGGATGACCGACCTTTTTTCGAATTTAATTTACTTCAATTTGGTGAAAATGAAGTCGAAGAGCTTAAAAAATTCAATAAAAATTCGTTCGATCTCGACACCATCATCAGCACGGCGAGTAACTTAAAATATCATAAAGCGCTTGTATCTGAGATTCGCGCTGAGTTCGAACAACCATCAGAAGATATGGTCAAGCTCTTAACAAGTCGAGTCTACAATGGACGTATCACTCAACAGGTAAAAGAACAGTTTAGTGAATTAACCTTAAAAGCAATGAAAGATTATGTGCGTGCTCGGGTCAATGAGCGACTTAAATCTGCGCTTGATACTGATCTAGTTGAACAACACGCTGTAGAGATAAATACTGACTCGGAAGATATCGCGGTAGCAGAAAGTCCTGATTCGTCAGGTATAGAAACAACTTCAGATGAATTGGAGGGTTTTCGAATTGTACGAGCGATTGGTGCAGAGTTTGTCGATCCAGAGCGGATCGTTATGCGTGATGCTAAGAGCTACTGTGCCATTTTGCTAGATGATAACAATCGAAAACCAATCTGCCGTCTGCATTTTGGTAAGACTAAGATGTCAGTAACCATTTTTGCATTAAATAATGAAACAAAGGTCGAAATTGAGAAGGTAACTCAAATTTATCAGTTCCGATCATTAATTCAAGATGCAATTCATCAGTACGAGCAAAAAGAAGAATTTGCATAATAGGGCAGTTAAATATTTCCAGTATAACCTCATGTGATGATCAATCCCTGCGTTTTATGCAGGGATTTGTTTATGGATGGCATATGTTTGAAATAATTTTATTACTCATTGTTGGCGGTTGCGTTCTATTACTCGTTCCCAAAAAGAAAGGCCATCGCATTTCGCGGATTGTTCAACAAGGCGAGCATGATGATGGTAAAAAATTCATTGTCGGCGAATCGAACCCACATTCAGTACCACACACAAAACAGAGTCATCTTGCGACGCCGAATGAGCAAAATTTTCATCAAGCACTTCGCCAAGTACTGCCGCCTGAATATAGTATCCATTGCCAAGTATCTCTGATGGCCTTAGTCAAACCAGTTCATTTTAAAGACAACTCAAAGACCTGGTCTAAGCGCATGGATTTCGTCATCGCTGATGCGGATACTAAAGTGCTCGCAGTCATTGAACTCGATGATTCATCGCATCAAAAACTCAAACGACAAGAGCGAGACCATTATGTTAATCAAGCGCTTGAGGGTCATCATCCCTTAGTGCGTTTTAGTAGCAGGCAATTTTATGACCCAGCATACATCGCCAATGCATTAGAAGGTCAAACAGATATCAAATGCAGTCAGAAGATTGAACTATCTTATAGCTAAGATCGAATGCATCATAAATCGCCCTGATGAACCTCATGTCTAACTTAAATTGGTATTAATCCGACAAAATCTTACTTCTGGTAGGTACTGTATATAATTCAAATTAGAGGATTCTTCATCGGGACTTAATCTCTAAATCAAAGCGCGCATTACAAAGCGTTAAGTTAAATCAGTCACTTAGAGCGCACACAGTGAGAAACTTCGTATTTTACGGAGTTTCGAAGGAATGCAGCGCATGATTACCGATAATTGGCTTTTTCGTTTTTATACCTGTGGTTTATCGGTAGAACAGACAGCTAAACTTTGTTGTCGAAGTGTGAGGACGGTCAAAGAATGGGATGCAGGAAAACCTATTCCTACAGAGCTTAAAAAGTTGATGGCACTCGATTCTGGTCGTGATCTTTCATATTCGCATGTTGATTGGAAGGGATGGCGAATACAGCGTGGTATGCTCATTCTGCCTTGTGGCAGAACGGTGCGACCTGATCAAATTGAACACGCTCTAGATGTTGTGCGGCTTGGTTAATCTTTCTCCCTCACTCTCATGTGGGGGATTTCACGTTTAGTCTTTAGGCATATGAGACCTCGTGAAATACGAATGCTCACTTTTACATTTCAATATCGATGCTATCGCGCCAGTTAGTGATCGAACTCGATGAAATCAATCAAGTTTTGTGGCCTTATGACTCAAATACATCAGTCTGGTTGCAGTACAAAGCGGATATGCAGCCTAATACGATGTTATGTGTATTCGGAGGTTTTATGACAACTAGCAGTAAAGATTATGGTGCAATTCTAGTAGATACTTCTATTTTTGATGCGCATGGTTTAAGGCTTGAGAAAGGATTTTTAGGTAAACTCCATCAGTTTAAAGATAGTGAAATTGAGTATTTATTTCCTGATGTAATAAAGAATGAAGTCCAAAACCATTTGGAAAAGAAGGTAAAAGTATCTCGAAGTGCGTTAGAGAAAGCGCTCAATGATGCAGGTGACCACCTGTTTTTTGATGGCAGTGAATTAAATGATGCCAAATCTCTACTAATAGACAGCAAAGAAATTGAAGGTATTGCAAAAAGTAGAGTTGACAACTTTATTTCTAACTCTGGTGCATTGGTTTTAGAATGTGGCGAGTATGTGTCAGTTTCTGATTTGCTGCAGAAGTATTTTAAAAACGAATCCCCATTTGCTGCCACGGGCAAGAAGAAAAATGAGTTTCCTGATGCCATTATTTTAATGGCAGTCGATGCTTGGGCTGAAGAACATGGAATAGAAGTTTTGGCTGTAGCTAAAGATGGTGATTGGGAAAATTATTGTAAAGATTCTGAATACATTGACTACACGGAAGATTTTTCTGATGCCCTGAGTAAGTTCAACAAAGCCACAGCTCCATTTGCATTTTTGTCCACTTTGATTGAAGCGTGTGATAATCATGAAGCTGGTGAATTCATGGAAAAGATTCGTGAAAGAGTATCGGCATACTTTGATGGTTTTACTCCCGACCAAGAGGCGGATTCATTTTTATATTGGGAGCCAGAAGGGTGTAATGGGTGGTTAAGTGACTTTGAGCTAGCTGACTCAAATTTCAAAATCGTAGACCACGACGAGGATTATATAGTTTTAGAAGTTAGCGCAAATATCACTATTGAAGCCGAAGGTGAATTTTCATTTTCTCAATACGATTCAATAGATCGTGATTACGTATACCTAGGTGGGGTAACAGCAACTGCTGAGGAAGAGTTTACATCAGAGATTCTAATAACAATCACTGGTGATTTAACTGGAGAGTTATCTGAATTGGATATTGATGATGTTGAAGTTGTTGACCCAATTAAATCCATCGACTTTGGAACAATTGAACCAGACTATGGTGATTACGATTAAATACACATAACAAACGCTTTAAGAGGGACACCCAACGCATGGCATTTTTTCTATGCGTTGGTTATTGTGATTGCGGTGTTAGGTGAAAACCATGTTAAATAAAGAACGCACACTAGAGGTGGTGAACAATGAAGTCTGAATGGTTTGATCCCCATAAAAGTTTTTTAAGCCTTAGAATAGTTTGGGTGACGGTTTTTATTTTGTCGGTCATATCTATTTCAAGTTCTTCTATAATCGTAGTTTACTCTGATCTTGAAATAGATTTATCATACTCTGGATTTAATTACTTTATTACAGTGTTTAAGTTCCCATTAGCTATAGCTGCACTAATTATACCGATTGTGGCTTTGTTGGCGGCTAATCATCGTTCTGAGCAAACTAAAGAGCAAATTAGGGTAACTAATTCTCAAAATGTTTTTTCAAACTACTATAAGCATATTGAAGAATTTACTAAGTATTTGGAAGGCCGAGTTGATAAAAGTGTTGATTTGAGGTTCGCCCATAACAACCTTTACCCTAACGCTTCTCACGGCGACTACAATATTTCATCAAAAGTTATCGCGTTACTTTCAGCGCTAGATAATGTGACCTTAGATGCTCTTAAGTGCTACCCGACTGATATACACAAGCCATTAGATGCTGATTTGATGAATAAATATTATGGCATAATCAATAAAATTTACACTTTTCTCTATAGAAATGAAGACGACTTTCAAAAGCATATAACTTATGCAATGCCAGCTGACCATGGTGGCAGTTACCTTTTTAGAACTAAATCACTTATTCTGCATTCACTTGTTGCTGTCAAAAATATAGAAGAGGCGTGTAAATTCTCAATTGAATACATTAGTCCAGTTAAGTTTTTGCATTTTAATGCAGATGAACTCAGAAAAGTATATGTGTATAAAAAGCCGGAAACCCAAAGGACATTAGCAGTTCAGGATCAAACTAAAGAGCAAACTTTTGAGGAAGCTAACGATAAATTTATTGAATTTTTGAAAAATAATGTAGTTAGTGCTGAGTGCGTTAATTAGAACGATTCGAAGGCGGTAGAAATCATCAATGAATGGATACCGTAGAAAGATCACAATGCAGTGAAAAAGCATTTAGAACATCACGAGCCGAAAGCTCGCTTGGTCTGACAGGAAGGGGGATTGAGCATGAATTGTAGTCATGTGACGCCGTCACGAATTGTGAGCGAAGAAGGTATGCAGCTATCGCGGTGATAGCTGCGCTATCAGGCTTGGTATGGTTCGCGCGCTCACCATGGCCACTGAACTCGTTAGATGAGTGGCATTCGCTCAACATAAATTAGTACAGTCAAATCTCGCGTTGTCGCAGACTCGGATTCAGAGCTAAACAGCACACCAAGCAAAGGGATATCACCCAAAATCGGCGTGCTGTGATCTGCTTGCTTGTTATCCGTAGAAACAAGGCCACCCAATGCAACGGTTGAACCAGAGCGCATTTGCAGCTTGGTTTCAATTGAACGCTCGCTGGTGACAATGTCACTGGCTTCTACAGACTTATCAACGCTGCTCAGCTGCTGCTCAACACTTAGCGTGATCACATCATTTCGACCGACGAAGGGTTTCACCGTCAGGAACAGGCCAACGGGTAGGCGTTCAATGGTCTGAAATGGTTTATCGATACCTTCACCATCAGTGCTATAGCTTCCCGTTAGAATTGGGACTTCTTGACCAACTGAAATCTTGCCTTCAAAGCCATGCTGAATCAGCAATTCAGGCTTTGAGACAATCTTGACCTTTGAATTTCCCTCAAGCCATTTCACAACCGCTTTAAAATCACTGGCCGTATTGATGAACGAGAAACCATCGGAAGGCGAAAGCGCAACGCCAGTGCCATCAAACCCCACAGATGCAGCACCTGCGCTGAGCTGAAAATCAACGGTCAATTCACTAAGGCTGGTATCAACCGTTTCAATGATGACGGCGCGCACGAGAATTTGAGGAATTGGATCGTCAATGCTCTCAATGATCTGTTTTACATCTGCATGCATGGAAGATGGCGCGGTAATCATCAAAGCGCGGCCACCAATCACAGGGAATACATCGGTCAAACCCGACAAACCATAGCGGTTTTCATAGCGTGCAAGGGCATTGGCTAAGGGCTCAACTAGCTCATTACCATCAATATGATTGAGGCTATAGGTGCGGGTAATGATTTTATCTTCAGGGCGAATCTTGTTCTTTGGATATACCCGAATCACTTTCTTGGTTTCGACATAGTAGAGACCATGCGCGCGAATCACTGAAAACCACACATCACGAAAGTTGCTGCTGTTCTCGGGTTGAAAGACCTTCACAGAGCCATCAATCGACGGGTCTGCGACGATCGTTTTGCCAAAGACATTGGAAGCCACAATAAAGAACTGGTCGAGGCTTTTTCCTGTCATGTTCACACGCACTTCATCGGCTATTACTGAGCAAGACAAGAACGCAAGAATGATGAAGATCCTTTTCATTATTTACCTCCGGTAGAAATCACTTGGCCGCCAACGCGTTCAAAGTCTGAATCTAATTTCTGAGCGAATGGGTCAAAGAGGCCGCCACGGGCAATGGTGCGACAGTTCTCTAGCTCAAGATGGGTATAGGTGCCTTGTTGGGTGTAACAAGCGCACTTGGTTTGGGAATCGATACACACTAAATCGGGATAGTTAAGCGGCTCTTTGGTGAGCTCGTCATAGATGGGTGCAGACCAAGGCAGCACAGCAAAACGCGCTTGATAGCGCTCGATATATTGCAAGCGATCGTCAGGCTTGGAGTCTTGGCTAACAGCACTTGTTTGAACGCTCGGTTGCTCAACTTGCTGCGCTGTATCTTGACCGCCTTCAGTAAAGCGGGCATATAGCTTTGAGCCACTATAGGCAATAAGCGACAAGCCAAATGCACCGAGCATCAGCATTTTCCGTGTTTTGGCGGTGAGTTTGAATTTGTGGGTGTGCTTGATGGAGCTTAGATACACACCAAAGAAATGTTTGTTCAGTTGCTTTGAGTCAGAGCCAACCGCTTTTAATGCGGCATCATTCTCGGCGGCAATGAATTTGTTGGCTGAAAATCGCTTAACATTGGAGCCAGTGACAGGCTCGAAGTGGACAAAGCGACCCATGCGGCGACGAAGAAAAACGTCACAATCACCAAAGTTTTGAGAGACATAATAGAGATCCCATCCTTTGTGCCGGTGCTCAGCTACTTCCTCAACGGCTTGAGGAATCTTGGCGCCAGCGGCGCGAGTCGGCCAGATATTTTGCACCTCATCAATCATGATGAGGGATTCATGCGGCAGCTCAAACCACTTGTTTGCATCGTCGAAACGATTCCAATGCAAGTTCAAATGCTTGCACTGCTCAAAGGTGAGTGCGGCTTCATCAACACCTAAGACGGCAATGCACTCGTCGAGTTTCTTGAGATGCTCACGGGTATAGCAGCGGCGAACCCAATAGAGCCAAAGCTCCATGGGCTCGAATTTCTCATATTCGCTTTGCAGATAGGGGAAATCATCTAACTCAGCGAATCGGTCTTGGTCATGCACCTTTTTCAGCACACGAAGCAGGGCGCTGTTACCTCGGTTTTTAAGGAAATAGACCCCGTAAAACCATCCGGTAAATGAGCGGCACATTTCGTAATCGAGCAACAGCACAGGAATGCCGTGATAGAAGACTTGGCGGCCTGCATAGTCACCATTGCTACAGATATCGACCACACAATTGAGTGTTTTGCCGCTCCCTGGCAATCCAGAATATCCAAATAACATGAATTAGGCTTCCATATAACCAGTGCCGGGCTTTCTCCATACAGGGTGATAACGCTTACCTGCACCTTTACGATTGATCCAACCTTTAATCATCGCACCCCAAAAGATGCCACTAATCACGATATTAATAACGACATCTAAGCCGAGCATTTGTGCAATTGCAGCCACATCGGCGGGAATACCTGACATATTGGCTTGAACGTAAGAAACAAGCTTATCGGTCATCGCAAACATGCCAACAGACAGAGCAACCGTGAAACCAAGTGATACAGCTGCGTGAACGACTAAGGAGCGAATCAGACCCGCGCCAACAAGTGAGCCGATAAAACCAACGAGAAGTGGAGGCATGATTTAAGTCCTTATGCAGTTACGGCGCGGCCAACAATCAAAATTGCCGGCAGCCAACCAAATATCAGGATGAAAATAGGGCGGATGCTTGTCGCGATATGACAAACAGGGGCGTAATCAATGGTGTATGACGCGCCAGAAAGGCCAATCGTTTTCGGCGCAGGACAACCGCCAGCGCCAAGCTTTACACCAGCGCCGTTTAAATACTTGGGGTCAAGATTGGAAAGGTCATGCTCTTCACCCATGGCCTCGCCATCAATTTGGTCATAAGGCGTACTTTCAAGCATGGCGTCAATGCTTCCGCGCAAAGCCGCTAGCTCAGGTGAAATACAGGAATTTTCATACATGAGTTTGAGTTGAGCGCAGGCTACAGGGTCTTCTTCTGAATCACATGAAAACTCAACATCACAAGAGCCAGATGAACCACCACCAGAAGGTGGCTCAGTGCCGCCGTCAATCTTATCGCCAAGGCTATCGATAGCCGCAGTAATGGCATCACCTTGTTGGCTTACTGCATTCGCTACCGTCACCGCGCCATCCACAACAGCGCCATGCATACGGTCATGCTGGGCGACTGACAGTGATGTTTCACGGTCTGAAATACCTTTTGCCTGTTTCATTTGGTCATGCAGCAGGTCATTGGTTGTTTCGGTTAAATCATTATTTTTATGCTGCGCATCCAAACTCTTTTTAGCATTTGCATTGAAATCTTTATGCAGCGCATTCAGCGCTTCATTGATATCGCGATTGAGCCCAAGAATGGTATTGATGATATCTGTTGAAGTGGAATCCTCACCAGATGGCTTATCAGGGTCAACATCTGGCGATGGTGGCGTTCCTGTCTCTGGCGTGTCTGGGTCAGGCGTAGGCGCAGGCTTGTCAGGGTCAGGCAGTGGGTCAGGGTCTGGTGATGGCGTTGGAGGTGTTGGCGTACTTTGACACGTAGCACCTGTATATTTTGAATCATAAGAACCAGCTGTATCCGGTGTGTCCCACAAGCCACCACTAGGAACAACCTCACAACCCGCGACACATAAATCAGGAATAGATCCTGTATTTGGCCAAAAGCGGCCGCCAGCACTTGTCCCTGCTAACGCCTTGCATGCCTCTGGATTCGGTTTGTCAGGGTCGGGATTTGGGTCGGGGTTTTCACCGCTACATTCTGTCGATGGATAAACAGGCTCTTGGCCTTCAGGACAGTTGCTATAATATGTCCAACGTTTTATAACAACCAAACGGCCGCTATTATCCTCACCCTGAACACAATATGTTCTTCCTCCGTAGCCATCGGGTGGCGTAGCTGCATTTGCCAGCGCTTCAATGTGATATGGCGGTTTGGCATATTCAGGATTATATGTATAAGCCTCTTGAGTTAACGACTCAACATCACAAGCCACATTATTGTGATTGTAATAAGTCACACTAAATGGACCACTCCATTCGGCAGAAAATGACGAACATGAAAAAGTAAAAAAGAATAAAAAAATAAGCTTACGCATAGCATCCAGCCCTCACGTAAACATGATGAAAAATGAAATTACAATGACGATGATGATGAAGGTATCGAGAGTCATAAAAGGTAACGCCGCCAAGTGAAGGCTTGGCGGCGTTCTCCATTACGCAGCGCGTTTCATGTAGCGGAACACGGCGACGACAATACACAAGCCGACCATAGCCCAGCCAATCGATGTAATATCGGCTTGGCCTGCATCAACACCAGCAAGCGCGGTGGTTGCATCAGTTGCCGCAGCCATTGCGTGACCACCAACTACAGCCAGAGAAGCTGCACCAAATTTCACTACTTTTTTGAAGTTTTTCATAACGTATTTCCTTTTACATTTCAGGTTAAGACCACGGCACCCATTTGAGCAGGATGCGAAAAATGAACGCCGTGACGAATAGTTCTATGACGGGGTACTTCACTGCATTGAAGTCTTCGAGCGTCATATAACCTTTGGCTTGTTCAAGCGTCATCCAAATGAGCTCGCCTTGGCATTGGCCGTTGGCAATTTCACCGATACACGTTTGAACAAATTGGGCTGGCATGGGTTAAGCCTTGGCCTTGATTTCAGGCAATTTAAACAGGGTGATGTTGGTGCCTGATTGGTGCTGGCCACGACCATCAACAAAGCTGTAGTCACGGGTAGCAAGGCAAAAATCTTGTTGTTTACCCAGCATGCTTTCAAAGGCTTTGCCGTTTTGGGCTTCTTGCCAAAGCTCAGCGGATACTTTGACTTTCACAACCTGCGAGGGCTTGGTGGTCAGCAAGTTCAGTTCACCACTAACCGTGATTTCACCGTTGTCACGATTGGTGAATGTGCGCTGTTGAATGTCATCAATGTCTGCAATTTGTGCTTGTACGATCATCTTTCAGTTCCTTTGCTATGTTCGGGGTTCATAAGGGGAGTTATTGACACAAGTCCAAGGCTCCCGATTCTGGGGACCCGCAAAGCGGGTCTCCCCAGAATTCGGGAGGCGCACCATAGATTTCACCGGAATACATCCAAGCTGGCTTCATGGCTGGAACATCTAATAGAAAAGCGATTTCATCTTGCATGCGCTCGAATTCTTCTTGCTGCATCAAGTGGTATTCCAATTCTTCTTCAAGGGTTTCAAAGACAGTTTTTACACCGCCCATGATGGCGCGAACGCCACGGATGAAGGCTTTCTTGTTGGCAAATTTCCAGTTGGCAAAGCGCGTAGGGAGACGTTTACCAAGCATGGTGATACCGACGATTTGCGCGGCCATCTCATCGCCATAACGGGTTTGACGAACAAGGCCGTCAAGGTCGAGGCGCTTGAAGTAAAGAGGGCGCGCAGCAATATCTTTGCGGCTGACAAATACGCCACCACAGGCCATCACAAAGGTTTTGAAATCACCCTCATCAGCGGCGCGGCGAACGGTCTCAAGTGCAAAGTGTTCTTCTTTGGTAAATCCGTTTTGAATGAGCAACGCGTCATCCTCTTTGAATTCATTGCGAAAGCGGCGAAGCTCGCGCCATGCGGTGATGCTGGGACCACCAATAAATTGAAACTGGCGAATGCCATTGAGACGCGCAAAAGCCACCACAGATGCTGCTGCATCTTTACCGCTTTTATCTGTGACACGGTCACTTTCAATGTGTGCGCCGTCGATGTTCTTACTCAGGTACTTGGCGACATAGCCAACGGCTGAGCCGCGTTTGCGTTTGAAATCGATTCGCACTGATTTGAAGCGATACTTGCGAGCGCCTTTTTCCGTTGGGCTGTCTTGCAAGGCATAACGGCGAAGCAGACTTGTCACTGTCTTTTGATGCTCGGCGCGCATGAAATAAAGCATGTGATGATGCGGTGTGCCGTCATGGTGCGGCTCAACGATACGCATGCCATAGATTTTGATATCCAGCTTGCTTAGCTCACGGCCAAAGTTCTTATGAACGCCCATCAAATGCTCATGCGTATCCAGCACGGATGGTTTACCTGCTTCGAGCCAATTGGGGTTTACATCATCGCCACGGTAAACATGAAAGCGACTTGGCGCGGTCACGGTATAAAACATCGCAACATGGCCTGACTCTTTGGCGATTTCTTCAAAGGCGCGCAGGCGTACAAACATTTCGGCGCGGCGAATGGTTGGATTGGAAACGGACTTGGCCGCCAGTTCATAAAGCGTGAACCAAGTGGATGGGTCATCTTCTTTGTAAAGCACAGTGTTGGTGAGAGCGCGCTCAGAATCGACTGAGCGCGCCTTGATTTGCTCAAGGCCGAACGCCGAGCAGTAGGGGGACTGTGCTTTGTTAATCAGTTGAAGGTCACGGGCAACCGACTCAACGCGAGCCAAGTAAACGCGGCGAATTTGGCGGCGCAGCCAATCTTCGCAGCAAGCTCTATTGATAAGCGGCTCAAGTGGTATGTCATTTTGTGGGGTTGGAAATGACAAACCAAGGTCAGCAAGAAGTGACTGCACCTTGAGGAACTTGGCTTGAACATCTGGAATGCGAGCCGTTGCCAGGCGATGTGCGCGTGCTTTTGCCTTGGCTAAATCACGAATCTCATGGGCATCAAGCGTATAGTTCAAGTTGTTTTCGCGTAGGCGGTCGTGCGCATCTTGAATTTGCCGCATCGCAGCATGGAAACCTTGGCGCTCAGCGATGCTCTCAAATGCTGAAACCATATGAGGGCCAAAGTCACGACAGCGACGCGTGAGCGAATAGAGATTTTTACGCCAATTGGTTAGGCGTGTTTTGTGATTGTTTGATAGCGTGATGCCATTAATCTGGTCATTGAGTGCATCAGAGCGTTGCTGCGATGCGCTTAGTGAGCAGTTGCGGAAAGAATCCGACATGTGGTGGTCAGCAAAACCACCAAGACCCAATTCATCATAAGCGTTGCCAGTGTGGGCAATGGCCGCTTGATACTCAGCTTTGCTTAGAACTGCGTGAGCATTTAGCGCTGGCACGAAATGAGCCGAATAGCTTTGGCCAGTGGCTGAATCGATGCATTGGGTGAGCTGGCTCATTTGGATTGTTCCATATACGCTTGCATTGCAAGATGAACGCGGCGAGTAATTATTGGATTGCTCAAGGATATAAAAAACGCGATCTTAATCTCAGGCCACGTAGGGGCGCCCACCAAATCTGCATCAGTGATACCATGAATTGCAGTGGCCTCAGCGGATACAGTCTGAGAAGGTTTCACCAAGGTGTCTAAAAGAACATGGCCAGATTCTGAAATAATGCTGATTTCAATGATTTCAGCATTGTCGTCTAAACCTGTGGTTTCAGTGTCGAGGTAAATGTTCATGAGAGTGCCTTGATGAAATGCGAATATTCGCAATCCTAGATGCGGATTTCCGCAATTACAAGATGCGAAAATTCGCAATCAATCCGCTAAAATCAGAAAAAACAGGAGGCTTTCATGTACCAAAGTAAGCTGTTAGATGCCTACAAAAAGGCTCAAAACTACATACAAGACAAGCAAATCGCACATGATTTGAACGTAGATGCATCTCGAGTTAGTGAAATGCGCAAAGGTAAACGCTATATCTCTGATTCTGAGGCACTTTTTCTTGCTGATGGTGCAGGCATTGACCCACAGCTTGCGTTGCTCGGTTGTCATGCTGATCGTAACGATAACCCGCACATCAAAGGGCTATGGGAAAGCATTGCAAAAAAGTGGAATAGCCAAGGATTACAAGCGCTCGCGGTAGTTTTTGGCGCTGGCACCCTGACCTATATTGAGTTCGCATTACATAGATTATGTTAAATTAAGTATTCTATGAATAAGGGAGAACCTAGTTGTTCTCCCTTTTCTTTTGGTTTTTCAGCGCATTACCAGATTTTCTATTTAACCGATTATTTACCATAAAATAGATAATTGCCACTTTATATTCGTCATATCTCATCTTTGCTCGAGGCGCGCATCGTGCTCAGCTGATGATACAACGAACATAAGATGTCAAATTGACATGGCTCGATGTTTTTTAAACATCAAACTAGCAATGGTTTTCTGCTTTAATCCTTTAAATTCAATGAATTAATATTTGGCATGTTTCATGCTCTTTATGGCTATCGACATAAATCATGAAAGAAAAATACGTTGGAATTGCGTATTTGAATATCGTCAACGAGGGTTATATGGGAATTAGTTTCGCAGAGCCAGAGCGCCTTACATTAATATTTGATGCAGACAATCGCCAAGAATGGCAAAACACCTCTGCTATTTTAGAACAGCTATCACTGTGTCATTCTGACATCATTGCTGATATTGGTGCTGGCACGGGTTATTTTAGTCAGCTTTTTTCTGAGCAAGCCCATAAGGTCTATGCCATTGACCGCGAGCCGAACATGGTGACTTATCTTCAAAATCGATTCGATGCCGCTGAGACAATGGCTGAGGTGGTTCCTATCCTTTCAACCGACGAAAATCCACACCTGCCTGATGATGCCAATGTGATTTTTATCGCCAATACCTATCGCTTTGTGCATCAGCGCCCTACTTTTCTTACTGCGCTAAAAGCGCAATCCATGGAAAATGCGCGTTATATGATTGTCGATTTTAAGGGAAGTCATGCCAGAGTGAGCCCAGAACAAGCTTGCGAAGAAGTTGAGCATGCAGGTTTTAGAATCACGCATTTTGATCGCATAACTTGCCCCGACCATTATATTTTGCAATTTACGCGCTAACCTTTTCGCATCCATTCCGCATCAATGAAAAAGCCACCCGAAGGTGGCTTTTTGCGTAGCTGTGCTGTCGTCATTAGAAATCAATGAAATCAAACGCAACTTCTGGATTCACATCGGCGTCGTAATCAATACCGTCGATACCAAAACCGAAGAGTTTGATAAATTCAGCTTTGTAGTTTTCATAATCAGTCAATGATTTAAGATTTTCATCGGTGATTTGCGGCCATAGATCGCGGCAATGCTGCTGAATATCATCACGCAGTTCCCAATCATCGAGGCGAAGACGGTTTTTCTCATCCACTTCTGCTGCAGAGCCATCAGCTTTGTACAAACGCTCTGCAAACATGCGATATGCTTGCTCGATACAACCTTCGTGAACGCCCTCTTCGCGCATTTTCTTAAAGACCATGGCGATATAAAGTGGCATCACAGGGATTGCTGAACTTGCTTGCGTTACAACACTTTTCAGTACTGCGACATTTGCGCCGCCGCCGATGGCAGAAAGACGAGTGTTGAGCTCTTCTGCTGCGCGATCCAAGTCCATTTTTGCTTTACCAAGCGCGCCATCCCAGTAGATTGGCCAAGTGAGCTCAGTACCGATATAGCTGTAAGCGACAGTGCGACAACCTTCTGCCAGTACGCCAGCATCAGCCAGTGCATTGATCCAAAGTTCCCAATCTTGGCCGCCCATCACAGTGACAGTATCTGCAATTTCTTGCGCTGTCGCTGGCTCAATGCTGGCTTCGATAATGGTGTCTTTATTGGTATCAACCGCAGTTGATGTGTAGGTTTGGCCAATTGGTTTTAGGCTTGAGCGAATGAGTTCGCCAGATTCTGGCATCTTACGCACTGGAGAAGCGAGTGAGTAAACCACCATGTCGATTTGACCGAGATCTTCTTTAATCAATTCGATGGTTTTTGCTTTTGCATCATGCGAGAAAGCGTCACCATTAAGACTTTTTGCATAAAGGCCAGCTTCGTGCGCTAGCTTGTCAAAAGCCGCAGCATTGTAAAAACCAGCCGTACCAGGTTTTTTCTCAGTCCCTGATTTTTCAAAGAACACGCCAATGGTTGCTGCATCACCAGCAAATGCTGCGGTAATGCGTGATGCCAAGCCGTAGCCGCTTGAAGAGCCGATCACCAACACACGTTTCGGCGCATTAGCGATTTTGCCTTTGGCGAGAGTGTAATCAATTTGTTCGCGAACATTGTGTTCACAGCCCACAGGATGAGTCGTTGTGCAGATAAAGCCACGAATACGAGGTTTGATGATCATAATTTTGGGTTCTTAGTCTTAAATAACATTGGCCGTAGGATAAAAGGTTCATTCGACCTTGGCGACTCTTTTTCTAGAAAAAAGCGAGTGGTTGGAGCTGTTTAGCGATCCTTTTGCCACTTTTCGCTTAAATTTTCATAGCCAGTCGCAAATCCCTAACGCTTTTTATCGCTCTGTGCGGATGCGCTGGCATCGGCATGTATGTTTTTTTGGTCAAGTAGCTGTTTGATTAAAGCCAGCTTGCCTTTAATCACGCGTCCACGTACGTATAAATACCAATCTGACGGCGCCCCACTGTCATTTTTGATGACAAAACCATTATGACGCTCTTCCAAGCTTTGCGCTCGCTCAGTCGGTTTCTCTTTCCCCTCGACCACATTGGGCTCGACGAAAATATTGAGCTCAACCCACCAGTCGATGCAGCTTTTAATCTGTGTCAAACGCCCAGTTATGACACGGTTGTTTAAACGGGCTCGCCATGTGGGCGCATCTTCAGAAAGGCGCTCAACAAGGTAACCGCGGTATAGCGTACTTCTCATTTTCATGGGCATACCAATGTTTTTTATCTTTTTGATTTAATTATTTTATTTACATTTCATCACTTACATTCACATCCATGATCGAGTTCGCACTTTACTGTTTTTTCTATCAATAAAATATACGAAACGCCGTTATCTTAAAGAGGTTAGCAATGTCTAACTTTTTATAATAACTATATCTCAAGAGGCTCATATGAATTGGTTAAACCAAGTCAGCTTTAAGTATAAGCTCGCATTCCCTGTTACGATTATCGTACTCGCATTTTCTCTTCTTATCTCGCAGGTCTTTTTTGTTGCCAACGAACAAGCGAAAACTAACACTATTTTACGCGAACATGTGCAACCAGTGTTAGATGATTTAGAAGATGCCTACCGCGATATGTATCAGCTAATGAATGCCGGCATGGGGCTTGCGCTTGCCAGCGCAGAAAACGAGGAAGGCATCAAGCTGCATACCTTTAATTTTTATGATAATGCAGATAAAGCCGGTCCACGCGTCGCGACTGTATACAAACTAATTGATAGTGGATTTTTAGATGGGTCACTACGTCCAGAAGTCGACTTACTCGCACGTGAACTGAAAAGTTGGCGTGACCGTTACGAATTTATGGTGAAAAATCCAGCGCAGGCCGCTGATTATTATCGCCAGAACGAAATTGCACTCGAAACGACTTTTGAAGCGATTCGTGAACAGCTTAAAGTGATTCGCAAAGCAATTGAGAAAAATCGCGCCGCGATGACCGATAAAGTAGAAGCGCATGCCGCCCGCACCAACCAAATGCTCCTTTGGGGAACGCTTGTGGTGATTCTACTTTCTGCTGCCATGACTTGGGTGCTAGTGAAAATGCTACTCAACCCAATGCATCGCTTAACCGGTACCTTGCAAGAGATTGCTGCGGGTGATGGCGACCTCACCTCACGCGTTGAAGTACTTGGTAATGATGAAATTGCCAAATTAGGCGGCGCATTTAACACCTTTGCCGACAAAATCCACAACACGGTGAGTCGCGTGATTGCAGCATCGCATCGTGTTCGTACTGGCGCTGAAGAGTTAACGGCGCTAAATCGTCAAATCCTCAGTGCAAGTCAGTCACAGCAAGATCAAAGTGATCAAATCGCTACGGCGATTAACGAGCTTAGTGCAACCACACATACGGTGAGTGAAAATGCCAATGATGCATCGGTAGCGACGCAAGATATCTACACCCAAGCTGACCACGTACAAGCGACGCTGAACGATGCCATGGGCGCGATGACTCAGCTTGTGGCAGAGATTCAAAACTCAAGCGATATTGTCAGCACACTTGAGCAAAATGTGGAAAGCATTGCCTCGATTCTTGATGTGATCCGTGGCATTGCTGAGCAAACCAACCTACTTGCCCTCAACGCTGCTATTGAAGCTGCGCGCGCGGGTGAACAAGGTCGTGGCTTTGCTGTGGTTGCGGATGAAGTACGTTCACTTGCAAGTAAAACACAAGCAAGTACGGGTGAAATTCAGCATATGATTGAGCAGCTGCAAAGCACCGCGAAGCAATCAGTCAGCGCGATGCAAACCAGCTCAAGTGTGGGTAATCGCACTGTGGAGCATGCGCAGCAAACCAATACTTCACTAGAAGCGATGAATACCGCGATTGCCGTGATTAATGAAATGAACGATCACATGGCAACTGCGGCCAATGAGCAAAATCATGTCACCACGGATTTGAACCGCAATATTCAATCCATTGTAGATAGCTGTAACCAGACCTTAGCGCATATTCAAAATGCGCAAAGCGCTTGTCAATCACTGGCCAATGAAAGCGGTGAGCTGGATCAGTTGATGTCGCAGTTTAAGGTTTAAACTGTCAGTAATATTGTCAGATGCACAGACACAATGAACGCCTCTTTTGAGGCGTTTTTTGTGTCTACTAAACAGTGTTTAGTCGCAAATCTGATTGTTGTATTGAAGAACTATTAATGACTCATCCAAACAAGTTAGTTATAGTGCATTAGAGTTAATGAATGAGTGATATACGCGATGGCAAAACAAGTACAGATCACCACAGACAGCCCAGCTTTATTCGCACTATTTACCCGGCCTCTTGAGGATTTAGCACCGCTGCAAACCCTCACGCAGGGTGAATATGCCAAAAATTCTTTGCTAGCGATGCGCAAGGATTGGAATCACTTTGTCGAATATTGCCAGCTCAATTCGCGCTGTCCGCTTCCTGCGGAGCCCAATACCGTAAAACTATTTCTGCTGCAGATGAGCCAAGCGCGTAAGTTTGCTTCACTGCGGCGCTACAGCTTAACCATCGCCCGCGTACATCGATACTTAGGGCAAATCGACCCTGTGGCACATCGCGAAGTTCACTACACCCTGCAATCACTGCGTGGCGACAAAAAAGATGACGCAACACAGGCGCGCCCTTTTCACGCCAAGCACCTCAAAGCGCTCTATCGACAATTAGGCGAAAGCGAACTGGTTAAAGATCAGCGCGATTTGGCGATTTGGGCGGTAATGTTTGAAACGCTGCTGAAAAGAAGCGAGCTTTGCGAACTCACCTGCGCCAATTTGGCTGAAGATGACGACGGCACCTTGTTTATTGAAATTGATCAGCACTATTTGCCCCTCACCCAAGAAACCAGAGCGCAACTCGAGTACTGGCTCGCCTTAGCCGGTATCAGTGATGGCCTGCTCTTTCGTAGCATCGACAGGCATAGCAATGTGGCGCAAAGCCCCATGGATCACTCCTCCATTTATCGCGTGTTTCGCCGCGCGAGTCAGCTACTGGGCTTTGATCACAAAAATCCATTTTCAGGGCAATCTTCGCGCGTTGGTGCCACCCAAGCACTGGCTAAAACAGGCTTAAATCTCGATCAGATCCAGAAAATTGGACGTTGGAAGAGCGCAGCAATGCCCGCGCAATATTTGGGTAAAAAAGTGAAAAGTGAGCGTGAAAAAGCGAAATTTAAGCGACAAAAGGACTTGAATTAAGCGAAAGATTTCACTTGTTAAGTGGGATTGAGTGGATAAATATTTGGACAAGGCGGTTTTCAAGGATGCTTTCTGACTAAAAGTATCACAAAAAAAATTGAAAATGCAGTCTTGCGAAAACGTTTTCGCGCACTAGAATAATGAAAAACGGGACGCCCCAAAAAGCGCCCCGTTTTTTTTGTGTCCAAAATACGTTAAGGAAAAGAGATGCGTATTGAACAAGACTTAAAACTCGGTTTTAAAGATGTGCTGTTTCGCCCAAAACGCTCAACCCTAAAAAGCCGGTCCCAAGTGGAATTAACCCGCGAGTTTACATTCAAGCATAGTGGTCGTCAATGGTCTGGCGTGCCTGTCATTGCCGCCAACATGGACTCCGTGGGCAGTTTTGACATGGCTTTAGCTTTGGCGAAACACCAGATGCTGACTGCAATCCACAAACACTACACCGTCGAACAATGGCAATCTTTTGTGACCGCCCATCCAGAAGCCTGCCCCTATGTAATGGTGTCAACTGGCACATCGGATGCTGATTTTGAAAAAACCAAAGCGATTTTGGCACTGAACCCAGATCTTCTGTTTATCTGCATCGATATCGCCAACGGCTACTCTGAGCATTTAGTACAATATGTGCAACGCGTACGCGCCGCCTTCCCAGACAAAGTGATCAGTGCTGGTAACGTTGTTACTGGTGATATGGTTGAAGAGCTGATCCTTGCTGGCGCAGATATCGTCAAAGTGGGTATCGGCCCTGGCTCTGTGTGTACCACGCGCGTTAAAACTGGCGTCGGTTATCCGCAGCTTTCAGCCATTATTGAATGCGCAGATGCCGCTCATGGTCTAGGTGGTCGCATCATCGGTGATGGCGGCTGTACTTGCCCAGGCGATGTGGCTAAAGCATTTGGCGGCGGCGCTGATTTCGTGATGCTTGGCGGCATGCTGGCAGGCCATGAAGAAAGCGGCGGCGAAGTCATCGAAAAAGATGGCAAACTCTGGATGAAATTCTACGGCATGTCATCACAATCAGCCATGGACAAACACTCAGGCGGCGTTGCCCAATACCGCGCAGCTGAAGGTAAAACCGTGCTACTACCTTTCCGTGGTCCTGTTGAACTCAGCGTGCAAGATATCCTTGGCGGCGTACGCTCAACCTGTACCTATGTGGGCGCAGCACAGCTCAAAGAGCTGACCAAACGCACCACCTTTATCCGCGTACAAGAGCAAGAAAACCAAGTTTTTGGTCGCGAGTAATTCGGTTAGACCACGATAACAAAAGGGAGCTCGCTGCTCCCTTTTCTCAATGCGTCACTCATTAATGGATAGTTGGCTGTGCACTTCACACCGAAAACACGAGCAAACCTCTTCTAGCATTCAGCGTAGCCGACGACTAACGCACAACTTGTTGCGAACATCAAATACCTAAATCGAGTGATAATTTATACTATCCAGCGCCGTTCCAACGGACTGTCGCCTATTTGTCGGGTTACTGTCGTTACCGACAGCGCGCGAATTGCTTATGGTAAGTGCAAATCACACAGGGAAAGAAAATGCTCATACGTAAACTTCGATTGCAGCGCGGTTGGTCGCAGGATCAACTCGCGACATTTTGTGATGTTAGCGTCCGTACCATTCAGCGCATTGAACGCGGCGAAAAGCCTGGATTAGATACATGCAATGCACTAGCTGCTGTTTTCGAAATTGACGTTGAGCAATTACAGCAGGAGATTGCCATGCACCATTACATAAATAACGATACGACGACACCGAAGCACACAAATGAAACTCGTCACGACACTGATCGTAGTGCCAGTAAAGAAGAACTAGAAATGCGCGAGGAAGTGCGAAAGCTTAAAAAGTTTTACGCTAAAGTGCTCTGTTATCTTGCCGTGATGACACTCCTTTTAATCATAAATTTAATCACAGACCCTAGTTATTTATGGGTCGTATGGCCAGCCTTAGGTTGGGGTATTGGAATTGTCTGTTATGGCATCAGCACCTACCGAATCTTCGATTTTTTCGGTGACGAATGGGAAAAGAAACAAGTTGAAAAACGGCTGAAACGTAAGCTTTAGACAGTGTCGTTTTGCCTTGAATAGGATTGCTGAATTGTCCTTCCTTCGCTTTCCTTACTTTATGATGCTGCCAGTGAAAGTAAGGAAAGTCAGATCAAAAGAAGTGCAGAATAGATGTCAAATAATCATTACATTTGCGCTTGTCTATTATTTTCGATCACCCTCAATCACCGCTACCCTAAATGATAAATCGGCGTAAAGTCGAAAGACCATTTCAAATTCTGAGTGACCCATGAAGACAAAACTCTTGGCAGCGCTCCTTGCCTCCTGCTTTGCTTATTCAGCCAATGCGTGTACCGGCATTTCATTAAACACCACCGACAACGACTATATTCAAGCCCGCACCATTGAATGGGGCGAAAATAATCTCAATAGCAAATTAGTTATCTCCCCTCGCAACTATCGCTATGCCAGTACCCTGCCAAATCAAAAGCAAGGATTAAGCTGGCAATCTAAATATGGCTTTGTGGGTATTTCAGTCAGTGACGATCGATTTATTGCAGAAGGGGTCAATGAACAAGGCTTGTCCGCTGGGCTTTTCTATTTTAAAAACTATGGCGATTTAGCCAAATTTGATCCAAAAGACAGCGCCAACAACATCACGGATATGGACTTTGTCCGTTGGATGCTTAGCCAATATGCAACGGTCGATGAAGTCAAATCAGCGCTCAATAGCATTAAAATCGTCAATGTTTATATCGATAAGAAAGGCAATCCATCCCCCACAGCGCACTGGCGCGTGTCAGACAAACAGGGACATAGCGTGATCATTGAGATCACCCATGGCGGGCAAATTCATTTCTATGACAATGTCGCCAAAGTCCTCACCAATGCGCCAGATTATCCATGGCAGCTCACCAACCTAAATAATTACGTTAACCTCACCCCAGGTATCGCGCAAAACCAAAGTATCAATGGTGTGAATACATTCTCCTTTGGCGTTGGCTCTGGCGCTTTGGGACTACCAGGTGATATCACCCCACCGTCTCGCTTTGTGCGCGCAGCGTTCTATGTCAATTCCGCACCCAAATTGCCTACGGCAAAAGCGGCTGTATCACAGGCATTTCATATCCTGAATAACTTTGATATTCCCATCGGTAGCGAGTTTAACAACAAAGCCCATATTCCAAATTTACCCAGCGCCACCCAATGGACCTCAGTCATCGATCAAACGCATGGCATGCTGTACTACACCACTATGTTTGATAATCGTATTAAGTCCATCAATCTGCATAAAATCGATTTTCATCAGTCACGTGAAAAGACCTATCCACTTGATGATCATCGATTCCATACCATGGATGTCACACCAAAATAGCCCATGGCTAACCAACAAAAAGACGTGCAATGCACGTCTTTTTTGTTACGGACTATATGAGCGGCTCACAACTGCTCAGCGGCTCTATATCATCACAGCGAATTTTAGGCTTCGTCTGTTTTCAATAAGGACTCATGGGAAAACTGCTGGCGTGTCACCCAACCCCATTTGGGATCTTGGTATTGGTCTTCCCGATAATTTTGCTGGGTATAATCGCCAATCACCTCGCGCCAAAAGCGTACCGCGTGATCGGCCCCTGCCACTTGCTTGATCTCCCATGCACCTTGCAAGGATGCAAAAATCTGCTGAATAAACTGTTTGCCGAGCTGATTTTGTCGAAAATAAGGGACGATATAAAAATCGCACACCTCAAAATGTCCAACAGCCTCCTGCGCAATGGCGGTCAAACCCGCAGGCACACCCTCATGATAAAGCAGGTAGCCTGTGACATCACCGCCAAGCTCGGTATCTAGAGGAAAGCGCCCCGCTGCATCCGGCTTTTTTTGCATGATCTTTGAAAATTCAGCTTCATAGGCCTGCGCAAGGTTATGGTAGATTACGAGCCGCTCTTGGGTGACTTTGATAATTTGCATAGCGCACCTTTAATCATCTATTTATCAATAGAGTTTAGCGCTGATACGCCGGCCCAATCAAATCAAGGCAACGGAGCTGAAAGAAACGCTATTTAGCGCAATTCAAGCAAAGAAAATTGATTGGCCCGCACAGAGCAAAAAAGAACCCACAGAGAGTAAAAAAGCGCCGAAGCGCTTTTTGATTGAAGAGTGACAACTCAACACATTGATACCCGTTATTGAGGCTGATGGGTGAGCAGCACCATCACCTCGGCATGCTCAGTATGTGGGAACATATCAAACCATTGCACCTTAGTGACAACGTAACCATCAAGGCGGGACAAATCTTCTGCAAGTGTCTGCGGATTACAGCTAGAGTAAATGATGTGCTGCGGCGCAAAGTGGCTCAACTGTTGGCAAAGCGGCGCACCTAACCCGCGACGCGGCGGATTCACCAAGACCAATTCTGGCGCACTATCGTGCTGCATCGAAAAACCCGTAGAATCAAGGGCTGCAAATGACAAACCCTCAAGACCCATCATTTGTGCTGAGCGTTTGGCACTGGCGATGGCTTCAGGTTCAATCTCAATGCCAGTGACCTTGGTGGTTTCACTGGCGCAATGCAACGCAAATCCACCTACCCCACAAAAGAGATCCCACATGTCAC